>NZ_JAABNI010000011.1:0-193044 GCF_009915995.1 Proteus sp. G2618 | reverse complement strand
CTTTCTCTTCGTTCAAGCTCAGTGTCTTTGCTACTTTGGCTTACCCCTTGAAGGGGTTTTCATATTCTTTATTGCTCAATTTATCCGAGATTAAATTCGACTTTTCTTGCTCTCTGATATACTTTTGAATTGTGGCTTCATTGAGTCCAACTGTTGTGACATAGAACCCTTCCGCCCAAAACTTTCTGTTGCCAAATTTATATTTGAGATTGGCATGTCTATCAAAGATCATCAACGAACTTTTATCTTTCAAATATCCCATGAAGCTTGATACGCATATCTTCGGTGGAATACTCACTAACATATGAACATGATCTGGCATAAGGTGCCCTTCGATTATTTCTACACCTTTATATTTACAAAGGCCTCGAAGGATTTCACCTATACTTGAACGAATTTTATTAAAAATTACTTTCCGTCTATATTTCGGCGAAAAGACGATATGGTATTTACACAGCCACTTTGTATGTGCTGAGCTTTGTGCTTTAATGCCCATAAACACCTTTCCTTATTTAAGTTACGAATATTAGCTTGAACATCTATATCGTAACGGAAAGGTGTTTTTCTTGGTATAACCTTTAATACCCACCCGCATAGCGGGTGGTTTTATATTTAAGACGCTGACGCGACTTAAACTGGCTAAAGCCCATAATAAAAAACGTGATATAACCAATATTGGTTACATCACGCTCATTATTTTCACTCTTTTTACCGACGAATACGGTAGCAATAAATACGCTCTTAGCGTTTTTTTCCAAATGCCGCAGCTAAAGCGTCACCCATTGCACTATTTCCCGCATTATTACCATTATTTATTGGCTGGCGGCTATTACGAGCTGGTTTCTGTCCTTTGTTGTTTCTAGATGAATTCGTGTTATTTGATGATGATTGTTTTTTATCACTATCACCTGCGACTTCATCTAAACGCATAGTCAGTGCAATGCGCTTACGAGCTAAATCAACCTCTAGAACTTTAACTTTAACAATATCGCCCGTTTTCACCACAGTATGCGGATCTTCAATAAATCGGTCGGCTAAAGAAGAGATATGAACCAAGCCATCTTGATGTACACCAATATCAACGAATGCACCGAAATTAGTCACGTTAGTCACAGTTCCTTCAAGGATCATGCCACTGACTAAATCATTCATTGTTTCAACACCTTCAGCAAAGGTTGCAGTTTTAAACTCTGGACGAGGGTCACGCCCTGGTTTTGCTAACTCTTTTAAGATGTCATTAATTGTTGGTAAACCAAATTGCTCTGTAATAAATGCTCTAGCATCTACTTGTGAAATTAGGGCGCTATTGCCCATCAAATCATCAATTTTTTGATGTGTAGATTGCAGGATATTTTCAACTACTGGGTATGCTTCAGGGTGAACCGTTGAGGCATCTAGCGGATTTTTACCATCACGAATACGTAAGAAACCGGCGCATTGCTCAAAGGCTTTCGGCCCTAAGCGTGCCACTTTAAGCAGCTGTTTTCTATCAACAAAACGACCGTTTTCATCACGCCAGCTAATAATATTTTGAGCAATAGATTGGCTAAGCCCAGCAACACGCGTTAATAACGGCACTGATGCTGTATTTAAATCAACACCAACACCATTCACACAGTCTTCAACGACTGTATCAAGTTTTCTCGCTAATAATGTTTGACTAACATCGTGCTGATATTGGCCAACCCCAATCGATTTAGGATCAATTTTCACAAGTTCAGCCAACGGATCTTGTAAGCGGCGCGCGATAGAAACCGCACCACGGATAGAAACATCCAAATCAGGGAATTCATTGGCCGCAAGCTCTGATGCTGAATACACCGATGCACCTGCTTCACTGACAATCACTTTCTGCGCTTTAACTTCTGGGTAACGTTTTACTGTTTCAGCGAAAAAGCGCTCTGTTTCACGAGATGCTGTACCATTACCAATCGCCACCAGTTCAACATTATGCTTAATACATAACGCAGCTACACTTGCCGACGCTTTATCAGCTTGCCCTGTATGTGGATAAATGGTATCTGTGGCAATTAATTTACCAGTGCTATCAACAATCGCAACTTTAACACCGGTGCGTAAACCAGGATCAAGCCCCATTGTGGCACGCATACCAGCAGGAGCCGCCATCAGTAGATCATTAAGATTACGAGCAAAAACATTAATCGCTTCTTCTTCCGCTTTTTCTCGTAATTGGCTCATCAATTCTGTTTCAATATGCATTAAAACTTTAATGCGCCAAGTCCAACTAACAACAGCTTTACGCCAGCTATCAGCAGGTTGATTATTTAAACGTAATCCTAAATGTTCCGTGACCAGTTGTTCACCGTAGCTCTCTTTAGGCGCTTCTTCAAATTGTGGATCTGGATTGAGTGATAATTGAAGGATCCCTTCATTTCGACCACGAAACATAGCTAATGCGCGGTGAGAAGGAACATTCGCGATAGGCTCATGATGATCAAAATAATCACTAAATTTCGCTCCTTCGGCTTCTTTTCCTTCAATCACTTTGGCAACAAGATGCGCATTCCTCCATAAATATTGACGAACTTTTGCCAATAATCCAGCATCTTCTGAAAAACGCTCCATTAAAATGTAACGCGCACCATCTAAAGCAGCCTTCGTATCAACAACACCTTTTTCTGTGTTGATATAAGCGGTTGCCACTTCTTCTGGATTATTTTGTGGTTCATTCCACAGTAAATCCGCTAAGGGTTCTAATCCATTTTCAATCGCAATCTGACCACGAGTACGGCGCTTAGGCTTATAAGGAAGATAGAGATCTTCGAGCTCTGTTTTACTTTGAGTTTCATTAATTGAAGAGTGCAATTCGGGCGTCAGCTTTCCTTGTTCTTCAATTGATTTTAAAATTGTTTGGCGGCGATCGTTGAGTTCCCGTAGGTAACCGAGGCGAGTTTCTAATTGACGTAATTGCGTATCGTCTAATCCGCCTGTGACCTCTTTACGATAACGGGCAATAAATGGCACCGTATTCCCTTCATCCAGTAACGTTATGGCCGAAAGGACTTGCTGGGGCTTAACCGAGAGCTCATCTGCAATAATTCGGCTTAATGATTCATTCATAAAATATTTACCTACCGAGAGGAATAGTTAAAAAAGATGGCTATTATACACGCAGAGCACTAAAAAAATTTGGCAAATTTCCCATCTAGCTCGACAATTATGAGGAAATTAACAGATTATTTTAACATTCACGCTATAGTACCTTTATGAAATTCAATGTTGATGATAGTTTTTATTCGTAATGGCAAAAAGTAACTATATTACTCGTGATGGCTGGTATGCCTTAGACAAAGAGCTAAAATATCTTTGGAAAGAAGAGCGACCGCGTGTTACACAATCGGTTTCAGAAGCAGCAGCACAAGGTGACCGTTCAGAAAATGCTGAATATATTTATGGAAAGAAGCGATTACGTGAAATTGATAGACGTGTTCGTTTTTTATCAAAACGCCTTGATGAATTAAAAATCGTTGATCCTGATCCTCGCCAAGAAGGAAAAATCTATTTTGGTGCTTGGGTCACACTTGAAGATGATGACGAAAACGTCAAAACCTTTAGGCTTGTGGGTCCCGATGAGTTTGATCCAGCAAAACAGTGGATTTCTATTGATTCCCCTGTTGCCAGAGCGCTTATTGGTAAACAAGTTGATGATGAAATCAGTGTGCAAACACCAGGTGGTGAAGTTAATTACTGCGTATTATCTATCAAATATCATTCGGAATAAGACAAATAAATAGTTTTATGTCCTTCCCTAAAGTCAATGAACAAGTTTTATCTATAAATTATTAACATTTATTCTTTGGTTTTGGTTTAATATTCTTATCGATGATAGAATTCGCTAATAAAAGCATTTGCACTTCGGGAGCTTAAAAAAATGCAAGAAAGTTATAAAGTGCTAATCGTGGATGATGATTTACGTCTGCGTTCACTCTTAGAGCGCTATTTGACAGAGCAGGGTTTTCAAATCCGTACTGCTGCAAACGCCGATCAGATGGATCGTCTGCTCACTCGCGAATCTATCCATCTTATTGTGCTCGATTTAATGCTTCCAGGTGAAGATGGCCTATCTATTTGCCGTCGCTTAAGAAGCCAAAATAACCCTATCCCTATTATTATGGTAACTGCGAAAGGGGAAGAGGTTGATAGAATTGTTGGGCTTGAAATTGGTGCTGATGATTACATCTCAAAACCATTTAACCCAAGAGAACTACTGGCACGTATTCGCGCCGTTCTTCGTCGCCAAGCAAATGAATTACCGGGCGCACCTTCACAAGATAACGCCATTATCTCTTTTGGTAAGTTCAAGCTGAACCTTGGTACACGCGAAATGTTCCACGAAGAAGAGCATATGCCTCTGACTAGTGGTGAATTTGCTGTATTGAAAGTGCTGGTATCGCACCCTCGTGAACCACTTTCTCGTGACAAATTAATGAGCCTTGCTCGTGGACGCGAATACAGTGCTATGGAACGTTCAATTGACGTTCAAATCTCTCGTTTACGTCGCATGATTGAAGAAGATCCAACACACCCTCGTTACATTCAAACGGTTTGGGGTCTTGGTTACGTCTTTGTTCCTGATGGAACCAGCGCTCAATGAGAAGGCTGAGGCTTTCCCCTCACAATAAACTGACACGTTCGTTATTTCTGGTTATCTCGCTACTTTTTTTTAGCTTGATAGCCAGTTATATCGTTGTACAGCACCTTATTGTTGGGCCAAGCCTTCAGCAATTTAATAAAGTATTAGCGTATGAAATACGCACTTTGATGCCTGAAGAATTAATCCTCGTTGATGGCACCCCGCTAAAAATTTCCCCTGCTTTACGCAATAAAATCTATAACGAATTAGGCATTTCTTTCTTTGATAAAAAAGCAGCACTTGAAGAAGGGCTTTATTGGGCAAAAATAGATGATGAGTTAAGTGAGCAGATGGCTGAATATCTGGGGGGAAAAACCGAAATTTGGATCGAGAATACACTGGAATACCCAGTTTTATGGGTCAATACGCATATGTCTCCCTCGCTTTGGATACGTGTTCCGTTGACTGAGTTAGGGCAAAATTTCTTACTCCCTGTTTATCGACAAGCGATTATTTTTATTATTATCGTTGTCGCTTTTTTCTGGCTCTATAGTCGTTTTCAAAATCGCCCACTAAATGAAGTGGAATATGCAGCTCGCCGCATTGGAAAAGGGGTTATTCCTCCTCCTATTCCTGAATCTGGCTCTTCTGAAATGCGCTCAATTATTCGTGCCTTTAACCAGATGTCATCAGGAATTCGCTCATTAGATAATGATAGAACACTCGTTATGGCAGGTGTCAGCCATGATTTGCGTACGCCATTGACTCGAATTCGTCTGGCAACTGAAATGATGAGTCCCGAAGATAGCTACCTCGCAGACTCTATCAATAAAGATATTGAAGATTGTGATGCCATTATTGGGCAATTCTTAGACTATATGCGCACAGGTAAAGAGATGTCTTTAGAACTATGTAATATGAATAACTTATTACAAGAAGTCATTTCAGCCGAATCTAATTCGGGAAAAATCAGCGAAGAACATCTTCATCCTGAGCCCATTAATATCACAGCTAACCCCATTGCTGTAAAACGAGCACTTGCCAATATGGTTGTGAATGCCACTCGCTATGGCAATGGCTGGATAAGCGTTTCAAGTGGAAAAAATGAAGAATATGCTTGGTTCCAAGTTGAAGATGATGGCCCCGGTATCCCACAAGAAGATAGACAACGTCTTTTCCAACCTTTTGTTCAAGGTGAACAAGCGCGTAGCTCAACAGGTGCGGGTTTAGGTTTATCCATTATTCGCCGTATTATGGATGCTCATGGTGGTTATGTTGAGCTTGATGATAGCATTAAAGGTGGATTATTGATTCGAGCGAATTTCCCATTAAAAGAACGTGAAGATGAGGATGATTAATCCTCTCTATTTCAAGTATTGAAGTGCTTTTTTATTACGCCATTGCCATTCTAATTTCTCTCCTCCTATAAATATTTCATCATTTTTTTGCTTTGTCATAAAACTGTCACAATTAAGACATTTAATTGTCATCAAACTGACCTATTGTCTGTGCGTACCGTAACCGAAGTTGATAGATGTCGAAAATTATTCTACCTATCCCACAGGAGGGATTATGAAACTGATGCGTACCACCCTGACTAGTGTCATTGCCGCTGCGTTTTCAATGACCGCTCTTTCTGCACAGGCAACGACCTCGCTGACTGGTGCTGGCGCAACGTTCCCTGCCCCAGTTTATGCTAAATGGGCAGATTCCTATCAGAAAGAAACGGGTAACAAAATTAACTACCAAGGCATTGGATCCTCTGGTGGTGTTAAACAAATCAATGCAAATACTGTTGATTTTGGTGCTTCTGATGCACCATTAACAGACGAAAAATTACAAGCTGATGGTTTATTCCAATTTCCTACCGTAATTGGTGGCGTTGTTATGGCAGTCAATATTCCTGGTATCAAATCAGGTGAACTGACCTTAGACGGCGATACTATCGGTAATATCTATCTAGGTAAGATCCAAAAATGGAATGATCCTGCCATTAGCAAACTCAATCCGGGCGTAAAATTACCAGACCAGAATATCGCGGTTATTCGCCGTGCTGATGGTTCAGGAACATCTTTCGTTTTCACTAGCTACTTATCAAAAGTAAATAGCGCATGGAAAGATAAAGTCGGCGCTGGCTCGACTGTTAAGTGGCCGACAGGCTTAGGTGGAAAAGGTAATGATGGTATCGCTGCATTCGTTCAACGTGTACCGGGTTCAATTGGTTATGTTGAATATGCTTATGCGAAACAAAACAACCTTGCTTATACTAAATTAGTCACCGCTGACGGCGAAGTAATTGCACCAACAGCAGATAGCTTTAGTGCCGCAGCAAGAAAAATTGATTGGAGCAAAAGCTTTGCACAAGACCTAACTAACCAGAAAGGTGAAAATGCATGGCCGATTACTTCAACTACCTTTATCTTAGTGCATCAAAAACAGCAAAATGCAGAAAAAGGTAAAGAAGTACTGAATTTCTTCAACTGGGCTTACGACAAAGGTAATCAAGAAGCGAAAAATCTAGATTACGCCGTATTACCTGTCGAAGTTGTAGAACAAATTCGTGCCGCATGGAAAACAAGCATTAAAGACAGTAATGGTAAACCGATTTACTAATAAAACCGGTAACCATTAAGAGATAAGTTAACGTTCACCCCCTGCTAAACAGGGGGTAATAAATTAAAAGAGGCTTTATGGCCGAGCATACAACGGTAATAAAGGCCCCTAGTAAACGAGGGGACGTTATTTTCAGCGCACTGGTTCGTACAGCTGCGTTGATTACACTTTTACTTTTAACAGGTATCATTGTTTCACTGATTTTCGCTTCATGGCCAAGTATTCAACAATTTGGCTTTTCGTTCTTATGGACAAAAGAATGGGATCCTCCTGCGCAGGAATTCGGTGCATTAGTGCCTATTTACGGCACCATTGTAACGTCAATCATCGCGCTGGTTATTGCCGTTCCTGTCAGTTTTGGTATCGCTCTTTTCTTAACTGAATTAGCCCCTAACTGGTTAAAACGCCCGTTAGGTATTGCTATTGAGTTACTCGCAGCTATTCCTAGTATTGTTTATGGTATGTGGGGGCTGTTTGTCTTCGCGCCGCTTTTTGCAACCTATTTCCAAGAACCCGTAGGCAATGTGCTTTCTTCCATTCCTATCGTTGGTGAGCTTTTCTCTGGCCCTGCTTTTGGTATCGGTATCTTAGCGGCGGGTGTGATCCTCGCTATCATGATTATTCCTTATATCGCTTCTGTTATGCGTGATGTGTTTGAACAAACGCCTGTTATGATGAAAGAGTCTGCCTACGGCATTGGCTGTACAACATGGGAAGTGATTTGGAATATCGTTCTACCTTATACCCGAAATGGCGTTATCGGTGGTGTGATGTTGGGATTAGGACGCGCCTTAGGTGAAACTATGGCAGTAACCTTTATCATCGGTAATACCTACCAGTTAGACTCCGCCTCGCTGTTTATGCCGGGTAACAGTATCACCTCAGCATTAGCGAACGAATTTGCTGAAGCAGAGACAGGATTACACACCGCTGCATTAATGGAATTAGGGCTTATCCTGTTTGTCATCACCTTTATCGTCCTTGCGATTTCTAAGTTTATGACATTACGTTTATCAAAAAATGAAGGGGCGCGCTGATATGTCTAAAATATCCTCTTCTTCATTACAGGTTCAAACCGAAAGCGAACTGCGTGTACGCCATAAACGCCAACTTTGGCGTCGTCAAAAAAACCGTATCGCACTGTTTTTGTCTGTCTCAACCATGGCATTTGGTCTTTTTTGGTTAACGTGGATTTTATTCTCCACCTTCACCAAAGGCTTTGATGGTATGTCATTAGCCCTTTTCACAGAGATGACTCCGCCACCTAATACGGAAGGTGGTGGATTAGCTAACGCCATTGTCGGTAGTGGATTATTGATTTTATGGGCAACGGTGATTGGAACACCACTTGGTATTCTTGCAGGGATTTATCTTGCTGAATATGGTCGTCGTTCATGGCTTGCTGAAACCACACGTTTTATTAACGATATATTGCTGTCAGCGCCATCCATTGTTGTCGGGCTCTTTGTCTACACCATTGTTGTCGCACAGATGCAGCATTTTTCAGGATGGGCAGGAATTATCGCATTAGCGTTACTGCAAATTCCTATCGTTATTCGTACTACTGAAAATATGTTGAAGTTAGTACCTGATAGCTTACGTGAAGCTGCTTACGCACTAGGTACACCAAAGTGGAAGATGATCTCTAAAATCACCTTAAAAGCCTCGGTATCAGGCATTATTACCGGTGTTTTATTAGCGATTGCACGTATTGCAGGTGAAACAGCACCACTGTTATTTACTTCACTATCAAATCAATTCTGGAGCACAGACTTAAACGAACCGATAGCTAACTTACCAGTGACTATCTTTAAGTTCGCCATGAGTCCTTTCGCAGAATGGCAAGAGCTTGCCTGGGCTGGCGTATTACTTATCACCCTCTGTGTTCTATTTATCAATATTATCGCGCGCGTGCTATTTGCTAAACGCAAGCACGGTTAACCGCAGTAAGTTAAGCAAGAGAGAACGTTAAATGATTATGGCTAATGATAACGCAGGAAATAAAATCCAAGTTCGTGATTTGAACTTCTATTACGGTAAATTCCATGCGCTGAAAAATATCTCTTTAGATATTGCCAAAAATAAGGTGACCGCCTTTATCGGACCTTCTGGCTGTGGTAAATCCACCTTACTGCGTACTTTTAATAAAATGTATGAGCTTTATGGCGAACAACGTGCAGAAGGTGAAATTTTGTTAGATGGCAACAATATCTTGACTGATAAGCAAGATATCGCGCTATTACGTGCCAAAGTCGGTATGGTGTTCCAAAAACCAACCCCTTTCCCGATGTCAATTTATGACAATATCGCTTTTGGTGTACGTTTATTCGAAAAGTTATCTCGCGCTGATATGGACGAACGTGTGCAGTGGGCTTTGACTAAAGCCGCATTATGGAACGAAACCAAAGATAAATTACATCAAAGTGGATATAGTCTATCTGGCGGTCAGCAACAGCGTTTATGTATTGCACGCGGTATCGCTATTCGCCCTGAAGTGTTATTGCTTGATGAGCCTTGTTCGGCACTTGATCCAATTTCAACAGGTCGTATTGAAGAACTTATCAGCGAACTCAAATCAGAATATACCGTAGTTATCGTGACACATAACATGCAACAAGCAGCACGTTGTTCTGATTACACTGCATTTATGTATTTAGGTGAGTTAATTGAATTTAGCGATACGGATACGTTATTTACGCGTCCTGCGAAAAAACAAACTGAAGATTACATCACTGGGCGTTATGGCTGATAACGAGGCAATAAATGGATAATTTAAATCACAATAAGCATATTTCTGGTCAATTTAATGCTGAGTTAGAGCATATCCGTACTGAGCTGATGGTTATGGGTGGGCTTGTTGAAGAGCAACTGAAAAAAGCTGTTATGGCAATGCATAATCAAGACCAAGCATTGGCAAACGAAGTTATTCAAGGTGACCATAACGTCAATATGATGGAAGTCGCTATTGATGATGCGTGTATGCGAATTATTGCTAAACGCCAGCCAACAGCGAGTGACTTACGTTTAATTATGGCGATATCAAAAACGATCGCTGAGCTAGAACGAATTGGTGATGTTGCTGAAAAAATCTGTAAAACCGCACTTGAAAAGTTTTCACACCAGCATCAACCACTGCTCGTGAGCTTAGAATCTTTAGGTCAACACGCTATACAAATGCTTCACGATGTTCTTGATGCGTTTGCGCGTATGGACTTGGATGAAGCAGTGCGCATCTACCGTGAAGACGCTAAAATTGATAACGAATATGAAGGTATCGTCCGTCAATTAATGACTTATATGATGGAAGATCCTCGCACCATTCCTAGTGTACTAACAGCACTATTTTGTGCGCGTTCAATTGAACGTATCGGCGACCGTTGTCAGAACATTTGTGAGTTTATTTTCTATTATGTAAAAGGTCATGATTTCCGCCATTTAGGGGGCGACCAAGTAGAAAAAATGCTAACAAAAAGTGACGACAGCAACGCTTCTAAATAAACTTTTCTCTCTTTTCCTTCTCTTCAAAACAGCGACGCTTATGTCGCTGTTTTTTTATTCACTCATAAATTAATACCATTCTAGCTCAACACTTTTTCTCACCTTATTCCTTAAAAGCATATCCATATCAATTTTTATTATTTTATGAACTTAGATCAACTTGATAGCGTGATATCCAACATAACGATGATAATTCTTTTCTTTGGGGTGAATAATGAAATTACGTGTCTTGGCAACCGCATTAATTGCAAGCTCTGTACTTTTCTCTGGTATTGCAAAAGCAGATAAGCTCGATGATATAAAAAAAGCAGGTGTAGTACGTATCGCGATTTTTGACAGTAATCCTCCGTTTGGGTTTATTGATCCTCAAACTAAAAAACTCGCAGGTTATGATGCAGATATCGCCAATGAGATCGCCAAAGATCTAGATGTAAAACTGGAACTGCGTCCAACAAACCCAGCAAACCGTATTCCACTTTTAAGCTCTAAAAAAGTTGATTTAATCGCTGCAAATTTCACCATTACCGATGAACGAGCTAAACAAGTCGATTTCTCTGTTCCTTACTTTGCAACTGGACAAAAATTTATTGCACGTAAAGGGGTTTTAACCAACCCAGAACAAATTCACTCACTGCGTATTGGGGCTGATAAAGGTACCGTTCAAGAAATCACATTACGTGAACGCTATCCTGACACCAAAGTTATCTCTTATGACGATACACCACTGGCCTTCGCTGCATTACGTAACGGTAACGTACAAGCCATCACACAAGACGATGCGAAATTAGTGGGTTTATTAGCAAATCTTCCTGATGCCATTAAAGCCGATTTTGAAGTGTCATCATTTAGCATCACCCGTGAATATCAAGCAGTTGCAGCAGCTAAAGGTGAAGAGCGTTTAATTAACGAAATCAATAACACCCTATTAAGATTGGAAAAAGAAGGTAAAGCAGACGAGATCTACAATCGTTGGTTTGGCCCTGAAACAAAATCGGCTCAACCTCGTGGTGATTTTAAATTTGCCCCACTATCAGAGCAAACACCACAATCTTGATCTTTAAAGTGTAATAACTTTCTTCTTTCATCAAAACAAAGTTATTCCTTTATTAAAACACCTACCCCGCCTTTGCGGGGTTTGGTGTCTACAATAGGCCTATTATATGTTTGAGCAATTTCTTTCACATTACCTTCTTGAGCCACACTATTTAAGTTGGCTCTGGAGTGGTTTTCTAATCACCTTGCTTATCTCTTTTTGGACTATTGTCATTGCAACATTAATGAGCTTTGCCCTTAGTGCTGCAAGAGATAGCGCTTTTGCACCATTACGCTGGTTAGCCACGGCTTATACTTCACTGTTTCGTAACACTCCGCTGTTAGTACAGTTATTCTTTTGGTATTTCGCATCAGGCGAAATTTTGCCACAAAGCGCCATGATATGGTTAAACACCCCTCATGAGATTGCATTTTTAGGTGTAACGCTTTCTTGGCCTTCTTTTGAGTTTTTAGCGGGCATTGTGGGTCTGACATTTTACTCAACGCCATTTATTGCCGAAGAGCTAAGAGCCGGAATTCAAGGTGTTAAACAAGGGCAAAAGTATGCCTCTTTAGCATTAGGTCTAACGCAATGGCAATCTATGCGTTATGTGATTTTACCCCAAGCCTTTCGTATTGCTCTGCCCCCTTTATTGGGCCAATACATGAATGTGATAAAAAACTCATCACTGACTATGGCTATTGGTGTTGCGGAGCTTTCTTACGCATCAAGACAAGTCGAAACAGAGTCTTTACGCACCTTTGAAGCCTTTGGTGTTGCAACGGTTCTCTATATTGCAGCAATCGCATTGATGGAAGCTTGGGGACAATGGCATCAGCAACGTAAACTAGCACAAGGGTATTAATATGGACTTTACTGTTATTGCTGATAACTGGCAGTACTTACTCTTTGGTGCTTATCCTGACGGACCTTTAGAAGGTGCAACACTGACCATCTTTATCAGTATCATTGCAGGTATTGCATCAATTATTTTGGGTACATTAGGTGGCATTGCTTTGGCTATGCTTAGGGGGGGCTGGGTTAACCTTTTTGCGGCTTTTTTAGGTTTTTTCCGTGCAATTCCCGTCATTATGTTGATATTTTGGGTCTATTTTTTATTGCCTGTTGTATTAGGGATGGAAATACCTGAAATCACCACGGTAATTTGTGCGTTAGCTTTAATTACATCGTCTTATATTGCGCATGGCGTTAAAGCAGGTATTTTGGCGATTGGAAAAGGGCAATGGCAAGCAGGATTATCGTTAGGTTTTAATCGCTGGCAAGTGTTGTGGTATATCGTATTACCACAAGCATTACGCATGATGGTACCTTCGTTTATTAATCAGTGGATAGCCTTGATTAAAGATACTTCTCTAGCTTATGTAGTGGGTGTGGGTGAACTTTCTTTCTTGGCGACCCAAGTTAATAACCGTAGTATGGTTTATCCAATGGAAGTTTTTCTATTCGTTGCTTTTATCTATTTTATTCTCTGTTTTTCATTGGAAATTATTGCCAATAGAGTGGCTAAATTATTCTCAATACAAAAAGAGAAACGCCCTTTTTGGCAAATGGTGTTGCCGTTTAAACAACAATCATTTGTTAAGAAAGAAATGGGATAAACAAAAGAGACTAACTTATTGTTTTAATAAAATAAGCTAGTCTCTTTATAATTAATTTATTCATTATCAACTAGACTTATTACCGCTTTAGCATTCGCCATAGTCATAAATAAACGATATGCATTTTGGCTAAATGAAGAAAAAACCTAATCCTTGATACAGATTTTTTGCAATATCATGCTTTGCACCTACGATAATCATAGGTATTGGAATATTACCTGATGAATTTATTGCTTTTCTTACAGCATCAATTAATAAAATAGATCCTTTAATTTTGTAGGTTCGATTTCACTTGTTAATACAAAAATACGTGCTAAATCTTTTTTATGATGTTGATTGAATATTACTTTCAAGTAGTTATTAGGTGTTTTATCGCCACAATCAAAAGATGTTCTATCATGTATTTTTTTATTCAGAGAACTTATTTTCATCGAGAATTTTTTCCTTATGCTTGCGCGCGGCACGAAGGAAGCGATTATTTATTTCGATTGGTTTTTCTAATGCATTAATAGAATCTAAAGCGTCTTTCTGACAAAGTTTAATACGCATATCTTGCTCGATTAGCCGTTTAGCTTCAGCAATAGCGGCTTGTACAATAAAACCATTTAAACTCGTATAACCTGATAATGATAACGCCTTTTCTAACAAAATTTTCATTTCGGGACTAATACATGTCGTGATCCTTTCATTTGATAAAGTAGGCATAATTTCTCCACCTCTTTATTAAAACTTATTTAATAGCTGTTATTTATAAAACTAGTAAAACTTCAAAACAGCTCACTTTTCAAGCAAGATAATATAATCAAGTTTTAACAAAGCAAATAAAATGTGCCATTTTGACGTCATACAATTATTAGCACTAAACTAAACTTAGTTTATTAAATATCTCCATCTATTTTTGATGCCTTCACTGTAGCGCCCCACGCAATCGATTACTTTTTTTAGGTGCAGTCATTGTTTTATTTGTGTAGGATAAAGCGAAAAACATTTTTTTTGGGATCTTTTGTCTATGAGCATGTCATCACCAAATTCTGGATCACAGGGTTTGCTCCAACGCCTGTTTAAGCTACAAGAACACGGCACAAACGCTCGCACCGAACTGATTGCGGGTATCACGACTTTCTTAACGATGGTTTATATTATCTTCGTTAACCCTCAAATTCTTGCTGCTGCCAATATGGATATCAAAGCCGTCTTCGTGACGACCTGTTTAATTGCAGCTTTCGGCAGTATTTTAATGGGATTAGTGGCAAATTTACCTATTGCTGTTGCTCCTGCGATGGGCTTAAACGCATTCTTTGCCTTCGTAGTCGTTGGTGCTATGGGTTACTCATGGGAAGTCGCTATGGGTGCGATTTTTTGGGGTGCTGTAGGGCTATTTTTACTGACTCTCTTTCGTATACGCTACTGGATAATTGCCCATATTCCACTGAGTTTACGTGTTGGTATTACTAGTGGTATCGGTCTTTTTATCGCCATGATGGGCTTAAAAAACTCCGGTATTATTATTCCTAACAACGATACCATCGTTACTATCGGTAATTTTGCTTCTCATAACGTATTATTAGGTGCATTAGGCTTTTTTATTATCGCTATTCTTGCTGCTCGTAATATTCATGCCGCAATTCTTATCTCAATTGTTATCACCACTGTAATTGGTCTTCTTTTAGGTGATGTTCAATATCAAGGTATCTTCGCTGTTCCTCCTTCTATCACAACCGTTGTTGGTAAAGTTGATATTATGGGTGCCTTAGATATCGGTCTTTCTGGCGTGATCTTTGCTTTTATGTTGGTTAACCTATTTGACTCTTCAGGCACATTAATTGGTGTTACTGATAAAGCAGGTTTAACTGATGACAAAGGCAAGTTTCCACGAATGAAACAAGCGTTATATGTCGATAGCTTAAGTTCTGTTGCAGGCTCTGCAATGGGAACATCTTCTGTAACAGCCTTTATCGAAAGTACTTCCGGGGTTTCTGTCGGTGGTCGTACAGGTTTAACTGCCGTTGTTGTGGGTATTCTTTTCTTACTCGCTATCTTCTTGTCACCACTAGCAGGTATGGTGCCAAGCTATGCAACAGCAGGGGCACTGATTTATGTGGGTGTATTAATGACATCCAGCCTTACACGCGTTAAATGGGATGATTTAACAGAATCCGTTCCTGCTTTTATCACCGCAGTTATGATGCCATTTAGCTTCTCAATTACCGAAGGTATCGCACTAGGCTTTATTGCTTATTGTGTTATGAAAGTGGGTACTTTCCGCTGGAAAGAAATTAATCTATGTGTTGTGATTGTTTCACTGCTATTTATTTTAAAAATATTGCTGATTGATACTCATGTGATTGATTTGAATTCTTTATTCTAATATTCAATAAATTAAGATCATCATGATACAGACAAAACGGCACCAATAACGTGCCGTTTTTTATAAGAAAAGAGGTGATTATGCACGTACTTCTACAAGTAGATTTTCCTTATCATGGTCCTTTCGATGATGAAATGACACAAGCTATGGATGCATTATCTGCATCAATCAACCAAGAACCTGGTTTTATTTGGAAAATTTGGACTGAAAATAAAGAAGCCCAAAAAGCGGGTGGGATTTATCTTTTTGATTCAAAAGAAAATGCTCAAGCTTATTTAGAGAAACACAGCGCTCGGTTAAAATCGTTTGGTATTCCAGAAGTTCATGGTGATATTTTTGCAGTAAATCAAGCTTTAAGCTTAAAAAATCAGGCCTCTTTTTTGGCTAAGTAGCTAAAAGCACAAGTGTTATATGCCACTTGTGCCTTTCTATTTTCTGCAATTACTCTGCTTTTATGGGTAACAACAAACCAAAAACAATAGAATCAGAGACTTCATCACCGACTATCCAACGTTGTTTTAGATACCCTTCTTGCTCAAAACCTAATTTTGCTAACAATGCAGCTGATGCTTTATTATCAGGGTGGATATCCGCTTCTAAACGGCGAACAGATAGATGTGTTTGAAGATACGCAATAAACGCCACCATCGCTTCTTTCATAACACCTTTACCTTGATAAGCGGTATCGAGACAATACCCAATTTCACCACGTCGTGAATTTGGGTAATGATTAAAGAAAACACACATACCCATCAGTGCATTTGTTGCTTTATCTATCACCGCTAAGCGCAGATACTCTTTTCTTTCCATATGCGTGATATCTTGAATAATATCTTCTTGCGCTTCTTGCAGTGATTGCCAAGGGAGATGGCTCCAATAACGCGTCACTTCAGCTGAACTCATGATCTTAAACCAATCTTCAGCATCCCCCATTTCAAAAGGACGCAATCTTAATCTTTCTGTTTCAACCTGAATATCAGCGTAACGCATCTCTACTTATCCTTATGTATTTTTGGCGGCACAAAAGCAATACAAACTGGCTCGGCAATGGCATCGGGCTCAGCGCGAAACATTATCTCTTGAGTATCGGCTATTTTTAAACTCGGCCAGTGCTTTAAGCCTTCATCAAAATGTGCTTTCTCACAGTAATAGCCGACTTTACTGATCAATACGACACCTTTTTCTTCTAATTGTTGAAGTGTAATATGTCGATTATAAATATTAGGAGGCTGCACATTTGCTTCTAATATCCAAGGCTGTGAAGATAATGGTCTATCTTTGCCATAAAAAGTTATCCATTCATGCATATACTCGCCACCCACATACACAAGTGGTGTGTGATAACGCTGATACCAAGCTTGCTCAACATCTTGCACAAAGGTTTTTACACCAATAAATTTTTGACCTGCATTACGCACATTAGCGGCTTGAACGACGGTATAACCAGAAACAACCAACATTCCGAAAACACCTAAACCATACAGTGCACCGCGTAATGAACGTGTGGGCATAACACTAATTGAGCCGACAAAAAGCGCAGTCGCAATCGACATAAAGGGTTGTAGCCACTCGCTGATACGCCCCCCTTCATGAAAACTAAACCAAATAAAAATAATCGTTAATGGAAACAGAAAAATAAAATTGAGTAATTGGCTATCTTTAGAAGCAGACCAACTTACACGTCCACCATAAAAACGTAAAATCCCCCACATTAAAATCACAGGGTAAAAAACAGTGAGTGCAGCACGAGTGGTACGTAAATTAAAACGGTTTTCGATTTGTGAATCGACCCACTTAAAAGCGGCAAAATCGGTTTGCCATAACCAAATAAAGTTGGGAATAACAAAAGCAAACCAAATAGCCAATGCTAAATAGAAATAAGGTGAACAATAACTTGCTCGAACTTTAGGTACAAAAAGGCTTGATAAAAATACAGAACCAATAAAAGCTAATGATGAATATTTCCCCATTGTGGCAATACCCATCGTAATCGCAAAACCAATCCAATATTTTTGATTGTCATTAATAGCACAAAGGAAAAAATAGAACGCCCATGCCCAACAACCAACTAGAATATAATTATCGTTATAAGGGATAATATCAAAGTTGATAACGCCAGATAAATTAAGCGCCAACATAGCAAACCAAGCTAAATTAGTATTTTGTGTCAACTTATAAGCTAAGTTCCAAACCCCTAATAACCCAACAGCAATGACAATAAAGTGGATAAAATACCAATAAAAGCTAAAATCGATACTACCGTAAATAGCTGGTGTCATTATAAAGCCAACAAACCAAGGATTTTTAGGGGAACCCCACCCTCCATTAGTGCCCCAATTGACAGCCTCTACGGCATCATAAGGCACAGTAGGGTCAAAAAGATAACTCACTAAGATCCAAATTGCCGCATAACCAATAACCCACCAATATACTGGTTTACGTAATTGCGCAGATGATAATGTCATAATAAATAGAAATTTAAGTTAATTGATTTAGTTTGGTCGTTAATTGATATCACAACACAGTAAAGTATAGTGAAACGAACCACACATTGTACGTGAGCAAAAATTAAATTGTCTTAAATTTGCGCTTTTATTGAAAATTTGTTTCTGATAGATTGCGCAACCAAGAAGATCACTATCGAGTTACCATTATGAATATGATTAAAAGAAAGCCCGCAGCTAAAGCACGTAAGAAATCACGTGAAGAGCTGAACGCGGAAGGACGTGAACGTAAACGTCAAAAGAAACACCGTGGCAATCCTGCCGGTAACCGTCAGCAGGAAGCGGAAAATAAACAGCAAGCTAAAAATACAGCGCCGAAAGATCCACGCATTGGCAGCAAAAAACCGATCCCTCTAATTGTGGGCGATGCACCAAAAGTTGTGAAGAAAAAACCTGCGCCAGTTAAAGCAGAGCCGGTTCGTTTAACGCCTGAGCAAGAATTAGACCTGTTAGAAAACGACACTCGTTTAGATGAATTACTGTCTCGTCTTGAAAACGGTGAAAAACTCAATGCAGAAGAGCAGGTTTATACTGAGAAAACCCTTGATCGCATTGACGAATTAATGGTTGAGCTAGGTATTGAGTTTGAAGATGATGACGATGAAGAAAAAACTGAAGACATCATGCAATTACTGAAAGGTAAATAATCAAAAGGCTAATCATTTGCCTTAATTACCTTACATCTAATGGATATCAATAACTTATTGATATCCATTATTTTTTCTTTTTTATTTTTCATTAATCCTCACTATTAACAATAGATTAATTAACCACCTCAAGCTCAGATAACTCCATCTATTCCTCTCTTGTTATCCCTGATATCCTATTTTTCTATCTTTAATATACGAGTGATAAAAAATATGGATAACAAACAGCAGTACTTAGATATCGCAGCCGGGCAAGGAGAAAAAGTGCCCTCTCGTATAGTGGCTTTCCCTGCACAGCCACTAAACTATGCGCTTATTGAACAACGCCTAGAAGAACAAACCGATTACACTGATGGTGAGATAAATTATCTAAGTGAAAATATTGATGACGGTTTTTTCTATCGCTGCCAGCATGGTGATGCCGAGTTACATTTTTTCGTTTGTCTTTACCCTCGTGATGAAGATTACGAAATACGCCCAATGTATTCGACTGACGAACTCACACCACAACTATTGGCACATGCGAATGCGACAACTCAAGATTTATTATTAGAAACACTCTTTACTGAAGCCTTGCATCCTTTGGCAAGTTATCGCCATCAACTGAACTTTCTCAATATCATTGCACCTGAAATGGTCTTAGCATTAGATGAATCAGCGGCAGGTAAGGCATTAACGCCTGAGTGGATACGCTTTCAATTAGAGACCCCAGATCTCTATCCCGAAGTAGAAAGCTTATATGTTATTCATGCTGTCTATGACACAGAAAATGACCCACCAACCATGTTCTGGTTTCACACTCATGGATTAGCGCGCTGTGGCTTAACCGAAGTCGATTTAGTTATTCCCAGTATGCTTGAGTCTTACTATGGTATTCCTGATCTCTTCCGCTGCTTTGTTAACAATAGTATTAATCATCGCCAAATTGAATTTGGTGAACCGATGCTTTGTGGCCAAACATCATCAGGATTGGAGTATCTTGTCGCATTACCTTTTGAAGAAGGTATCCGCCATGTCAATCAATCAACACCACTTGAAAACCTTAGACCTTTAGAGGAAATGCGTTATGACACGGAAGGCGCACCAAATGGTATTTTCTTGGGTGATTTAGCTGATCGTGATGAATACCATCAACATCCTTCTTCTATGCTATTTAGAACCAATGAAGAAAACCCTGTTTTAGAAACCTTCTTTAGAGGTTATGAAGAACAACAAGCGATGATGCTACTGCGCAGTAATGAAGAAACCTACGAGATGTCTGAAAAAGCCAAGCGACGCTGGGAATACTTCGTTTCTATGTTTGATAACTACAATCAACCGCCTGTTGAGAAAAAAAGTGGTTTTCTCTCTAAGTTATTAGGAAAAGACAAAACTGAAGAGACCGAAAACCCTTGGCAGTTTATGATCAAGTTTGGCATTCCTTATGGTGAAGGGGAAGAAAAAGAACTAGAGCATATGTGGTTCGTGCCACAGTCTAGAGATGGAGACACGATTTATGCAAAATTACTCAACGTGCCATTTTATGTTGAGGATATGCAAGAAGGTGAAACCTATCCTATCAACACTGCACTAATAACAGATTGGGTCGTTTCATACGAAGCTGATAGTTATACCCCTAATAATATTTACCAACTTTTTAGCCACCAGCAAACCCACTAATTAGCGGGTATTCACCATGACAACGTGAGCTTTTTACTTAAGCTCGCGTTCTTCATATTCTTGAAATCTACTTTTATATTATTACCCGTTAACATTATTAACTGATTGTTATTTTGTTGCTACGTTGACATTTCAACTCTTCACATTTTGTTTTTGTCTAGTAACAGATAAGGTAAACAGCCTATTTTCATCCCAATATCTTTTCTCTGGTTGATTTAAATCAAGTGCAGATAAGCACAGACTAGGCTAAATTATACCCAATAAGGATAATTATAATTCTCATTAGCATTAAAAATATTTATTATAATTATCCTGACTATTATTGTGTGAATTCTCATACGTGTTAATAATTATCAGTATCATTATTTTTTGTATCAATATTCGTGGAAGGACGATTATGTCTCTGATCCCAAATCACAGTTATAAAATCTTGAGCTACTCACCTCAGATTAGCCCTGCATACAGACAGAAACTATTATCTTTAGGTATGTTACCTGGCGCTGTGTTTAACGTTATTCGTATCGCACCACTGGGTGATCCTATTCAAATAGAAACGCACCGAGTGTCCCTAATTTTGAGAAAAAAAGATCTCGCACTCATTAATCTTAGCGAAGTGGTTCATAACGAAAAATAATCGTTATTTCTCATTCAACCTGGCAAGACAACTATTGGCATCACTATTATGACTCCTCTCACTATAGGCCTTATCGGTAATCCCAATGCCGGTAAAACAACACTCTTTAATCAGTTAACAGGCTCTCGTCAGCGTGTGGGTAACTGGGCAGGTGTAACGGTTGAACGCAAAGTTGGTCGTTTCACAACTGCAAATCATAAAATTGAGCTCGTCGATTTACCCGGGACTTACTCTTTAACGACAATTTCAGAACAGACATCTCTTGATGAGCAAATTGCCTGCCATTTCATTTTAAGTAATGAAGCAGACATGCTGATTAACGTGGTTGATGCATCAAACCTTGAGCGTAACCTCTATTTGACCTTGCAACTGCTTGAGCTTGGCATTCCATGTATTGTGGCATTAAACATGCTCGATATTGCAGAACACCAAGATATGCAAATTGATATCAACGCACTTTCAGAGCAACTGGGTTGCCCTGTTATTCCAATGGTTTCAACCAAAGCATCTGGTATTGATAAACTCAAAGAAGCTATTGATACCTTCCCTGCTGAAAAGAAAAAACCACAAGAATTACTGACTTCTTACCCACTATGGCTATTAAATGAAGTCGAGACACTTGCTGAAAAAATTAATCATGATGAGTTTAATTTACAGCAACGTCGTTGGATGGCATTACAGTGTTTAGAAGGGGATATCTATACCCATCAACGCGCTCAAGTCACCAGTGAAGATATCAAAGCCATTCGTCAACGAATTCAAGACGAACATAATAATGAGCCAGAATTAGTCATTGCTGATGCCCGTTATCAAAATATTGAGCGCATCTGTCATGCTGTGATTAATATGGAGTCCATTAAGCCCAATCTCCTGACACAAAATATCGATAAAGTGATATTAAACCGTTGGTTAGGCGTGCCTATCTTCCTATTTGTCATGTATTTAATGTTCGTACTCGCAATTAATATCGGTGGTGCATTACAACCTGCTTTTGAAGGTGGCTCTGAAGCTATCTTTATTCATGGTATTCAATGGATTGGCGCAACTTTTAACTTCCCTGAATGGCTGACAATTTTCCTTGCTCAAGGTGTCGGTGGTGGTATCAATACAGTTCTTCCATTAGTGCCACAAATCGGGATGATGTATCTCTTTTTATCTATCCTTGAAGACTCGGGTTATATGGCTCGTGCTGCGTTTGTTATGGATAGATTGATGCAGGCTCTGGGTTTACCCGGCAAATCATTCGTACCACTGATTGTCGGCTTTGGTTGTAACGTACCTTCTATTATGGGTGCGCGTACTCTTGATGCACCAAGAGAACGATTAATCACGGTATTAATGGCACCGTTTATGTCTTGTGGTGCTCGTTTAGCTATCTTCGCGGTATTTGCGGCAGCCTTCTTTGGTAAAAACGGTGCGAGTGTTGTTTTCTCACTTTATCTTCTTGGTATTGTGGTTGCTATCCTCACCGGCTTACTACTAAAACACACCATTATGCGCGGTGAAGCGTCACCTTTCGTGATGGAACTGCCTGTTTATCACGTTCCTCACCTAAAAACGTTACTCATGCAAACATGGCAACGTCTAAAAGGTTTCGTTGTACGAGCTGGTAAAGTCATCATTATTGCGAGTATGTTTATTGGTGCGCTAAATAGCTTTACCTTCTCTGGTAAACCTGCAGATAACATCAATGATTCTGCATTAGCGTCTGTCAGTAAAGTGATCACACCATTACTGCAACCTATTGGTGTTCACAATGATAACTGGCAAGCAACGGTTGGTTTAGTTACTGGTGCGATGGCAAAAGAAGTGGTTGTGGGAACATTAAATACCCTCTATACCGCAGAAAGCATTGTTAATGAGCCATTTGATCCTGAAGAATTCGACCTATGGGGAGAAATTGGTGATGCCTTTGGTGAAACATGGGATAGCTTAAAAGAGACCTTCACTTTAGCTGCACTTTCTAACCCAATTGAAGCTAGTAAAGGTGATGGTGAAATGGATACTGGCACAATGGGAACCATGGGCGCTAAATTTGGCTCAGGCATTGCAGCTTATAGCTACTTAATCTTTGTTTTACTGTATGTACCTTGTGTTTCAGTAATGGGTGCTATCGCTCGTGAAACCAGTCGTGGCTGGATGACCTTCTCTATTCTTTGGGGATTAAATATTGCTTACTCACTGGCTGCGCTGTTCTATCAAACCGCAACCTTTAGCGAGCATCCACAAAGTAGTACAATCACCATTGCTACGGTTGTTATATTTAACTTAGTTCTATTTATCTTGTTGCGTAATGCTCGTAATCGTCTAACAATTAACTTAAGCAATAAGCCATCATTGGCTAAACAATGTTGTTCAAAAGGTAGCTGTCACTAAGTGACAAAGGAAAAGTAAGATGGCCAGTTTGATAGAAGTACGTGATTGTATCGCCCTTAATGGTCGAGCCGATGCCCGTCTTATCAGCCATCAACTCAATATGCCTGAACCGTTGGTGCAAGCAATGTTAGAGCGGCTCACATTGATGGGGAAGCTTCAAGAAGTCGATGTTGAAGATTGTCTTACGGGCAGCTGTAAAAGTTGCCCAGAAGCCACGGCCTGCCAGACAAAGCTTTATCAAATAGTCTAACAAATTGATAAATACCATCATGAAAATCCCTTACTTTATGTAGGGGATTTTTTTTATCTAATGCGCAAGATGAATCATTTTCATCTTCCTATTTAATGATTTACTTTCCTAACTATCACGGCATAATCCATTAACTATAGACGTAAAGACGTCTATTTAATTTCACTTTATAAGAATATAAAAATTATGCCAATAACTGAATTTTCATCAACGATCACCACAGGCGAGCAAGGCAGATTACAAATGCAATGCGCGTCGCGCCAATTTCAATTTTTACTTGATGAACCTGTATCACTGGGAGGTAAAGACAGTGCAATGAACCCTGTGGAAGCACTATTAGGTACGCTAGGTGCTTGTAAAGGTATCGTGGCAAAAAGCTTTGCACGTATGCACCAAATTAATCTTAAAAATATTCGCATTGAAGTCAGAGGCGAATTAGATACCGATGGTTTTACCGGAAAAAATAAAGAAGCCAAAATTGGTTTTAGCAAAATTACAACCGAGTTCTTTATTGAAGCAGATAATAGTGAGGAAGAGATCGCTGCATTTATCGCTTTTATTGAACGCACTTGCCCTGTTGCAGACACAATAAAAAATACACCGATCCTAGAAACGTCATTTCATCTCGAAAACGTACTCGCATAATCATGTAGTTATTGCTGCCCTTAATAAAGGGGCAGCATTATTACAGCTGACATAAAATAAGAATTAACTTTATCGAAAAATGCGCTCTAAACTCGTTATTTTTAGACTATGACCTACGCTTAATTGGCATGATAAGTAATATCACTTATTGGGTGATAAAAATAACATTCCCTTTTTAAAGGATAATATTATGCCAATTATTGAGTTTTCATCTGTTATCACTAATGACGCATCTTCTCCCTTACAAATGCAATGTGCTTCACGACAATTTACGTTAATTGTTGATGAGCCAGTTGCTTATGGGGGGGAAGACAGTGGCGTTAATCCAATTGAAGCGTTACTCGCCTCAATTGGCGCCTGTAAAGGAATTGTTGCTAAGAGTTTTGCACGGCTTCACCGTATTAACCTTAAAAATATCCGTATTGAGATGAAAGGTGAGATCGATCCTGATGGATATATGGGAAAGAATAAGCGTGTAAAAATCGGTTTAAGTCGTATTTCAACACATTACTTTATTCAAGCTGATAATACAAAAGAGGAAATACAGACATTTATTGATTTTATTGAACACACTTGCCCACTTTCTGACACCATCAAAAATGCCCCCACGTTTCATACTTCTATTGACATTGGATAAATAACATCAGCATAAAAAGATCTGCCCTTATAAAAAGACAGATCTTTGAAGATAATTATAACGTTATCTCACAACCCTCAATTAACGCTTGAGTAAATTCATCTGGATGTGAAATAAATGGCGCATGAGCTGCATTACGGAAAATAACAGAAGGTGAATGTGGATAAATAGCATCTAATAATCCAGCCACTTTCCGAGGAACTAAACCATCTAAATAGCCGTAAAAACGAATAAAAGGACAATTCAACGTTTTTAACTCTTCTCGTAAATCCTCAGTACGCAAAATTTCTAGTCCGCCATTAAGTACTTCGACAGAAGGCAGTGGTTGCTCTAATACTACTGACTTTAATGCCTTCATATCTTCACGCGCACTTTGCGTACCTAATGTTTGCAGTGCTAAAAAACGCTCAACTGTGCGATGAAAATTCTCGTTTAACTGCTGCTCAAACCCTTTTAACACTTCAGATTTGATACCCGGCCAATCCCCATGAGCACCAAAACAAGGCGAAGAAGCCACCGTAATCAATGCTTGCACATTATTAGGATTATCTAATACAACACGGCTAGCGACTAATCCACCTAAAGACCATCCTAACCAAATGGCATTATCGGGGGCTTTGGCAAAAACAATGTCCGCCATCTCTTTTAATGTGAGAACAGGAAAACCTTGGCTACGACCATATCCTGGGAGATCAACAAGATGCAGTGTAAAATGCGGGCTTAGTCGCGGTATTAATGATTGCCAGACCTCTGCATTCAATCCCCATCCGTGTAATAGCACAAGATGCGTTTTTCCTTCACCCATTGTCTGCCAATACAATTTGTTCATTGTTATGCTCTCTTCTCTTAGTACAGGGATTTTCATTATGTGGATAACAATAGCAGGATATTGTTGGTTATGTCGCCAACCCTTACATTATGATACTAAAGGTATTTGTTCGAGTTGTATTCGACATTTACCTAAACAGCATAACCGCTGCCCATGCTGTTTACATCCCTCATCTCACTCTATGATGCTATGTGGGCGCTGCTTGCAATCGCCTCCATTATGGAAACAGATGTTGACGGTCACTGACTATAAACCGCCATTAAATAAATTATTACACCTTTATAAATACCAACCTCGCCCTCAAATAGCTTTATGTCTTGCACGACTTTTTCTATTGCGATGGCTTTCACATCGGCGAGAAAATTTGGTGCAGAAACCTGACAGAATTATTAGCGTTCCTTCGCATCATCATCGCCGTTGGTCTAGAGGCTTTGAGCAAGTAGAAGCTATCGCAAAGCCTTTGGCAAGGTGGCTAGATTGTGCTTATCAACCGGATACCCTGATAAGAACTCGTGCTACACTGGTGCAAACGCATCTTAATGCCAAACAAAGGCAACAAAATTTAAAGAATGCATTTGTATTAAATAACACAGTGTCGGTATCAGGGAAAAATCTGGCACTAATTGATGATGTTATCACTACAGGCGCGACATTAAAGAGCATTGTACCCTTGTTATTTCGTGCGGGAGCACGCTCTGTTGAGGTATGGGCGATTTGCCGAACCTTGTAGTTAACCGCCAATTGGGCGTATGATAACCAACCAGAACAGTCAACTATTGAGCAAGACGATATGATTATTATTACTGATGCCGCACAGGCGCATTTTGCCAAACTACTGGCTAACCAAGAACCCAACACCCAAATTCGTGTATTCGTTATCAATCCAGGTACACCTAATGCTGAATGTGGCGTTTCATACTGCCCACCTGATGCCGTAGAGCCAAACGATACTGAAATTAAGTTCGAAAAGCTTTCTGCTTATGTTGATGACATCAGCGCACCTTTCTTAGAAGATGCAGAAATTGACTTTGTCACTGACCAACTGGGCTCACAATTAACGCTGAAAGCACCTAACGCAAAAATGCGTAAAGTCGATGCTGATGCACCGTTAATTGAACGCGTTGAATACATACTGCAATCACAAATTAACCCACAATTAGCCGGTCATGGTGGTCGCGTTAGTCTGATGGAAATCACTGAAGATGGTTATGCTATCTTACAATTTGGTGGTGGCTGTAACGGCTGTTCAATGATTGATGTCACCTTAAAAGATGGTATCGAAAAAGAGCTGTTAAACCTGTTCCCAGATGAATTGAAAGGTGTGAAAGATTTAACTGAACACCAACGTGGCGAACACTCCTACTACTGATCCCTCAGTATCACATCCCCTATGATACTCACCTGCACTGATATCATGGGGGATTTGTTTATTAAAATAATCATTTACAAAGTGTAACGTCATCTTTACCTATTTGACGTTATGATAAATGTATCGTTCTCTCGCTCAGAACAAATAAATCAATTAACAATATAATAAATAAGGCAATTATGGATAAGTTTCAATTTCTCAGCATTGAACAAGCCTATCAACTCTGGACATCTCAATCAGCAATCTTAGTTGATGTTAGAGATCCTCAGAGTTACCGCATTGGTCATGCTACCGGCGCATTTCATCTCACCAATGATACGCTAAACCAATTTTTACAAGATGCTGACTTTGATGTTCCTGTGATGGTGATGTGTTATCACGGTCATAGCAGCCAAGGCGCAGCTCAATATCTGGTCAATATGGGCTTTGAAACCGTTTATAGTATCAACGGGGGTTTTGAAGCATGGCTAAGAGAGTTTCCACAAGCGATAACTTCTCTGCAATAACTACAGATGAGTTTTGTTAATGATCCACATTATTACGCTTTCTAACCCTCAAGCAGCTGATTTGTTTGTCAATTATATGACAACGAAAGGTGTGCGAATTCACACAAAAAATGAAAATCAGCAGATCTCACTTTGGTTAGAAGACCAACATCAGTTGGATATGGTTGAAAAAGAACTAAATACTTTTTTACGTGAGCCTTTTCACCCACGTTACCAAGCAGCAAGTTGGCAAACCGGAGATCCGAAAAATACGGGTATAAAATATCGCCCAGCCTTTTCGATAAAAAATATGGTGCAACGCTCAGGCCCATTAACGGTTCTGGTGGTCATTTTATGTATCCTTATTTTTATTTGGCAACAAGTAGTAGGCGATTATAACGTTATGCTCCATTTGGCATGGCCTTATAAAGAGAGCCTGAACTTTGAAGTTTGGCGCTACATCACCCCTGCATTTGTTCACTTCTCACTCATGCACATCGCCTTTAACCTTGCGATGTGGTGGTATCTCGCAAGTCAAACAGAGCAGCGATTAGGTACGGGTAAATTATTTGTCATCATGCTCGTTTCTGCGCTCTTTAGTAATTGGGCACAATCACTGTTTACAGACTCTAATTTTGGTGGACTTTCTGGTGTTGTTTACGCATTAATTGGCTATGTAGGCTTAACAGGAATACGTAATCCAGAAAAAGGTATTGGTGTTCCAACAGGCTTAATCGGTTTTTCGATTTTGTGGATTGTTGCGGGTTACATGGGCGTTTTAGGTGACTCTATCGGAAATACTGCACATTTTGCAGGCTTCCTTATCGGCTTATTGATGGCTTTGTGGGATAATCGACATCAATTATCTCGTAGATCATAATAAAATTAACATGATATTTTTAACATTAGGGGATACCTGTGAAGCAAACGCAACGACATGATGCCATCATTGAACTGGTACGCCTACAAGGCTATGTCAGCACTGAAGAACTGGTGGAGCATTTTGAAGTCAGCCCACAGACAATCCGACGTGATTTAAACGAATTAGCGGAAAAGAACAAAATCCAACGTCATCACGGTGGTGCTGCATTACCTTCAAGCTCAGTGAATACGGCTTATCATGATCGTAAAATCATGTGGTCTGATGAAAAATCACGTATCGCACAACGAGTCGCAAGCTTAATTCCTGATGGTGCAACACTGTTCATTGATATCGGTACAACACCTGAAGCCGTTGCGCATGCTTTAATTAACCACAAAAACCTACGTATCGTGACCAACAATCTCAATGTGGCAACGTTACTGATGGGCAAAGAAGACTTTCGCTTAATTCTTGCGGGTGGTGAAGTGCGTACACGAGATGGTGGTATCGTCGGTGAAGCCACACTTGATTTTATCTCTCAATTCCGTCTTGATTACGGCATTTTAGGGATAAGTGGCATCGATATGGATGGTTCTCTACTTGAGTTTGATTACCATGAAGTTCGAACTAAACGCGCAATTATCGAAAACTCACGCTGTGTAATGTTGGTGACAGACCATTCTAAGTTTGGTCGTAATGCAATGGTGAATTTAGGCAATATGAATTTGATCGACTACTTATTTACCGATCAAGAACCACCAGCAGGGATCCAAAAAATTGTTGAGCAACACAACGTTCAACTCGAATTATGTTAATTGAATAAACTCCTCAAAAAGTACCTTCTTAGGTACTTTTTTTTCACCTATTTTCTACTGAAATCAATTTAACTCACTCTATTTACTCTCTTTTCTGATATGCCGACTCTCTTTTTTTATTAATACATTAACAATGTTGTTTATTTTTAATAAACACACAAAACATGTGGATATGATAATAAATTGTTATCCATATCACGCGGTTATGTTTTTTATCAGTTATATAGTTGGCATTTTCATCAAACTTCATTACAATTATGAGCGAAAACGAACATTAAAGAATTGTTTCGCGCATTCGTAGGAGGATGTTATGAAAACTCAAGACTTGATTGTCATCGGCGGCGGAATAAACGGCGCTGGAATTGCGGCGGATGCAGCTGGCCGAGGCCTTTCAGTACTTATGCTGGAAGCTCAAGACTTAGCAAGTGCGACATCTTCCGCGAGCTCTAAACTTATTCATGGTGGCTTACGTTATCTAGAACATTATGAGTTTCGCTTAGTGAGCGAAGCACTGGCGGAGCGTGAAGTATTATTACGCTTAGCGCCACATATCGCATTTCCAATGCGCTTTCGCCTGCCACATCAAGCACACTTACGCCCAGCTTGGATGATCCGTATTGGCCTATTCCTTTATGATCATTTAGGAAAACGTGTCAGCCTACCAAGCAGTAAAGGTATTAAATTCGGTGCAAACTCTGTTTTAAAACCAGAATTAACACGCGGTTTTGAATACTCAGACTGTTGGGTTGATGATGCACGTTTAGTGGTACTCAACGCACAAGAAATTGTTCGTCGTGGTGGTGAAGTACGTACCCGCACTAAAGTCACTCGCGCTTGGCGTGAAAATAATTTATGGATGGTAGAAGCACAAGATTTACGCACGGGTGAAACATCGCTCTATCAATCAAAAGCACTTGTCAATGCCGCTGGCCCTTGGGTTAAAACGCTGTTTGATGAAGGCTTAAAACTGAAATCACCTTATGGCATCCGCTTAATTAAAGGTAGCCATATTGTTATTCCTCGCGCTCATAACGAACCACAAGCTTATATTTTACAAAACGAAGATAACCGTATTGTTTTCGTTATTCCTTGGATGGATGAATTCTCTATCATCGGTACTACGGATGTTGAATATAAAGGTGATCCTAAAGATGTCGCGATTGATGACAACGAAATTCAGTACTTACTGAAAGTCTATAACGATCACTTTAAGAAGCAGTTAACTAAAGAAGATGTGGTTTGGGATTACTCTGGCGTGCGCCCATTATGTGACGATGAATCAGATTCTCCACAAGCGATCACCCGTGATTACACCTTAGATGTTCATGATGATAATGGCCAAACACCATTGTTATCTGTATTTGGTGGTAAATTAACGACTTATCGTAAATTAGGTGAACACGCTGTTGATAAACTCGTGAGCTACTTCCCTAACATGGGTAAACCGTGGACTAAAAATGGTCAATTACCGGGTGGTAATTTAGAAGGTTGTGATCGTGATGGTTATTCTCGTTTAATTCGTCAACGTCACCCTTGGTTACCAGAAGCACTGGCACTACGTTTTGCTCGCACTTACGGTAGCAACACTGAATTACTGCTTGAAGGTATTACTGATTTAGCAGGTATGGGTGAAAACTTCGGTCATAATCTGTATGAAGCAGAATTACGTTATTTAGTGAAACATGAGTGGGTTATCGAAGTTGATGATGCTATTTGGCGTCGTACCAAACTCGGCATGTGGCTAAATGACGAACAAAAACAGCGTATTAGTCAATGGTTAGCGGCAAATACACACACTGCATAAGAGTAGTAAAAATATTCTCTGACTCTGTTCGATGTTTTTATTAGCAATTTTTGTGGCGCCTAATACCGCGCCACTTTTTTTTGCTTTTTTTACCAAAACGCTCAAATTGTTCATTATTAACAGTGAGCTAATTGTTTTTCTAGAAAAGCTTTTAACACGGTTGCATTATTTTGTTGCTCATCTTTACCTGAATAAAGTAATACTAGCGGTTGCTCTTTTGCTATTACAAGAAGAGGTCGCCAATGTTCAGGAGCGCCTGTCAATTCTTCAATATAACGTTGGGTAAATTCAGTAAAATCACCGCCACCAGCATGAAACCATTTTCGTAATTCGGTCGAAGGTGCAACTTCTTTATTCCACTCATCATAATGAAAATCTGTTTTTTTCACGCCCCTTGGCCACAATCTATCCACTAATACGCGATAACCTTCATGGGTTCCCTCTTTATCGTTATACACACGCTTACAGGTGATCATTTCGCCGCCCTTCAATAAGTTAATTCATTTAATTATAGAAGAAAAATTATACAGCTTATGTATGGTGAAGTTGATTTTCTTTATAAAGAAGACTTCAACATGAAGTTTTCTCTCATTTCTATTGAATTATCCTCATCAAAAATAGGGTGAATAGTTGTTGACTAAATAACCTAATTAAGAGAATCTACATCTAGACGTCTAAATGGTTAGATGGGTAAATAAGTAGTGATACTTAAATAAGAATAACAACACAGTGACATGATTGATGAGGTACAGGTATGAGCTTTTATCACGCAAGCCAACATGAAGCATTAAATCAAAATCTTGCCGAACTTGATGGTCAGATCCAAGTTTCCTTTGAGTTTTTCCCACCTCGTACCGAAGAGATGGAAAATACTCTTTGGCAATCTCTTGCGCGCTTAAATACCTTAAAACCGAGCTTTGTTTCTGTGACTTATGGTGCAAACTCAGGCGAGCGAGATAGAACGCACTCGATTATCAAAGGAATTAAAGAGCGCACAGGATTAGAAGCTGCACCGCATTTAACTTGCGTTGATGCTAGCCGTGAAGAGCTACAACATATCGCGCAAGATTATTGGCAAAGTGGCATCCGCCATATTGTTGCCTTACGAGGCGATTTGCCAGATAACACTCAAAAACCTGATATGTACGCTACAGATTTAGTTCACTTACTCAAAGGGGTGGGTGATTTTGATATCTCGGTTGCGGCTTATCCTGAAGTGCATCCTGAAGCAAAAAGCGCACAAGCCGATTTAATTAACTTAAAAAGAAAAGTAGATGCGGGAGCAAATCGCGCGATCACTCAATTTTTCTTTGATGTCGAAAGCTATTTACGTTTTCGTGATCGCTGTGTTTCAACGGGTATTGATGTTGAGATTGTACCAGGAATTTTACCTGTCACGAATTTTAAACAACTAAAACGCTTTGCGGGTTTAACCAATGTGAAAATTCCAGGTTGGATGCATAAAATGTTTGATGGGTTAGATAACGATCCTGAAACCCGTAGTCTGGTAGGTGCTTCGATTGCTATTGATATGGTGAAGATTTTAAGCCGTGAAGGAGTCAAAGACTTCCATTTTTATACACTTAATCGTTCAGAATTAACCTATGCTATTTGCCATACGCTAGGTGTTCGTCCTGAACTTGTGCAAGCCTGATCCAATCTTACAATTACCCCGCCAACTAAGCGGGGTGACATCTTGATGAATTACTCACCAAAGTGATACGATTTTTCTACTGGTAATAGGCTGTATGCGGTGTCGAGATCACCATTAGCAATACAAGCATCAATTTTACGTACCTTATCGGTAATATCCGTAATATTCACAATCCACTCTTTGCAATATTTTTCAACTGCTTGATCTCGCAAACCAATTTGGATAGTACGATAACTGAGTCGATTCAAATAAATATCACGTTCAGGATCCCACTGAATGCGGATATTACTGTTTTCTGACGCTTCTTTCCAAGCTTCAGCAGTAGTATAGCGGTCTGGATCAAAATGACTCACAACACCTTGTGTCAGCATCTCTTGAAAGCCTTCATGCGTAATATCAACCGCAAGAATAGAAGCTTGATTAGCGTCTTTACGTCCCCAACCAGAACGGTACATCATCCAAAGAAAGGAAGGTTTTACCCAAGTCATACGGGTCATACTAAAAGGGGGCGAAACAAATGTTCCGTTTGCGACTGCGCTCTGAGCAATAGTATTTGAATAGGCTTGATAAACACGAACAAAATCATTCGTATAATATGCCCTTACTTCACACTCAGGACATCGGTCAACATCATCGTTCATCTTTCTTTAATATCCTTTTATATTAATAAAATGGAACTATCCGCTTAAATTATGAGCCTCTGATTGCAGATAATCAAGAGCCCCTATTTTTGTTAAAACGAGATAAGTAGAGTAACGCGCATTTATAAAAGTAAAAAAAAGAATAACAATAAAACGAGCAGACAAATGTTCCTATTGTGTTTTATTTATACAGTGATGAGTCAATTAATCCTGCTAATCTACTCACAACGTGAGGGGAATAAGCGATTTAATTGACTCACTGAGTAGAAACTAGGCGCTCGATAAGCTGTGTTTTTATTAATGCAGGGGATTTAACTGCGGTGCCTGCTATCTTTGCAGTCATGATTTCAAAAGCTTTTTCGACCAATAAAGCTTCATCTTGCTTCATTGACCACACATTATTAGGTAAAAAACTGAGCATCACATGATCATCGAAGGTACCAATATGAAGATGAGCCGGAATACTTCCTTCACGCTGACGAATAACACTCAATAAACCTTCAAGAATAGGCAATGATGAGGCAATAAAATGAGAGGGTATTTGCTGATGTTGCTCTAAATACTGTTTCATCATCAGCTCACCATCTTTGGTTGTATTATGCTCAGCATAAGAGACTGTCACTCGGTTATCATCACCATAATGTCCTTTTATGGCTTGCACATAACCGCGCAAACGCGCTGCGATGGTGGGTAATAATGCATCACCCGCAAAAAAATGAATTGGCGCATCTAGCTTTATCATCGCTCTTGTTAGTTGAGCACCGCTGTCACAGTTATCTGAAGCGACACAAATAGCCTCACTGACAGAGAAATCTCTATCTAAAAAAACCAATGGTTTTTGGCGATGCTTCACATGATGTAGCTGATTTTTACGGCTTGATGACACAATGAAAATACCATCAACATTACGCTCATCCATTGATTTAACGAGCTTATTTTCATTTTTGATATCACCATAGGTACAACTAATCGTTAGCTGACAACCAATTTGGTGACAATGCATCTCTAATTTTTCAGCCAAAGCAGCGAAGAATGGGTTAGAAAGACGAGGAATAACCAATCCGTAGGTATCTGTTTTATTAAGCTTTAAACTTCTAGCCGCATGATTGACAGTATAACCAAACACCTCAACATAGTCCGCGATCTTTTTTTGCGTTTTTGCACTGATCCGGTATTGATCACCTTTGCCATTTAATACCAATCTGACTGTGGTAATAGACAAATTCAGGTCATTTGCAATCTGTTCAACTGTTTTTGCCATTAATATTCCATATTGATATTGCCCTCATCCTTGATGATGAGGGCCAGTTAACCTTTACTGAGCGGGCTTAGCTCGGTATTTCTTCCACATTGCTTTTAACGAAGGTCCAATTATGGGTAAGATCAACGTCAGTATCGCAATACCTAAGAATGTCGCGGTAATTGGGCGTGTATACAGAATAGATAAATCACCCTGAGACATCATTAAAGCACGACGTAAATTTGATTCAGCCATCGGCCCTAAGATAATCCCGATAACCACAGGAGACATGGAGAAATCGAGCTTAATCATAATGTAAGCGAGTAACCCTGCCCCCATCATCACGAATACATCAATGATACTATGGTTCACAGAATAAGCACCTACACTACATAATACAAAGATAATTGGTACTAATACGCGACGCGGAACATCCATCACTCGAACAAAGAGTTTCATACATAAGAAACCTAAGATACCGAGGAAAATATTCGCCATCATCAAGCCAATAAAGATGCTGTTAACTTCAACTGGATTGTCAGTAAAAAGCTGGGGCCCTAATGCCAATCCTTGAACCATAAATGCACCCATGATAATGGCAGTTGCGCCATCACCTGGAATACCTAAGGTCATTAAAGGCACCATGGTTCCGCCTGTTACTGAGTTTGCACCGGCTTCTGGTGCAGAAACACCTTCTGGTGAACCGTGACCAAACTCTTCAGGGTGTTTAGACCAACGTTTTGCTTCGTTATAAGAGATAAATGATGAGATATCTCCGCCTGTTCCCGGAATTGCACCAATCGTTGTACCAATAGCAGATGAACGAAAATAAGTCGGTAACACACGTTTAAAATCAGCCCATGTCGGTAATACACGGTGAATACGCGCATTAATTTTTTCACTCTTCTTTTGTTTGCGCTCACGATATTCTTCTTCAAAACTGATCAAGCCTTGAGAGAAAGCGAACAGACCAACCAAGATAGGAATAAATGAAACCCCACCCATTAGGTACACAGTATCAAAGGTGAATCGAGGTCCAGATGTCATTGGATCAAGCCCAATTGTCGCAATAGCTAAACCTATCGCACCACCCATTAATCCTTTCACAATGGATTGCGATGATACACTGGTAATAATACTTATGCCAAATACCGCGAGTGCAAAATATTCAGCCGCAGAGAAACCTGTTGCCACTTTTGCTAATTGAGGCGCAACCACAATTAGGGCAATCGTACTGAATACTCCCCCAAACATAGAGCCCATCGTAGATAAACCGAGTGCTCTTCCTGCTTCCCCTTTCTTCGCCATTGGATAACCATCCAATACCGTTGCAGCAGAAGCGGGAGTGCCTGGCGTACTAATCAATATCGCAGTAATTGAGCCACCGTAAACGGCACCACAATACATCCCTAATAACAAGAGGATCCCAGTCATTCCTTGAAAGGAGTAAGTTAATGGGAGAAGTAATGCAATTCCCATATTTACTGTTAGGCCTGGTAATGCGCCGATAATAATACCCGCGAATACACCCAACAGGATCATCGTTATCGTTTCCAGAGTGAAAACGACCATTAAAGCGTCTAATATTTCCATCTCAAAGCTCCTTTACCGCTTATTCAAAAAAGACGGAGGTTGGCAGAGGTGAATTAAAGATAATGTCAAAGAAGACATAAACGGCGGCAACCATCACAACCGGAATAACAACCAGTGCAATAGGTTTTCTTTCATTCATCAGCCACATAATGACCGGGATAAGAAGCAGTGACGGAATAATAAAACCAAAAAAGTGCAGGCCAGTGGCATAGACCAACATAAAGATGCCTAAACCATAAGCGCGTTTAACTGCAGTAGAACTCAGGTCAACAGACTTATGTACATGTTTGATTTTATCAACCACGATACTAATCCATTGAAAAATCCCCAGTAAAATAAATAAGATGGCAAGACCATAAGGCCAAAAACGCTCCCCAGGCACACCATAATCATCAAACATGCTCATATCACGGGAGAGATAGATAATTAGTGCCCCGAAAGCCACTGAAATCGCACCGATGATTGTATTGATTTTTGTCATGTCGGGATCTCCCCGACCCTACCTGCCGTAACAGGTAGGGGGGTTTATAATAATAATAGAAAGTTATTTTTTCAGGGTTGCTGCAATTAACTCAGCATACATCTCGTGGTCTTCTTTCATCATTTGGTAAGCATCATCACCCGTAATAAACACAGGCATAATACCTTGTTTTTTCAGTGCTTCTTGGTATTCGGGTTTTTGAACTACTTCAGAGAATGCATCAACTAACTCTTTCTTCACGTTATCAGGCACATTAGCGGTTGTTGCTAATACAGCCCAAGCACGCATTTTCACGTTAGTGTCTAATTTCAATGCTTCTTTGAAAGTCGGTACGGCTGGGAATAATGGGAAACGACGCTCATCCATGACACCCAGAACACGTAAGATACCCGCATCAACTTGAGATTTAACCGCACCTGGTGTGGTTAATACGCCATCGATGTGGTTACCCACTAATGCTGCGATTGAAGGACCTGTACCTTCGTTATAAGGAATGTGGTTAAATTTAGTGCCAGTGGTACGTTCAATATTCACACCCGCTAGATGGAAAATTGCGCCCATACCTGAGTTACCCACTTTTAACTTACCTGGGTTTGCTTTAGCACCATCAATAAACTCTTGTAACGTTTTATAAGGTGAATCAGCATTAACAACTAATACGACAGGGTCAGCAATTGTTGTTGCTATTGGAGTGAAGTCTTTATAAGTAACCGGTGATTTACCTTGATGTGGGAACATAGCTAATTCAACGGTAGTCATCACTAATTTAGTACCATCTGGACGTGCATTCGCAACTTCAATCAGCCCAGTTAAACCATTACCTGCGGGTTTATTGACTGGTACGAAAATACGGCCGGCTGGCATCACATCTTTTGCAAATTCAGTAATAGTACGCGCTGAAGTATCAGTACCACCGCCCGGATTTTTCGGGATGACAACATCAATATTTTTTGTAGGATACGTTAACTGTTGGGCAACTGCGTTCCCCATGCCCAGTGTCATCGTAATCGCCAACGCTGCGAGTAGACTCTTTTTCATAAAACCCTTTCTCCACATTTTTATTGAGTAGCCATTAATTGCTGATAAACAATGTTTTTTCGATTCCAAGTAAAGGTCACGTGTAGGGTATTGTTTTCAGCAATAATAGCCGGATATGAAAATTCGCCTTCCCCATCGAGTAAATCGAATGGTTCAGACCAAGTACTGCCATTATCGGATGAAAGACTGACAGAGATAGGATAACGACGACTCCAGTTACCTGAGTTCGGGTTATACACCAATGCCAGTTGACCATCTGCGAAGGAGACGACATCAATGCCGCTATTATTATTTGGTAATATTGTTGCATAAGCTGGACACCAACTGCGCCCATAATCCGTTGAATCGCTACGATAAATAGTACCGCGCGTACTCCGCATCATGGCATGCACATGCCCAGGCCGGGATTCCCATAGTGTTGGCTGTATCACGCCATCCCATTGAAAAACGCGTTGTAGATCAGTCTCCCATAAGGCATCGTCCTTTAAACCCTGCCAGATTTCATGTTCCGCTTGCTCACCTTTATGATGTTCAATTGGAATATCTACTCGCAACCAGTGTTGACCGTTGTCACTCGAAATATCGACAAACGCATCCCAGAATTGGTCATCCTCAACCGATCCTGGTGCCAACCACTCGCCATTCGACATCACTAACACTTTATTTTTCACAGGACCTCTAGGTGCTACATCACCAGAAACCAATTCACTCGGTAAACTCCAGCTATTTCCGCCATCCTTCGAGATAACGTATTGGGTTGTCCAACTATGTACGTCGGGACCCGTTTTATAAAACAGCCAGATATTACCTGTTGATGGGTCAACATGTAAAACTGGATTCCAGTGCGCAACACCCGGATTTTTAACAACAGGTTGAGCGTGTTGCCAATGATCACCCTCTTTCATTACCAGCCAGATAGCGGTATTACCGCTACCTTCTTTATCGCCAGCAAAAAAAGCGGTTAACAAACGCTCAGAGTTAGGCACACGCACAATCGTTGAAGCATGGCAGTGATTAAAAAGTGAATGTGCATTATCAAGCACAAACTGGGTTTCCTTCATCACGAAAGGCATATTCCTACTCCTGTGTCCTAAATTAATCTAACGAAAGCCACTTCTTCATATTCTCACCCAATGCAGTCATGCTATTGACGGCAGAAGGGAAAAATGAGTTTTCAAACTGACTGCTGTTACGGGAACGACAGACCAGTGTACTGAAGTTACCAATCAGGCGCTGATGATATTTCGCGCATGCTGGATAATCCAGTGTTTCGGTCATCGCTGCTGTTGATAAATAATCTGCTAATACCGCAGCCTGCTCTGGTTTATCCTTCCAATTCTCATAAAGCCAAACATAAAGCTCTGGATGAAAGTTTGCCATTACACCGCTATATGCCTGACATCCAGCTTGGAAGGAAGCTAATAGCGTTTGACTGTTGGCGTTTGCAAGATGCAAGCGAGTCCCTTTTGATAATGCCAAACGACGTTCTATCATCGGAAGAGAACAGCACGTATCTTTGATAAAGGTAAAGCGATTACTTTGAGCACACCACTCTACAATTTCTTCCGATAACAAGCGTTTGTAAGGATAAGGACATTCATAGATACCCAAATCAATCTCTTTTGGTACCACATTGGTTAAGACTTGCAGTGTTTCCAGCGCTTTATCATCCGACTCCCCGACTAGAGCCAAGCGATTACTGATCATTATGACGCCATCGACGCCTGTGCCAGCCATTGCCTGCAATTGTTCTTTTTGCTGACTTAATGCTGTTGCAGTATGACCAGAAGCAACTACAGGTACTCTTCCATCTGCTTTTTCAACGATAAAACGGGTGAGTGCTAGAGTTTCCTCATCACTTAAATAAAACATTTCGCTTGATTGGCAGGCGGCAAAGAGTCCATGTACACCAGAATCTATATACCAGTCTACAAGGCGCTCTAATGACGCCCAATCAATCTCCCCTTTGGCATCAAAAGGGGTTAGCATAACAGGCCAAATACCGACGTATTTTTGCTGACTCATCATCAATTCCTTACAGTAAGTTAATGGCATCGCCTGCCACTTTCACTTGGATACCTTGAGTCAGTGCTTGAGCAACAAATGCTTTTAGCACAAACGCCAATTTATCTTCATCAACATAAGCCACAGTAATGTGGTTACTTTGATGTCCCGCCATAAGGTCATCACGAGTTACGCCATCTAACGTACAGTTCAATAATGGCCATTCGTAGTTAGTTGCTTTACGGCGACGTTCAAATTCTGCTTCAGGTAACTCCACAGCCACACCTGTACCAATATGCATAATTACATCAGTACCTTCATAGTGTGCACGGCCCCATAATAAGCGCCCTGCTTTACCTTGACCTGCGATAGTTGAACCCCCTTTAGGGAAGAACATCGGAGGTTGGCGATAACCTGTTGCACCTTTTAGGCCACCTTTGAGGTGTTCAAAAGGAACAGAGCCTGAAATTTCCATATCCCAGTAGAATGTTCCTTCATACTCACTACCCCAACGAATATCATGTAGTGTGGTTTCAGCAGGTAATCCTAATGATGTTAATAAACGCCATAACATCGTTTGAGGAATAGCCGTACCCATATCCACTTCGTTGATACAAGGAATTGGTGTGTTAGGGCAGATAATCTCACCGTTTTCATCTGGCAGTGGGAAACGCGCGGTTGAACCAATCGCACCTTCAGCAAAGTCAGACGCTGGGCAACAATCTTTTAAGCCCTGCTGATATTGCACACCCACCGCTGTTAGACCAAAACGTTTTACGAAACGCGCCATAGCAATCATCATGGCGCACTGCTCCATCACTTGTTCACGAGTGAGTTCAGTTTTGTCATCTTGACCAAACATAAACGTCATCCCGTTATCTTCGTACCACTGTAAACATGCCTCTCTTAATTCTGTCGGTACTTTCGCCATTTCGACCAGTAACGCAGATTGAGAAAGGGATTCAATTGGCATACCAATATTGATCATTGCCTGTTGTGGGAAGACCCCGTTAATCATTCCCATACAGAATGTATCGAACAAACCGATTATTTCTTTATTTTTAATTATATATTCGCCGACTTTACGACCCACTTCGCCGGCTTCTGTCGCCATTACCCTGTGTGTTGGCGCAATATCTGTAAGATAGCTAAGCTTATGATTTACATAACCATATTTCAACCAAGTTGCTAAACCATCTACAAAGAATTCATCATCAAACTCTTCTGACCATAAACGTGAATAATTTTTACCTAAACTAGTCATCGTGCCCGCTAAACACAACATGCCCACCAGACCCGGCCATGTACCATCAAAGTTAGCCAGCAGTAAAATAGGGCCACGATGGTGTGCTAATGAAGACGCAATATGGTGTGAATATTGCCATGCGGTTAATAACACGATAACTGGTGCATCAGGATCGATTGCAGCAAACATATCGCAACCTTCACGCTGACTACTGATAAAACCATGACCGCGAGCTTCATTAATTTCATGAGCACGCTTCATTTTGTAACCTTGGGCTTCTAATGCTGCTGCCAGTTTATCTTCAAATTTTTTCTGTACAGGCCAGCACGTTACGTTTGCAGGCTCGCGTAAGTCTGCGTTGGTAACCATCAGGATCTCTTTCTGACCTGCTGTGATGGTTGTCGGTAATTTTGGTAGATTTAAGTTCAACATAAGATATCCCTGGTAAGGTAAACTCGGTTCATAATCGGAAAAATTAGTGGTCAATAATCTGACATCATTTCGTTATAACGCTGCTGATCTTGATACATCTGCAAATAAACTTGGTACTTGGCCTGATGGAAGGCAAACGTGTCGCTATCTGGTGTGATAATGCCACCTTCTCGCACCATTGCACTGGCAGCTTTAGAGAAATCATCAAAGGCTTTACATGCCACTGCACCTAATAATGCAGCCCCTAAATTCACTGCATCTTCTTCTTGCGCTAAATGAATTTCACGACCTGTCGCATTGGCATATTCGCGTAGCCACAATGGATTTTTCGTTGCACCACCACACATCACGATGCGATTGATTTGATGTCCAGCATCTTCAAGCGTGTCGATAATATGGCGTGTACCATAAGCAATAGATTGCAGTGTCGCGAGATAATAACGAGCCAATGCAACTCGACCACTTTCCAGCGTTAATCCGCTTACCATGCCTTTGGCTGCAGGATTTGCGCGCGGAGAACGATTGCCATGATGGTCAGCTAAAACATGAAACTGTGCTGTTGGATATTGTTCATTCTCTTCCAATTCGGCGACAGCTTCGTTTAATAAGGCATAGTAGTTAACACCTTTTTCATTTGCTTCTTGCTCTAATTCAGCCCAAGATCCATGACGGCGGATAGACCATTCAACTAACGCACCCGCAGCACTTTGACCGCCTTCGTTTAGCCATAATTCGGGTAACATCGCGCCAAAATAAGGCCCCCAAACACCGGGTACCATAATTGGATATTGGCTCACAATCATGTGGCAGTTAGACGTACCACTGATAATTGCCAAACTACCTTCAGGTTGTGATGCCGTTAATGCCAAGCCACCTGCATGTGCGTCAATAATGCCTGAAGCAACAATGACCCCCGTGTGCAAGCCAAATGCATTGGCAACCGACTCATCTAAACAACCCGCTTGTTCACCTAACGCAAGAATGGTTTGTGGTACTTTTTCTAATAATTCATCCAAACCTACATCGGCTAACAAACTCTCACTAAATTGTCCCTGATGTGCTAAATAGTTCCATTTACAGGTTAATGTACAAGTGCTTGCGACATCCCCTGATGTTGCTTTCCAAACTAAAAAGTCAGCTAAATCAAAGAATCGCCATACATTCTCATAACGCTCTGGGTAATTATTTTTTAACCACAGAATTTTTGGCAATTCCATTTCGATACTTACTTCACCACCGACATATCGCAGTGAAGGATCATTGGTGAGATTGATAGTGACTATTTCTTGTACAGCACGGTGATCCATCCACATGATGATATCTTGTTCAGCTTTACCGCTTGGTGAAACAGAAAGCCCTTTACCGTCCTTATCCACCGCAACCAAAGAACAAGTGGCATCAAAACCAATAGATTTCACATGGATAGGATCAATAGCAGATAACGCCACCGACTCTTTTACGGTAGTGCAAACCTGCTGCCAAATATCGGTAGACGATTGCTCAACGAAATCCGTTTTTGGACGGAATTGAGCAATAGGGCGAACAGAAAAGCCCAAACGCTTTCCATTGCTATCAAATACCGCTGCACGGACACTGGCTGAGCCAACATCAACGCCAATAAAATATTGTTGTTCCATGCGAACCCTCATCATTTGCTAACGCTATGCTAATTTTTGCTACTTCGAGTTAGCAAGTTAATTCGAGCATGACGAAAAAACAATCACAATAAGATTAGTTTGTGATGTAGATCTACATAGATAATGTAATTGCATGTTTTTAATAGATATTTATTTATTTGGCTTTGTGGGTTATTTAAATGGTGTACTGAATCGATTATGTTCGTTATAAAACTAACGAACATTTAACTAATTGAATAAGTAAAATCACTTATAAAAATATTAATATCTCAACAATAAACATCCTTTTATAAAAAGATATCTCACTAATAATGAGAGATATTATTCAAAAAATAATGAAAAAAGGAAAAACAATAATATTCCTATTGCTATAGCGAGTTATTACTTTATTTTTAATAAGTTAATTTAAATTTATATATTCTTTTTTGGAGCATTTAATTATGTTGAAAAATATTGCTATCAGTCTTTCTCTGCTGTTTATTTCCTCTTCTGCTTTTTCAGCGACATTAGCAGAAAAAGAATTACACCAAAAATTTGAAGATAATATTCAATCTCGTGTTGTTGATTTAAATAAAAGCTGCGATGCCAATATAAAAGTCGCTTTTGATTGGTCTGCATTTACTACTGATGATTTAAAAACAACAGGGATTGATAGTTATTGTAGTGAGGGACTAAAAGGTGTAATAAATACCTGTGAAAGCTCTAAAATCGCACAAGAAACAGTAAAAGAAAAAATACAGAATATTACCTGCTCTAAAGCAACGCCTCGTAGTATTGAACTTAAAGAAGGTACGCTGAATTTTGGTATTGATTTCAATGCCGCAAACGATGCAAAAGCGGTTCAAGAACATTTAATGAATAATCTCTAAATAGATTATATTCGGCAAACAGCAATACTTTTAAGTATTGCTGTTTATTAATTAGATAACAGATTGAATAAGCTTTTTAGAATAATCATGAGAAACATTGCCTAAACTATTTATCTCACATAGTTCAATATTCCTACCTTGTAAAAAAAACATCACTTTATCGCAGAAATAAGCCACCGTTTGAATATCATGACTAATAAAAAGATAAGAGAGTGTAAACTCTTCTTTTAACTGTTTTAATAAATCTAATATTTGAACTTGCGTGGGAATATCTAAAGAGCTAAGTGCTTCATCTAATACAATAAGTTTTGGATAAGACGCTAATGCACGACATAAACAGACTCGTTGAGCCTGCCCACCAGAAAGTTCAAATATATAACGTGTATAGCAACTTTTAGGTAATTCTACTTTATCTAAAAAAGCAAAAATAAGTGTTTTCAATGCTTGATGGCTAATACTTGGATTAATGATTTTAATTGGCTCAGCAATAATTTCGCCTACCGTTAATGTCGGATTAACGGAAGTCATATAATCTTGAAAAACGATACTAATTATACCTTGGCGATGAAGTCGTTTTGTAACAGGCTTATTATTTAAAGCGATAGCACCACTATCAGGTAATTCTAATCCACAAATTAAACGCGCTAACGTACTTTTCCCACTGCCACTTTCCCCCACTAAACCAAAGGCTTCACTTGAATGAATATTAAAAGAGAGTGAGTCGATAACTTTCACTTTTTCACCAAATAGTGTGTTATTTTTTTGAGTATAAAACTTACTAATATTCTCAACGTTTAATAACATAAACCCTCTTTTATTATGATGATATTAATCTGTTTTTTTATTAATCAATTGCTCAAAGCGTAATGAAAGCTGCCGGCGTGCATTAATTAAATAACGCGTATATTCTTGTGTTGGGTGTGATAAAACGGTTGTTTTATCGCCACATTCAACCATTTTTCCTCTTTGCATGACGACTATATCGTCGGCAATTTCATTAACTAGCCCTAAGTCATGAGAAATAAAAATCAGTGTTGAATGATGAGTTGTGACGACATGATGAAGCAATTTTAAAATATCTTGGCGAAGTGGTGCATCAAGCGCCGTTGTCGGTTCATCCGCAATTAATAATTTCGGTGATAAAGCGAGCGCAATCGCAATCATCACACGTTGTAGTTGTCCGCCACTTAATTGATGAGGAAACGCCTGCATAATAGATTGAAATTGATGAGGAAAAACATGAGATAATGCCAACTGTGTTTCTTCTATGGCTTGCTTTTTAGAATAGGAAAAATGGTAGGTTAAAGTTTGGCAAAATTGCTTTCCTATTCTCATCAAGGGATCGAAGGCACTCATACCATTTTGCACAATCACACCTAAAGATGTTCCTAATAAAGCTCGACGTTGAGAAAGTGTTTCATGACTGATTTTCTTTTCTTCAAAGAAAATCTCTCCTGACATCGCTAATTGTTCAGGTAGCAATCCCATAATGGCTTTACTCATCAAACTTTTACCACTACCGCTTTCTCCGACAATTGCTAATGTACGTCCTTGTTTTATCGAGAAAGAGATATCATCAATCAGTTTTTTTCCACTTTCTTGATGAAAAATAGAAACATGCTCAAACGTCAGTAAGTTGTTCATGCTTTTCTCCTACTGACTGACGATTATCGGGATCAAACACATCACGTAAAAAATCACCCCAAAAATTAAATGCGGTGACAACAAGGGTAATCGCGATCCCTGCGGGTAACATTTGCTCTGGATGTAGTACCATGACATTTTTTGCTTCACTGAGCATATTTCCCCATTCTGGCGTGGGTGGTTGTACACCTAACCCTAAAAAGGAGAGAGCAGATATCATTAAAATAACGCTACCAATATCCGTTGATGCTAAGACAATAGTTTCAGCAAAGGTAACAGGTAATAGATGTCGCCGTAAAATATGACTAGATGGTGCGCCAATGACCTGTGCATATGCAATGTAATTACGATGAGAATATTGACGAACAACCCCTCTGATCATTCTGGCATACCATGCCCATTTCACTAAAATAATGGCAATTAAGATATTACCAATACCCGGTCCCATTATTCCCACTAACGCTAAGATCATAATTTCTGCTGGAAATGACAAAACCACATCACATAACCGCATAATTAATGTATCTGTTTTGCCATGAAAAAACCCGGCTAACATTCCCATTAACCAACCAATTATTAATGTCATACTCATGGCTAATAAGGCATAAAATACCGTTGTTCTTACACCAAACAATAATCTTGAAAAGATACAGCGCCCTAAATTATCCGTACCTAACGGATAATCAAAACTCATTGGCTTAAATTTCAAACGTATAGAGGTTAATGTGGGATCATGCGGTGCCAACCAAGGGGCAAATATTCCTGCAATAATCACAATCATAATCACCAATAAGCACAGTTGTGCACTTTTATCTTTTGCAAGTCGTTGCCAAAACAGTTGCCACATCACTATCTCCTTAACCGTGGATCAGTCATCATTTGAATGACATCCATCAGAAAATTAAAAAAGAGAAATAACAGTGACATCAATAAAATATAAGCTTGTATCATCGGATAATCACGACCAAATATAGCACTGATACATAGTCGTCCGATTCCTGGCCAAGCAAAAATATTTTCAATCACCACCGTACCAGCAATAAGCTTCGGAATGCTCATTCCCAATGCCGTTAAACTGGAATACAGCGAATTACGTAAAATATGGCGACGTAAAATAAGGTTATCGGGTAATCCTCGCGCTTTGGCATAAAAGACATAAGGCTGATGCCATTGATTTAACATCGCACCCCGTAATAACCGTAAATAAGTACCGATATACCCTAAAGAGAGTGCCAATGCAGGCAAAATAACAGACTGTGGCGATAACATCCCGCTGACAGGCAACCAATCTAAATAAACAGCGACTCCCCAAATTAAAAGCAACCCTAACCAGTAATTAGGAATTGCCGTTAAAATAAACACAATGAAACGAATGCATTTATCCGTAAAACTTTGAGGTTTAGCCACACACCATAATGCTAAAGGTAATGCCAGAATAATCGTAAAGAATAGCGCCGTTGAGGCTAACCAAAGTGTTGGCGGTAATGCTCTTAGCATCTCTTGAATAACAGGGGTTCTTGTAAGAAAAGAAGTACCAAAATCGAGTTGTAAACCTGACATTAACCATAAAAAGTAACGCGTGAAAAAAGGTTTATCTAACCCTAACTCATGGCGCATACCTTCAATGGCTTCGGGTGTTGGTACTATTTCATTGACGCGTAACGCGACTTCCGCGGGATCAGATGGGGCTAACTCCAACAGAATAAAGGCTATAAATGAAATCATTAGTGCCAGTGGGAAGATAGCCAGCACTCTCCAGAATATATAACGTAGCATAAGGTTTGATCAGCGTGGCTCGTTAATATTACGAGCCATGCTTATTTTAGTTAATCCCATCGATGCATTAATTAAGGCTTAAAGCGCATCTTTTCAAACGGTATTTCATATTGAGATGGATTAAAGCCCACATTTTCTAATTCACTACGATGGATAGCTTTGGTACGTGAATAAGTTAATGGAATATAAACTGCTTGCTCTGCTAATGAGGTAAACAAGGTTTTATATAATTCCTGACGACGTGCTTCATTAGGTGTAATTAATAACTCACCAATCATTGCATCCAATTGAGCTTTATTTGCCAATCCTTTTTGCCCTTGATAATCCGCGTGAGCAGGTATTCTAAATGATGAAACAAACGAAGCCGGATCGTAAGGTGTTCCCCATGAGAGCGAATATTGCAAATCGAAATCACCATTTTTTTGTCTATCTAAATAGGCTTGTTTTTCTTCACCTAAAATAGTTAAGCCGACACCAATCTTTTTAAAGTCATCTTGAATAAGTTCAGCTATCTCTTTCTCAACAGCATTATTTACATTATAAGAGAGTAATAACTGTAATTTCTCACCTTGCTTCTCACGGATAGTCTTACCTTTTGGTAATACCCAACCTTCAGCCTCTAATAGATCAGCCGCTTTTGTAGGGCGATAAATATAGGTTGGCGAAGCAAAATCACAGTAAGGCACACTTCGCGCCATTAAAGTATCAGCAACTTTTTCGCTACCTGCTAAAATACCTTGTGCAATTCCTTCTTTATCGACCGCATATTGCAATGCTTGGCGTACTTTTTGGCTGGATGTCATTGCACGGCTACTATTGAGCACAATGGCACGAGACGCGATCGGTGCACTCATTTCAGTTTTGAATTTATCTGATGCCATAAGAGCTTCAAATGAATCCATATCTAACATGTCGCCATCTGCACCAAAAATAAGCTGAATATCCCCCTTTTGCAGAGAAAGTAACATAGTTTGTCTATCGGGGATCACTCTCCATATCACACCATTTAATACTGGCTTCTCTCCCCAATAGTTGGGATTAACTTTAAACTCAGCATATTGGTCTTTTTTATGCTCAGTTAATATCCAAGGCCCTGTGCCCACATAGTTCGTAACACCTGTTTTGGTTTTGCCATTAATAAAAGAATTCGGCGAAATAAAACGGAATGGGCGAGTTAAACCTAATTCCGTTAATGTTGGGTAGTAAGGATTTTTTAGATTTAATTTAACAGTGAATTCATCAACAATTTCAACGCTATCAATCTGACGAACTAACTCTAACCACGCATGACGTTCATAGTTGTCTAGTACCGCCTCAATGTTTAGTTTTACTGCTTTAGCATTAAAGGGCTCACCATCACTAAACTTCACATCATGGCGTAAAAAGAAAGTGTAGCTCTTTCCATCAGGAGAAATATCCCAACGCTCCGCTAAATAAGGTGCAACGCCTTTTTCGGTATTTAATACAAGGGATTCAAATACCATGTTTTGAGCTGCCATCTCACCAGAGTAGAGATGCGGGTTGATATCACGAATATCTTTTGTGCTGGCATAATCCAACATATTATTACTTTTGTCTGCTAATGCAGGAAAAGCACATGCCAGTGTTAATAATAGCGTTGGGAACACTGAAAGTAAGGGCTTCACGTTATTCTCCTTTAATTATCTATTCTTTGTTTTTGTGCGTGGATCATAAACATCGGTGTTGAACCATAATTGATTTTTTCTTCTTCGTTCCACACGAAATCACCAATACGAGTATCTATCATATATCGACTAAAACCGATTTCTAACAGGGTGTTTATATCCCATTGCGGACGTTTAATTTGACTTAATGGTAATTGGCGAGCAATTCGTTCCATCTCTTTGGTATCTGTATTGACGTAGTGATCTTCAACTTGCTTTTCAATTGAACGCTCTCTATCCGCCACAAAACCTTGCCAGTAGCTTTCATCAAAGAGATGTAAATACCAGTTAGCATCGAAATTAATTAAACTACCACCCGGTTTTAATACTCGAAACCACTCCGAATACGCTTTTTGAGGTGCTTTTAAATTCCATGTCACGTTACGACTGACCACTAAATCGAATTGTTCACTGGCAAAAGGCAATTGGTGTACATCACCGCGAACAAATTGAATATTTGCTTTGTGCGTTTGCGCATTTTGTTTGGCTTCCAGCAACATGCCTTCCGTTGCATCAATTGCCGTAACCTCATGACCTGATAACGCTAATAAAATGGCAAAAAAACCAGGCCCCGTTCCAATATCAAGCACTTTTAAGGTTTCACCTACTTTGGTATGCCCCAATAATAGATGACGCCATTTCTGTTGTTTCTCGCTCAGCAATTCCTGTTGATTCGACTCACTATAACTTTCAGCTCGGATATTCCAGTAGCGAGTTACATCATTAAGTAATTGGTTATTATTTATTTTATTTGTCATCAGAAACCTGCTGTTATATCAACGTAAAGAGAGGAATAAATTCCCCTAAAAGCGAATGATTTGGCTATTTTTTAGTGTGGGTAACATACCCTGTAACCCCAAGATGCTCTATGTGCTATATCAATATTCACCAGTACTCAATAAGGAAGATCTGCCAATTTGCGATCTCCCTCTTTAACATAAATGCGTCATCCTAATGGGTGTAAAGATAAATAAGCAAATGGATTATTTTCCCTGTTAAAATAGAGAAATAAATTGAGCGAATTTAGAAATAAAAAGTAATTCTGTCTTATATTAAAAAAGTGAGCGCTTTAATTTCACCTTTTTTATAAAACCGTTATAGTCAATAATATTACTATCTTAAATTTCTTTCTTTAAACGAATATAGCCGTCACATAAGGCTCTCGAAAATATGAATCGAATCTCACGATTAACGGCTGATATTACCCGCGCCGATTTTGCCTTAACGCATCAACAGCAATTACTTCAATTGCTGACTCAACATTTTCCGACTAAGTACCGCTCTCTATTTGCAATGCCAGAGAAAAAATCGGATGACGTGGTGGAGTGGTATTCTCCAGTTTCTGGTAATCCTGTCGCTTTAACATCGTTACAAGGACAAGAACAACAAGAAATAAGACGTATTTTAGATGAACGCCTTAACGATATTAAAACGCAAACGGCACTATTAGCATCACAAAATAGGATCACGGATGAAGAGCGCCATCTTTTAGATACGGCATCAACGCTTCCTGATAGCGAGAGTGTCTATGTTATTAATGGACAGCCCGTTATTACATGGTGGCCACGCACCACACCATTGCCCCCCCCTATTGCACAAGTTACTGCGGGTGCAAGTGCCGCGGCTGCGGGTGCCGCACTTGCCGATGTGCCCGCCAAAACACGTAATCGCTGGCTACGTTGGTTATTACTGCTGTTATTCTTACTGTTTTTGGTCTTACTGGCATCTTGGCTAAAAGGCTGTTTTGATCCGAAAGTGGTTCCTCCTGTGATTGAAGAGAAACCAGCCGTTGTCATACCGCCAAAACCAGAACCTATCCCTGAGCAAGAGCCTATTCCTGAACCCGTTCCAGAGCCTGTACCGGAGCCAGAGCCTATCCCAGAACCTGTACCAGAACCGGCTCCAGTACCTGCGCCTAAACCTGTGCCAGTGAAAAAACTCACGCCACTAGAAGCTTGTGTGCAAGATGAACTGAAAAAATCGGGTGTGACAGAGAAAACAGCAAATGCAACCTGTGAAAATCGCTTAGCCAGTAAAATAAAGCAAATGTGCCCAGCTGAACGTCCACCAGAGTTAGCACCTCAAGTGATCATTATTTTTGATGCTTCAGGCTCAATGGCATTGAGTATGAGTTTAACGGAAGACGATTTAGACTTTATTTCAAGCACAGGAAAACTGTTCGCGGGCTATGATGCAGAACCTCGTCGTATCACCGTGGCAAGAAATGCAGCAACAAAAATTATTAATAGCATTCCTTCTGATATGAAGGTCACCACGGTTGTGGCATCAGACTGCGGTGTAGTGAAATCAAGTCCAGCTTATGGCGGTAATGAACGCTCAAAATTGCTTAACTACATTAAACGTATTGAACCTGATAGTGGTACACCGTTAGCCGAATCTATTCAACGAGCTGGCTCTCTCATCAAGGGCAACAATCGTGACACGATTATTGTCTTGTTATCTGATGGGTTAGAATCATGCGATCAAGATCCATGCGCAGCAGCACGTACATTAAAACGCGCTCACCCTCGTGCCGTCATTAATGTGGTTGATATTTTAGGTACAGGTGCAGGTAACTGTGTGGCGAGTACCACTGGTGGAAAAGTCTTCACGGCGCGTAATGCTAATGAAGTTACTTTAATGACTCGAAAAGCGATTGAAGATTATATTCCAAAGAACTGTAAATAATGATTGATTACGGTTTCTAATATTTAATTCACCCTCTTTGGTTTCACATTGAGGGTGAATTTTTCACGTATTACGTGTATTTTATTATTATATTGGCACTGACAAACTCTATATCTTATCTATTTAAGACCATTCCTTAATTGCCTGTTTTTTTCTTTTCTCATTCTCTCATTATTCAGAATAAACCTATTTTGTGATTATTATCACAACAATGAGATGATCATCAATAGTTTATTCTTTTATAATTTGTCTTTTTTTTCTTCTATTTCATTATTTTTTAATGTAAAAGCCAATATATCGGTGATTTAATCCATGTATTTAAGAAAATATAGCGCAACCTGTAATGTCATTATTTAATTATGATAATCGTCATCTTAATATTCCCCTTTCACTCAAGAAAAATAAAAAATCCTTTAATAATAATCAGTTAATTAACTCTAAATAATCCGCTAGATAGACACCCAATTTCTGATAATATAAAATGAATATAAATTTTATATCTTTATTTTTAGCCTTAAAGCCTATTTACGGATAAGCCAACTTACCCATAGATAATCTTGCCTAGCGGAATGATCGTCGTGAATAAAGCATTCTTACGAAGTGGTAAATTAGAAAGTTACCTCCCTATGGGAGAAAATGGACAGGCTGTTTATATCTCTGCTCTGCAGCTACGTGAAACCCTGCGTTTAAGAGGAAAGGCTCATATTTCTCAATGTCTTGCTATTCCTCAACCAAATGAAACTGGCGAGCGCATTGACTGGTATTCACCGATTGATGGCTCTGTTATTCCTTGGTCTGCGGCTTCAGAAGAAGAACGCACCGCCGCTTATGCGCGACTGAAAAAGAATCAAGATGATTTAATCGCCTTTAGTGAACAAGAACAGCAAAGGGCTGGAAGTAAAGAAAGTCAGCTTTTTGGTGCCCTGCTCAGCAAAACTATCCAATTTCCTGACGAAAACCATATTTTTATTGTTGATGGCCAACCTATTATTACCTTCTGGGGTTTTGTCAGTGCTAATCAACAACTTAGGGTTGATCCTGTTGCTTGTTTAAAACCTGCTGTAGCGCCAATCGCACCAACATCAACCGTAGCTCCACCAGTGCAAGAAAAAATCATTATTACTGACATTAAGCGCCCTTGGTGGCGTTTCTTATGGTGGCTGTTACCTCTATTATTACTTCTACTCGCAATTTTCTTCTTAAGAGGCTGTTTTTCAACGCCAGCACTGCCTACAGTTGATATTAAAACGCCAGATATTGAAGTGTCTAAATTGCCCGAACCTACGCTTGAAAAGCCCAAAGTCCCCACGGTGGTGACTCATGACCATACCGTTGGTATACCAACAGGTACAGTTCACACAGGAACATTAGGCACCGTTGATGCCAATGGGAATGTGATTAATGGCACTGATGGGAACGGCACAGTAATTGATCCTAATACTGGTTTACCTGTGGTTGATCCTCAAATAGATAATAACCAAGGTGCTTTACCTGAAGGCGCAACGCCCGACAATGCACAAAAACCGAATGTACCTCCTGTTGATCCCGCAACACAAAATGAGCAACCGAAAACAGATACTCCTCAAAACGCAGGGAATGAGAACAACACGGCTAACCCTCCTGTTGATCCCAATGCACCACCAGATGTCACACCACCAGCTACGGCTGATAACACAACACCACTGACTATCCCTGCAAATGCGTTAGCCAATGGCTCAACCCAATTCCTTAATGGCCAATGGAAAGCAGGTGCAGGTATTCAAGATCAAAAAACAGGTAAACCACTGAGCCTGAACTATCAATTAGATAATGGTAAAGGACAAGTCGTCATGACACGCAGTGATGGCGTGACCTGTAAAGCCCCTGTGAACGCAGCCGTCAATCAAGGTGGCCTGAATATAGATAACCAAGGTCAGGCTCTGTGTAGTGATGGCTCAAACTATTTGATGCCAAATATTATTTGCCAACCAGGAAGCCAAAATATTGCTGATTGCCAAGGGAAATATGAGAACAGTCAGCCATTCCCATTATCAATGAAGCGGGAGAATAATTAATTCATGTTAGCACCACTGACCGATTATAAAGATAAAATTACCCTTATCCGTGACAGCAATATTCAGTTTCTGGATTTCGGTTTTACGCTACCACAGCGCAAAGAGTACGGTGAGTTTGTTAAAAAAGGTGAAAACGGCCCGTTAATGCGACTCATCTATAATGAACGAGATGATAACTATCTTTACCCAGCACCTAAAAACCAGCCTCAAACACCGAGAGAGGCTGAATTTAGCTTCTCCCTTGAAGAGTCATTAACCCTATTAAATGACACATGGCTACCGGTGCCATTCTTCCGTTTTAATCCACCACGCGCATTCTCTCAAGGCCCTGATAACTGGGTAAGAATGATGTTCCATCAACTATCTGAGCCAGATGAAGATGGACATACACACCGCGTTGTTGTGGCATTTGATACTCGAATTGAACCGAATCGCGCCAATACAGCTTATCTGGCGCCAAACGAAGAAGATGTTCGCTCTGGTGTCGCTTTTGCGTTGGCTTATTTGGGCTATGAAGTTGAGAACTTCCTTGAAACACCGTGGATTGATGGTTGGTTAAAGGAAGTCTTTAGCGAAAGAGCGCTGGCAGTGACCAAGATGTACCATGATGAACTTGAAGATGCACTTAAAGAGTTTCAACATCAGGCACATTACCTTAATTTACTCAATATCTTAGGTGAGAAGTTACGCTTACCTGAAATCAAAATTAACGAAACCAAACCGCAAGAGCCCGCGATTGAAGTTGATCTTATTCTTGATGTGGGTAACTCACGCACCTGTGGGATCTTAATTGAAGATCACATCAATGATAATAAAGGGCTAACGCAACTCTATGAAATGACGCTGCGTGATTTAAGCCACCCTTATCAAATCTATAATGAGCCATTTGAAAGCCGTGTTGAATTTGCGCAAGCTGAATTTGGTAAACAAGATTTCTCAGTAAATAGCGGTCGCAATAATGCCTTTATGTGGCCGACGATTGGCCGCGTTGGCCCTGAAGCCAACCGCATGGCTGCGCAACGCTTAGGTACTGAAGGCTCAACGGGTATTTCAAGCCCTAAACGCTACTTATGGGATGATTCCCCGTATTCTCCGGGCTGGCGCTTTAGTCGCTCTTTTGGTCAGACAGACAGAGAGCCACTGGCAACCGCGGTTCCGATGACATACCTTCTAAACGATCACGGTGAGCCGTTATTCCGTTTAGAGCCTGACTTTCGCATGCCAGTATTTACGCCAAACTATACCCGTAGTTCATTAATGACCATGATGTTAACCGAAGTGTTAGCGCAGGCATTAACGCAAATGAACAGCCCTGCTCAACGCCTTAAAATGAGCCACGCAAGTGCACCTCGTCAATTGCGCAATATCATTTTGACTATTCCGCCAGCGATGCCAAAACCAGAGCGTGCCATTTTTGAAACGTGCATGGAAAACGCATTAGGACTCATTTGGAAAGCAATGAGTTGGGATCCAACTGACGAAAAACTGCGTTTTGATGGCAAAGATGAGCAATGTCGTATCCCAATGCCAAACATCCATGTGAAGTGGGATGAAGCCACTTGTGGCCAGTTAGTTTACCTCTACAACGAAACACAAATTAAATTTGGTGAACGTACTGAAGCCTTCTTTGCTAGCCAAGTGCGTGAAGATAACCGCGCATTAACGGGTGATAGCACGTTAAAAATTGCCTCAATTGATATTGGTGGTGGAACAACCGATCTCGTTATCACTCGTTATAAACTGGATACGGGCACAGGTAGCAACGTCAAAATTATTCCAACACAATTATTCCGTGAAGGATTCAAAATTGCGGGTGATGATATTTTATTAGATATCATCCAAATTTGTGTACTGCCAGCATTACGCACCGCATTAACGGATGCGGGTATTTCTGATGCCGATGCCCTGATGTCGTCTCTTTTTGGTAGTGAAGGTTTAGATGCGGGTCAGCAAGTATTGCGCCAACAACTTACCCTACAAATTTTTAATCCGATTGGGTTAAAGATTTTAAGCCAATACGAAAACTACGATCCATTAATTCCACATGAAGGCATTAACAGCACTTTTGGTGAATTACTTAACGTTCTACCGACAGAGCATGTACGTCGTTATATTGATGACGCAACCAATAAAGAGCTTGGTGGTGGCGAGAGTTTCTCCATTTTAAATGTGCCTGTACAAATTAACTTTGCGCAATTGCACGCCGAATTTATTTCAGGTGAACGCATTAATATCACGCGTAGTTTAAAAGCCCTGTGTGAAGTCCTTTATTACTACTCCTGTGATGTTTTACTACTGACGGGTCGCCCTTCTCGCTTACCGGGTATTCAAGCACTGTTAAAAGTATTACAGCCGGTACCGCCTTCTCGTATTCTGCCATTACATGGCTACAAAACGGGTGGTTGGTATCCATTCAACAAAAAAGGCCGTATTGACGATCCAAAATCAACAGCAGCGGTCGGTGCAATGTTGTGTTTAATGGCTGAAAATGCACGTTTACTCAACTTCTACTTCTCGACAGGTAACTTTAAAACTTACTCAACAGTACGTTATTTAGGGATGTTGGATAATAACAACACCATTTCTGATAATGACGTTTACTACCGTGATATTCAGGATAAATTTGAGCCCGATCCTGATACCTATTTTGAAGTCAGAGGCGGGATCCGTTTAGGCTTCCGTCAATTAGATAATGCCCGTTGGCCAGCATCTCCACTTTATACCTTACGCATTAAAAATCCAAAATTGGCACAGCAACTTAGCCAAGAAGACAGCGTATTGCATATCAAGCTTGGAGAAGAAAGAGGCGCTTCTGGCCATAATGATGACAATAAATCTGAAAAATTACGTATTGAAGAGATGGAGCTTATTAATGGCAAAGGTGGCGTTAATAAGAACGGTTTAAGCTTCAAACTCAATACGTTAGCAGATAGTGGAATTGGTGAAACATCCTATTGGCTGGATAGCGGGAGTGTATTAGGTAAATGAATATGATGGATGAAAAACAGTTAACAGCCAAATGGGATGCCATTTATCAAGGCGCGGGTAAAGCCATTGATTGGGTAACGGCAGTAAGAGGTAATGCACCTCGTTTAAATACCGAAGCCGATAGCCTTATCTATCGTCTACGACGTAGCCGTAACATGGCAAAAAATCTCAGTTTAGCGACACAACGACCAATGTCTGTGGGCTTTTTTGGTCTTTCTCAAGCAGGAAAATCGTACCTGATTTCAGCCCTTGCTGCAGGACAAGAAGGTCGTTTAAGAACCAGTATGTCAGGTAAAACCCTTGATTTTATCGACCATATCAACCCACCGGGTGGCGGTAAAGAGGCAACAGGCTTAGTGACTCGCTTTAGTCGCAACGCCACAAAAGGTACGCAAGAATTTCCTGTTGAGCTACACCTTTTTAGCGAAATTGAAATTGTTAAAATTCTTGCTAATGCTTATCTGTATGACTTTAATCAGGAAAAAATTGATTTTGAATTAGATGAAGAAAAAATTTCTCGTTTAATCAATTCTTTAAGTTCACAGCGTAGTGCCACTGCTGTTGCGGGTATCACCCACGATGATGTCGTTTCATTATGGGATTATCTGCAACGTCACGCCGAAAAAAGCCAGAAAAAATTAGCAGCAACCTATTGGCCTAAAGCGATTGAATTAGCGCCTTATCTCAGCATTGCGCAACGAGCTAAACTTTTTTCTGTTTTATGGGGCGATATTGCAGAGCTGACATCCGCTTATCAACGTTTTAGCACCACACTTGCCTCTTTAGGTAATGCATCTCTTGTTTTGGCTCCGCTCTCTTCTTTAGTCAAAGAGCAAGACGGCGTGTTAGTACAAAAAGACAGTATTATGAACGTAGATATGTTAGAACGTCTCAATACTGCCAATGATAGCCAGATAAGCATTTGTCCTGTTCATGGGGATCGTATTGATGCCCCTGTGACTCTTTCATTAGCAGAGTTAACTGCGCTGACGGTTGAATTAGTCGTTCCGTTATTAGATGCACCAAGTAAAGCCCTGTTTGAACACGTTGAACTGCTCGATTTTCCGGGCTATCGCGGTCGTTTAGGGGTTGAAACTATGGCTGATGTGCGTCGTCAGGTTAACGATGACAGTGCAAACCCGCTGGCACAGCTTATTCTACGGGGTAAAGTCGCCTATCTATTTGAGCGTTATACCGATAACCAAGAGATGAATGTGTTAGTGGTATGTACCGCATCAAACAAACAATCCGATGTAAAAGAAGTCGGTGCAGTCCTCACAGAATGGATCAATAACACGCAAGGTAAAGATGCACAAACTCGTGCTAAACGCCCTTCTGGCTTGATTTGGGCTATGACCATGTTTGATATGCGTATTACCAACTCCTTAACCATGAATGAAGCGTTATTACGCCAATCATGGGGTAAAGGTGGCATGATCAAAATGGCGATGTTAGAGCGCTTTGGCCAATATGAATGGATGTCATCAGATTGGATCAACGGTGAAGCGTTTAATAACACCTTTTTAGTACGTAAACCGGGCGTACCAACACCGTTTATTCAAATCAGTAATGGCAAAGAGACGTTTCTAAATGAAGACAGTATTTCTCAGCTACATCTGATGAAAAAAACCTTTGCTGAAGATGAAACTGTCCAACGTTATATTCGTGAACCAGACCAAGCATGGGATGCCATGTTGTCGCTTAACGATGGTGGTATGCAACGCCTTGCTGATTATCTTGAAACCGTTGCCTTAAAACCACTAAAACTTGAACGTATCAGTGAGCAACTGCAAGAAATTCAGCGTGATTTAATCGGTCATCATCTTGAAAAATGGTATCAATCAGGTGGTGAAGAGGAATTACAGGTAAAACGCCGCAATGCCGCCACTATTTTACGCTTTATGCAAAGTCGCCCTTATTTACAAGGTGCGTTACTGGATTACCTGTTACCGTCTCGCAAATCACTCTACGACCTGTATATGCAGGATAAAGAGGTTATCGATACACTTTCAGACAAGAAGGCAACACAAGCCCCTGTTTCCGCCTTTGCAGCTATGGAACAACCCGCTTTTGATCTCTTTAGTGATGCGCCAATCTCTCTAGTACCAGAAGAAGATGAAGCCCCTAAAGGTCACGGCAACGAGGTTACTTACCCTAAAAAAGTGATGGCATTATGGATAAACCATCTGCGTAGCCTGCCTGATAACAGTACTTTGTTAACCTATTTAGGCATCGATCAAGAAATTATGGTGCTGTTAGTTGATGAACTTATCACTGCTATCAACCGCCTTGGTGTTGAACAACGCATGCTAAAAACCCTTGCAGGGACAGAAGCCATTGCTCGTCGTGATGACTTAGCTGAACAACAATCATCTCGAGTTTATAATGTGCTGGGTGATTTTATTACTTGGTTTAATTTCAAAGATAACGGTGTTGAGAAGCCTGATAGCAAAATCAATGCTGGTCATAAGATCTTTGAAAGACCCGATAGTACTAGCGTGCAATGGGGTGATGATGAGCGTTTAGTCCGCTTACCGACCAACCCTGTTAACTATACCCTTTTATTTGTGATTGATTGGCTTATCGCTTTATCAGCGGTTATTACTGAGAATGCAGGGCATTCTGCGGGAAGAGAGATCAGTGCTGAGCAAAACGCACTATTAGGCCAAATAATTCAAACCATGAAATCATCCGTCGTGGAGTCATAATTCGTGTTTAATCCAGAATTAAAACCCGTACAACCTGCTCGTCCCGGCTTTGCGGTATTAAGTATTCGTAATTGGGAAGGTGACGCTTCCCCCGTTTATTTAAGTATTCAGCGTAACCAAGATCGCTATTTCTTAAATGATAAAGGGGAATGGGTAGGTAATGCCTTTTTCCACCAACTTTCACTTGAAGATGCTGATGATGGTTATCAAATCGTTCTTGATAAAACGCTCGTTGATCCCCTCGTTAGCAACTTACAGATGGCGTATCAATTTACGTTAAAAGACGATAACGAAACACAAGATATCGGACGATTACGTATTCGTGATGGCGTATTAGCCTCACAAGCACAAGGTCAGAGTGAAGCATTAAAATCAACGGCGACATTAGATAATCAGCCAGTTCCGCCTGCTCCTATTATTGAAGAAACTCCGCCGGAGCCAGAGCCACTCAAAATTGAACCTGAAGAAATAGAGCCGATTATCCCTGAAATCAAGGCAGATGAACCACCACAACGACCAATACCACCTGCACCGAAGAAATCGAAAATTGGCTTAATTTTGGCCATTATCTTGATCTTAATTTTAGCAGGTGTCTTAACATGGTTCTTCTTGCTAAGAGGAAATCCTGCTGGCGAACCTGCACCACAACCAACACCAGAACCCGCAACACCTAGTGTATGTAGTGTTGAAAATATGAAATCGGGTACAGCATTAGCCTTTGTACAAAGTTGCATACAGAGCCAACCGGATAGCAAAACTATTCTTGCCACTATTGAACAAGCGAAACAGAACAATCAATGTGATGTTGCTCAGCGTTTATATGCTTATAAAGCACAATCAGGTGATGTTGATATCGCACTGAATTACGCTCGTGAATATGATCCTGAAACCGCATCGGCACAAGGTTGCTTTAGTGCAGACAAAGAAACGGCTATTTATTGGTACGAAGCGGTTCTTAATCATGACTCACAAAACAGTGACGCAAAAGCGCGTCTTGAAGCTTTGAAAAAATAGGAAAGTCTCATGAAAAAGGCGCATTGGCTTACTCTTATTCTTAGCGGTTTAATTCTGACAGCGCCAGCAAGTGCTGAAGAGAAAAAACCGTTACTACAAGAGGGTAAAAAGACTCTCTATCAACGTGTATTAACTTATCCAGGTTGCCAAGTAGCTGACACTATTGGCGCAAAAGGTAAAGAGCAACCTGCATTTAGCCGTTTTTATGTTTATCAACGCCAAAAACAAGGTGCCAACGAGTGGCTACAAGTTGGCCCTGATAGCTTAGGGCATATCAGTGGTTGGATGAATGCAAGTTGCACATCAGAGTGGAAAATGCAGCTAACACTCGCATTTACTAACCCTGCGGGTCGTAACCCAATGCTGTTTTTCAAAGATAAGCAAACAGTTGAAAGCTTACTTGAAAGTCCAACCCCTGAAAAACAGTACAAACCCTTTTTAGCAGATATCAAAAACCAGAAAGTGAATCCGGCTGTTTTAGCAAAAGAGCCAGATTATATGATTGATCAGAAAAGTAATTTCTATCTGTTACCTGTATTAGGCTCAGATGAAATCTTTACTGATGCAGGCTATAAAGTGCGAGTACTCAATGTGGCCTCTGTCTCTTCTCAAACTAAAGACAGCAAAGACGCACAGAATGCGAATGCAACGCCAAACAGTGCAAAACCTACAACACCTAACAGCAAAGATGCTGACAATATGATGCAAGGCTTTTCTGCCGCAGTCGTGTTTGTTATCGACTCAACCATATCAATGGATCCTTACATTGATAGAACCAAAGAAGCGATTCAAAAGGTTTATGCGCAAGTCGAAAAAGACAACATGTTGGATAAGGTTAAATTTGGTTTAGTGGCATTTCGCTCTAATATCAAAGCCGTTCCTGCATTGGAATACGACAGCAAAATGTTTGTAAATCCCAATGATGTAAAAGACGGCCCTGATTTCCTAAATAAAGTTAAAGAATTACGCCAAGCTAAAGTCTCAAGTAGTCGTTTTGATGAAGATGCTTATGCTGGTGTAATGCAAGCTCTTGATGATGTTGATTGGACACGCTTTGGTGCGCGTTACGTTATTTTAATCACCGATGCAGGCGCATTAACGGGAGATGATCCTCTTTCATCCACTAAACTCGATGCGGAACAAATTCGCCAAGAAGCGGCTTATCGCGGTGTTGCACTTTATACTCTGCATTTAAAAACTCCATCAGGTGCAAAAAATCATGCGTCTGCTCAAACGCAATATGAAGCATTAACGCTTAATCCATTCTTACACAAATCCCTTTACTACCCTATCAACTCAGGGGATGTAAATAGTTTTGGTCGTATGGTAGATAGTTTAGCAACCGCTGTAACCACTCAAATTCAAACGGCTTATCGTGGTGAAGCCACCGTAGGTAGTGCATTAAATGCCGATCCTGCCTATAGCAAAAATAAAGAAACAGATGCCTTACTAAGTGATGCACACGATTTAGGTTATGCAATGCGTTTAGCTTATTTAGGTGAGAAGCAAGGCACAAAAGCACCTCCTGTTTTTAAAGCATGGATAAGTGATCGAGATTTATTACAGCAAAATATCCCAACGACAGAAGTGCAGGTTTTACTGACTAAAAGTGAGCTTAGCGATTTAAGTGATGTGATGAAAAAAATCGTTAATGCCGCTAATGAAGGTTTGATCTCTCCTGACAATATGTTTGCTGATTTACGCTCGATTGCAGCCACTATGGGTAACGATCCAAATCAAATCAAACAAGGTTCAGCGACCAAATTGGGTGAAATGGGCTTACTCGGTGAATATGTCGAGAATCTCCCTTATTTAAGTGAAGTGCTTGGCTTAGATGAAGAGACATGGAAAAGCTGGGATGGTCTTGCGCAAGAGAAATTTATTCGTCGTCTAAATACGAAATTACAGTATTATCAACGTTATAATGAAGATGTTGATCGTTGGATATCCCTTGCACCACAAAGCGATCCTCGCGATCATGTTTACCCTGTTCCACTAGAAAACTTGCCTTAATGATCCAGATTGAAGGCATGGCAATTACGCGTGGTGATGCGCAACATGGTTTTCGTGTTGCGCTTCCTTCATTGACTCTTGAAAAAGGGGAAATCGGCGCACTAACCGGATTAAGTGGTTGTGGTAAAAGTACCTTATTAGAAATGATAGGGTTAATCTTGCACCCAAATGAATTAACCCATTTTCAACTCAGTGATGATTTAATTATCACACAAGCAGTACTCAGTAATGAACAAGCTCAACTCGCATCATTACGTGCTGAGAAATTGGGTTTTATGCTCCAAAGTGGCGGATTACTTCCCTTTTTAACCGTCATGCAAAATATTCAATTACCTCGTAAGATGCTGGGATTAACACCACACTCCGCTTGGCTTGATCACGCCATTGACTATTTACAATTACGCCCTTTACTTAGTCGTCTTCCTCGCCAACTCTCCATTGGTGAACGTCAACGCGCAGCGTTTATTCGTGCAATCGCTCATGAGCCCGCTTTATTACTGGCTGATGAGCCTACAGCCGCTCTCGATCCTCATAATGCGCAAGCGTTGTATGCATTGATTGTTGAAATGGTAAAACAGCTCGGTATCTCTGCGCTGGTTGTCAGTCACGATTGGTCTTTAGTCGAGCGTTTTGGATTTAGCCACTATCATGCACAACTACAAGGGGGCGGTAGTGTCTTTATCAAACAATAACATTAATCCCAATCGCCTTGGCTTACTCAGTTCACTCGCTTGGCGAGACTTAATTTATGATCGCAAAGTTGCGCTCTGTATTGTGTTCTCTTTAGTCTCCGTTATTGCTCCACTGTTACTGCTATTTGGGCTAAAAAACGGCATTGTGACGCAACTTCACAACCAACTCTTAAATGATCCGCGTAACCTTGAAATACGTATGTTAGGCAATGGCAATTATCCACAAAGTTGGTTTAATGACATTGCACGCAAAGATGAAGTTCGATTTGTTATCCCATTAACACGCAGCTTAAACACTCAAGCTGATATTGTGATTGATGGTCAACGTTTTATTGATAATGCAGAAATTATCCCAACAGCAAAAAACGATCCTTTATTAGAAGGTGTCGAAATTCCCCAAAATACAGACACCTTAGTGCTCTCTGCCAATGCAGCACAAAAGCTACAGGCGAATGTAGGCGATAATGTGCGCTTATTTATTAGCCGTAAGCTTAATGGCGTTAATGAACGAGCCAAACGTACCTTTACTGTTGGCGCCATTATCAGTGATAGCAAATTCTCAAGAGCGGCAGCCTTTGTTTCTCTTGATGTTTTAGTGGCAATGGAAGATTACCGAGATGGTTATCAAGCGCCTATTTTTGGCGTAACAGAAGGCACTGAAGCGAAGCCAAGAACCCAGTTTGCTAAAGCTCGTCTTTATGCAAAAAATTTAGATGCCATTGCACCACTAGATGATTGGTTTAGACAACAACACATTGATGTGATGACACAAAAAAGCCAAATAGACTCTGTAAAAGCAATCAGCTACGTGCTTAATGTTATTTTTTCCGTGATTGCTTGGGTATCACTGTTAGGCTGTATTGCCTCATTAATTGGCGCATTCCTTGCCAATATTGACCGTAAACGTAAAGATATGGCGGTATTACGCCTGTTGGGTTTTCGTCAATTTGCAGTCTCTTTATATATTGTACTGCAAGCACTGTTATTAACGAGCGTTGCCTTTATTTTAGCCCTTGGGCTTTATGGCATCGGTAGTACCTTATTCACCACATTATTAGGCACACATTTACCTGAACAAGCCTTTGTTTGTCAGTTAACGTTTTGGGATTTATTGATTGCCATGTGCAGTGCCTTACTGGTGGCCTTAGTCGTGGCAAGTATTGGCGCACTGCGTGCCGTTTCGATTGAACCTGCGGAGAGCTTACGTGAAATTTAATTTATCGCTTCTAACTTTATCATTCGCGCTGTTATCTAGCAGTTTTACCGCATCTGCCAAATGGGACGATAAATTCGTTAATCCAAAAGCGTTGCCTGATGATGTTACCTTGCCTTTCCCTTGTGAAGGTTCAATGGTTTTTCGCCAAGTCACCATACCCTTAAGCCAGCCATTACAAGATTACAGTGTGACCTTAGGGCAAGAAGGTGATGAATGGGGCTATTTAGAACAATCTCGAGCAGAACATATTGCAGGTAGCTTTCCATTAAAAGGCAAAGAAAAAGGCCGTTACTACCTTATGGCGAAATACCCCGTTACCGATCTGCAATATAACGCCATGCAGAGCGTAATTAATGGTAAAGAGTGCCCCGTTGCTTCAAATAAATTACGGTTACCAAAAGTGAACATCAGTTGGTATGAGGCGATGCAATTTGCTGACCAATACAACCAATGGCTAAGAAGCAATCATCCCGAAGCGTTACCTGTTGAAGATGGCGCAAAAGGTTTTGCAAGATTACCGACAGAAACTGAGTGGGAATTTGCGGCACGTGGCGGTTTAAAAGTCTCAGCCTCCGAGTTTCGTGATATACGTTTTCCAATGCCAGAAGGTACCAAAAACTATATTTGGTCAGCAGGTAGTCAATCTGCTAATGGCTCATTACAACTCACCGGTTTGTTATCACCCAATCCATTAGGTTTACATGACATGTTAGGTAATGTCGCTGAAATGATGTTTGAGCCTTTTAGATTAAATAAACTCGACCGCTTACACGGACAAGCGGGTGGCTTTATTGTGCGTGGTGGTAGCTATCTCACCCCAGAGAGCGATATGCGCAGTTCATGGCGTCAAGAAGAGCCTTATTACACCAACACTGGTGCAAATAAAAATAAATATACAGGTTTTCGTTTAGCCATTGTTGCCCCTGCGTTGACATCACGCGACAAAATTAAAGAGATAGAAAAAGAGTGGCAACAATTAGGGAATGAGAAGCCAGCAAACAATAACTCAAAAACTAATAGCGATAACTCCATTAATAGCCTGAATACGCTCTCAACCCAAATACAAGATGAAGCGCTGAAAAAACAGTTAGCTGAATTGAAAAATACACTTCGAGCAAATGCACAACTGCGTGATGAGCAACGTGATCAGGCTATCCGTACTTCACTGCAATTAGGCGCTTTTTTATGTACCAAATTAAAAGATGATGGCGAATTCTATGATCGATTAATTGCACTGCATGAAAAAAACTGCCCTGCGGGCACAAAAGATGCCACATGTGAACGACGCCAAGAACAAGTAAACGAACATAAGAAAACCCTCGACTTTGTCGTGAGTTATTACGCAGACACATTAGTGGATATGGCAACCACATATGATGCCTCTTTAGTAAAACCTCAAGTTGACGTTGTACGCCAATTGATGGAAGCCAGAGGTAAATCAAATTTAAATACGTACCTTTCAACATATATGCAGGGACTCCAAGGATATTGGGCTAACGGTAAAGTTTCACGGAACGAATGGCTTGAAGCGTGCAAAAAACAATAACAGAGACTTTGGGATAGGTGTATGAATAAACGACTTATGGCGGTACTTAGCATTAGTGCCGTACTTGCTTTATCAGGATGTCAAAGTAACAGTGGGGCGGATCCCCGTTTAAAAAATAACAGCGATATGGAATTTTTCAGTAAATCAGGTATTACAGCTTGTGCAGGAGGGGCGGCTATCGGTGCATTAGGCTGTTTAGTCTCAAATTCGAGCAATAAAGGCGCATGTATGCTCATTGCGGCAGTCGCTGGTTGTGGTGTCGGTATTGGTGCCAATGCCTATTTAGATAACAAACGCCAAAACTATGCTTCTAAAGAATCGATGCTCAATTCGATGATAGACGATGTGAAAAAAGAAAATCAGCATCTACAACGAGCATCAAATACAGCAAGAGCCGTTATTAATGACGATAAGAGAGCACTGGCGAAAATTGAGCAAGACATGAAGCAACAACGTCTCAATAAAGTCGCAGCTGAGAAACAACTGAAAGGTATTGATGCCAATATTGTAGCACTGCGCTCTCGCTTAGCGGATATGAAAAAACGCGAAGCTGAATGGCGAGATATCGCAGCACAGAGTCGCCAAGATGGCCTAAAAACCGCTCAACTTGATAAGCAAATTGATGGGATGAAGAAACAAGTGGCCTCTTTACAAGAAGAACTTGATAGCCTTTATACTCAGCGTACAGCAATAAAACTTAGTTAACGTTAAAAAGGATGATAATGAAATTTTTACCTCTTTCTCTTGTTGGTATGACATTACTATTAAGTGGTTGTGTCACCAATCCCGCTGATTGTGATCCAACAACCGGTGATGTTAGTATAATTACTAAGTTTAATTGTAATTATTCAGGGACTTATGACAATCGTATTGAGCAAAAACAAGCTATTCTTGCTAATGAGAAAGCATTAAATACTGAGTTTAGAGCAGTTCTTGCTGCTATCGAGAAAGAAAAGCAACAAACTAATGCCTCTCTCAAGAGTAAGCAAGCAAGTCAACAAGCTTTAAATCAATCAATGAATAATCTGTTAAATCAAATTCGCCAAAAAACGAAAGGGCAAAATGATATTCAAAAACAGATCAATGAAATTGATAGACAAATGAAGGCAGCGCAAAATAATCCTTCAAAATCAGTCATGCAAAAGCAACTTGAATTAGATAATTTACAAAATCAAGTAATTAGTTTGCAAAGTGATTTAGGGCTTAAATAAACCTAAAAAGGCTCTCTATCATTATTTAGAGAGCCTTTTCTTTATTTTTATTCTTGTCTTTTATATATTCTCATAGTGATTTATATTTATATAATATAATTAACAATATAATATTGATAATAATTAACGGATCACTTTAATAAAAAAGCCTTATTTCAATAAGAGTGCTCTTTTTTATTCCATTAAAAACAGACACATTATTATAATCCCTTCCGCTTAATAGCGTGTTCTTATTATTTTACTTATGGGATATAACTAATGAAAAGAAAATTACTATCAACTTTATTTATAACTGGTTTATTAGCCACTTCCTCTGTTTATGCTCAAAACGATTTTAAATTAGAGAAAACCACACTTTCAGCAGGTTATGCACAAGTCAAAATGGCAGGCCAAAATCCAATGCATGGAGGTGTTTTTTCTATTCGCCAAGAAATCAATTCACAATTTGGTATTTTAGCAACAGCTACTTATGCTCAAAATGAATACGACTTAAATAAGCCGGTTAATACTTTCTTTAAAGACGTAAATGCACGTTATTACTCTGTTATGGCAGGCCCTACAATACGTCTAAATGATTTTATTAGTGTTTATGGAGCTGCGGGTATGAGCCAAATACAATTTAAATCTGAAAGTTCAGAATTAAAAAAACTAAAGAAAAATGCATTTAGTTGGGGTGCAGGTTTAATCGTTAACCCAGCAGAAATGGTTTCTATTTCTCTTGGATATGAAAATAGCCGTTTTAAATTTAAAGATGCCGATAGTAAAATTATTTTAGATGGCTTTATTGCCAATATTGGTTATCGTTTTTAAATAAACTTAAGCACATATTATTTTATGGTATGTGCTTTTTTATTAAATTATAATTTGATTTTATATTATGATAAAAAAAATATTATTAATATATTTACCTTTGTTTTTATTTTTCACCTCATCACTCCATGCAAAAAATAGTGATACACTCATCTCTGCTGGCTACGCTTATATTAAAATAAAAGATTTACCTACTGCGAACGGAATAAATATTAAATACCAATTTAATCCCAATACTTATAAAAAAACCTCTCTTCAATTTTCAGGAACAATGGCACAGAAGGCATTATCTCATAATGGCAGATTACGTTATGCATCACTTACAATGGGCCCAGCTTACTCATTAACACCTTTTGTTGAACTATACGGTATTATCGGGGTAAGTGGTGTGAGTTACCAAACATCAGAAAACATCAATAAAGATAATTCTTCTAAATCAGTAAGTTGGGGAACAGGTATCACCTTAACATCACCACAAAATATTACACTTACTTTAGGCTATGAAGGCAATTATTTCAAAATGGAAGGAAAAGTCCATCCAAGCAAAATATTTATCTCCAGTATTGGTTATCGGTTTTGATTTTATTTAAAATAAAAATGCCTCTACTTTATAAAAATAGAGGCAAAATAATTCAAAAAGACCCACACCAGGGCATAACACAGACACCGATTGTCTAAAAACCCACTACATTAAATCTTGATACGTTCCTAGCTGATAACCTCTTTCCAAAATCGCATGCTTTAATGCGCTATCTGTTAATACTTCAAGCTCTGTTAAACGCTGAAAACAATAACCACTTGCACGCAATGGATTATCCACAAAAGCAGGATGTGTCATCACTTCAATAGAATGTTCATGACGCGCTTTCGATTCATCAAGCACCTTTAAAAACAATGCTTGAGTGATTTCATCTCCATAAAATTGACTATCAAAGCCATCACTACTAATCACACCTCGAGTATCAATTCCTTCTTTATGTGCAAGTGGCCTATCAACTCGCATCGGTAATGATTTTTCTTTGGCAAACTCCGCCACAATAGGGAAAATTTGCTTAAACATATGCACATGATGGTGACTATCAATATGGTCTGGAGCACAACTAAAGATCTCAATAAAACGCTGATATTGTGCGTTAAGCTCAATACGAATTTCATCAAGCGGTAAATCACCCTCTTCTGCCATTTGCCACACCCATTTTCCTAATACACCTTCACGCGTTAAAGAAGGTAAAGAAGACAGCGGTTTACCCATCGTCAAAGTAAAATGAAGCCCAACACCTAAACCGGGCAATTCATGGCGCAATTGTGCTGCGTGTTCAATTCCTTCGGCATTGACAAGTGCCGTTGTTGAACTAACAACACCATGACGAAAACACTCTGCAATGCCATAGTTTTGGCCTTTACTAAGCCCAAAATCATCCGCATTCACAATTAATAAACCAGCCATTCTGTCTCCTTATTACTTATTTTTCTCTACCGGCAATTAATGAGAGACTTTTTCTAACACAGCAATCGCTTTAGCAAAATTCGGTAGATGTGCCTTATGCGCTAATAACATTTCACGCGTAAGTACTTCTGCATCTTTATCTGAAAGTACCAGTGGTGTTAAGTTCATTGCTAATAAAGCATCATTTAATTCGCCACTAATAGCCGCTTTACTCGCCGCGATTTCAAAAGCTTTGATGGTATGAATTAATCCCATCACTTTTTCATCAAAATGCGTTAAACGTGGATGAGGTTTAGCGCCATCACGCCCTAAAATAGCCGTTACTTCAATTGACCAATCTGCTGGAATATTATCGATATGGCCATGATGAGGAATATTCACATAATGCTCAGCTTGTTTATCATTATAAATAGCGTTAATCACTTCACAGGCTGCGTCAGAATAATAAGCACCACCGCGTAATTCCAGCTCTTTCGGTTTGATATTTAAATCAGGATCTTTATACAATTCAAACAGTTGTTTTTCGACTTTTTGCACCACTTTAGCGCGAGCACCACCTTTATAGTATTCCCCCATCTCAATCGCCAACATCTCTTTTTGCTTGAAGTAATACAGCAAATAAGAGCATGGCAGCATATTAAGAGAGCGGATCAATCCTTCACTAAATGGTAGGTCGAAAATATTTTTCACAGAGCCTGCAGTTAATGTTCCTGAAGCCACACCGTCTAATAATTCAGGAAAACGGGATTGACCATTTACAATGACATCTTTAATAAACACCATATGATTTAAGCCAAACAAATCGATAGAGAGTTCATCTTTTTCCGTCAGCTTCAGAACATCTGTAATAAACATCTTCATACCGATTGGAATATTACAAACTCCAATAAATTTCTTAAAGTTGGTATGACGATAAACCGCTTCTGTTACCATACCTGCTGGATTAGTAAAGTTAATGATCCACGCATTAGGGCAAATTTCTTCAACATCTTTAATAATATCGAAAATAACAGGAATAGTGCGCAAACCTTTAAATAGACCACCCGCACCATTGGTTTCTTGTCCTAAATAGCCATGACTTAAAGGAATAGATTCATCAAGCTCTCTTGCTTTCAATTGACCAACACGCAATTGTGTTGTGACAAAATCAGCATCTTTTAATGCTTCACGGCGATTAAGTGTTTTATAAATGGTTAAAGGAATACCTGCTTTTTTTACCATGCGTTGGCAAAGCTCAAAAATAATATCAAGCTTCTCTTTCCCTTCTTCAACATCCACTAACCATAACTCTGTGATTGGTAGTTCATGATAACGCTTAATAAAACCTTCTAATAATTCAGGCGTATAACTGCTTCCACCACCAATGGTAACAACTTTTAATTTATGACTCATAAAATACTCCCATACAGCGTAATAGTGCTGTTATTTGTGTATTAATGGCGAAATTAAGGCGTAAAGAGCCCTGAAGAAAATAAGCTTATTTTCTTCTTTCTCTCTATTTTCAATAAAATTAATCTTTATTGTTGATTAATTTCTTACGCTTAATAATGAATTAGTTTGTTTCTTTAATACTGCACAAATTTTTTCGATAACTATTTGGCGTCAACGAAGTTATTTTCTTAAATGTCTTAATAAATAAACTTGGACTACTGTAACCAGCATCAAAAGAAATATCTGTTATCGAATAGTTTGTAATTTCCAATTGTTTTTTCGCAAAATTAATTCGAATATCATGAATAATTTGCATTGGTGTTTTATCGTAATAACGCCGAGTTGCTCGGGTTAAATATTCTTGTGATTTTCCTGATAGCATTACCATATTAACCAGTGCATTTTCGCCAAATTTTTGTTTGTCATGCATCTCGCTAACTGTGTCTCTTAGCCATAAAGGAATATCATCTTGTGTTCTATTTTCTCGATGGTGTCGTAATCTATTCACCACATTAAAGGTGACAATTTCAATAAATTCATTAAATTCGGTATGGCGGAAATTTAATGAGCCAATAACCGATTCAATATAGGAAAGAAACTCATTTTTTAATTCATAAACTTGCGAAGCAATAAAATAAGAAGGCAATAACGAGAGATAGTGCTTATCAAAAAAGGCTTTACTAATACCCACATTTAAAATGCGAGTTGCCCCAAAATCATAAAAACTTTGATGATGAGAGCCTATGGGGATAAAAACAAAATCACCCCGCTCTAATAAAACCTTTTTACCATTAATCTCTTGATAATAGCGCCCTGTTAATACAATGGTGAATTCATAATAATCATGTTGATGCAATCCACTGACACTTTCTGTTTTATTATAAATAAAGACATGAAAGTTTTTGCCATTAAATAGCTGATCTTCATAGACCATGCGTATTTCGCTTTGTGCTCTCAATGACTCCACCACAGTATTCATCTTATTTTATCTTCTCATGTAACTCGATTAATTCTGTCACTAACTCTCTGGCTAACATCGATGTCATTAAATGATCTTGCGCGTGGACTAATACCAAGCTGACTTTGGTTTTGCCAACACCTTGGTCATCACCAATTAAACGAGTCTGTATTTTATGCGCCTCATTTAATGCTTCACGAGACTGTTCCATTAATTTTCTAGCGCCATCAAAATCACCTTCTTTGGCTTTTTTTAATGCGCCATAAGCCACACTACGGGCTTGGCCAGAATTAATGATAAGCCCCATGATGATCTCTTCAAATTCATCATCAGTTGCACTGCTATCAACGGCATTTTCAATATCTAACATCATATTTCCTCTTTGACACTGGCAAGTGCAGAGAAGCCTCTGCACTTGTGTTTTCTATCACTTAAAATTTCAATGCATTGGCAATATCTTCTTCACTTTCTTCTTTTTCAATTTCAGTTTGAGCTTTATTTGAAATAATCACGAAAGGAAGATAAATCAGTGTGGCAACACCCAAGTTAAATAGTGCTAATAACAGTGCTGCAATACTGCCGTTAGTGTTAAAGAATGCACCTAATCCCGTTGGCATCGTCCATGGCGCTATATTTGTTACTGGTGGGATTATCCCTAAGTAATAAGCCGTCACAGTAATTGCGGCAAGAATAGGCTGAATAAGAATAAAGGGAATAAACATCACTGGGTTCATGATAATAGGCAAACCAAAAATAATCGGTTCATTAATTTGGAATAAACCTGCTGGTAATGCCAGTTTTGCCACTTGACGATGATCGGCGCGACGAGATGCGATAAAGATAGCCAGAATCAGCCCCAGCGTTGCCCCCGTCCCCCCTAAGAAGATAAAGGAGTCTAACATCGGTTTGGCCCAGAGATGGAATGTCTTACCTGCCGCTAATGCAGCTTCAACAGAACCGTACTCTGTATAAATCGCAATATTCTCTAATGCCCATGGTGTCATAATGCCACTATCAAGCGCTGTCAGCGCTAGTGAACCATGAATACCAAAGAACCATAACAATGATGTGAAGATAACATACGCCCAACCCACTACAGAGCCTAATGAAGCTAAAGGCGTTGAGATAGAGTCCAAAATAACTTGGTGGAAATGTGTTTCATAATGTCCTAATCCCCATGAAACAATTCCCATAACAGATAAGATAATAAAACCAGGGATTAAGGCCGAGAATGAACGTGAAACAGAAACTGGCACGCTATCAGGTAAGCGGATCACCCAATTACGACGCACAATAAAGGTAAACATTTCAGCCACAACAAGACCGATAATAATACCTGAAATAACATTCGCACCCCCTAACCAGTTGGCGCCAACAGCATACGCCCCCCCAGCATTATAAGGTGTGACAGTCATAAAAGCAGCGATAGAGAGTAACCCAGCCGCGATAGGATCGACCTTACGCTCTTCGGCTAATCCCATACCGATAAAAAAGGGTGTCATTAATGACATGATACCCAATGTTCCGTTATAGACATTCCCCCCAATGGCTTTAAAACTATTGAGTGTTTCTATTGTTGATGCATCAAGGCGGATACCTAAAGAATAAAAAAAGGAGCCCTCACCAAAACTAAGAAAAACGTTATTGATAAGTACAAACATTGCCCCTGCAAGGGTTAACGGCATTAAACGAATAAAACCATTTTTAATCGCATTAACGTGAGGTTGCTTTCCAATTTTAACCGCAAAAGGAAGGAGTACCTTTTCAAGTGAACCAATAAACTTACTCATAGAAAAATACCCTTAAAATGCCGCTAATTGCTCGGCTTGCTGAAAAATTCGCTCTTTGACTGAAATAGAAATAATAAAAAAATAAAAAATAAAATTAATTTGTTGTTGCAGATGCTTTTTTAATAGAGGCGACAGCGGCTTTTAACACACTTAAGCCATCTACTTTTCCGTATAACAAAGAATCGATCACTTCGACCGGTTTATTCGGGAGTAATTTTTGGATATCAGGCAACATCCAACTAATTTGTGGACCAAGTAAAATTAGATCCGCATCCTGTCCTTTTTGTGCCGCTAAGGTTTCAGGAAATGCTTCAATAACCACAGGCACTTGATATTTTTCTGCTTGTGCTCGCATTTTGGTCACGAGAAGAGATGTTGACATGCCAGCAGAACAAAATAAGTAAATATATTTCTTTTGCATAAAACCCTCTTGAGTTGGCAACGATTTACCCTAGAGATAACAAGGCTTTCTCTTGTGCATTCATTACTGTGTCAGTACAGAAACCGAAGTAAGATTAAAATAAGGATTGTTTCTGCTTGAATGAAGTATACGCAATGATACTAGCTAACGATATTTCTTAGTGGTTCAGAATTGTCTCTCCTTGACCTGCTCTTTTGACACTCTTCACAAATTGAGCAAATAATCTTAAGAGTTCTTTCACGTCACAAAATTTGTTCTTTATTTTCCTTTAATGATCTCTCACAAGATTTCGCCATTTTAGTCAAGTTAATCCTTTATTATTATGAGAATGTGAATTAGTATCATTACTCTTTATGTTTTTGATGGTATTATCGCCTTCTTTGTGGATCGACATTTAAGCCACTGCTGTAAAGATCCGTGTTATTTCGTGTTGCAACAATATGGGAAAGAGAATGTTTAAAAAGTCATTAAGCCCACTGTTTTTACTGCTTTCTTCACTTGTTATCGCAGGTTGTGATAACGCTCAAGACGCATCAACAGCACAATCAGCGGAGAAACAAACTCTCACGATTGAACATTTCCAAGGGACAACTGAAATCCCTGCACACCCGCAAAAAGTGGTTGTGATGAATATGGAAACCCTTGATATTATTGATGCATTAGGTGTTTCTATTGTTGGTCTTCCACAAACGAATGTTCATTTACCAAAATTCTTAGAGAAATACACCAATCCGAACGACTATATCAATGAAGGTGCTTTATTCGAGCCAAACTATGAAAAGCTCAGCACAACAGCGCCTGATTTAATTTTAAGTGGTAGTCGTGCTCGTGATGCGTATGCAAAATTAAGTGAAATTGCACCTGCGATTTCAATGGATATCGATCCGAAGCGTTTCGTTGAAAGCCTTGCTGAACGCACCACAACATTAGGTCAAATTTTTGGCAAAGAAGAACAAGCTAAAAAATTACTGGCTGATTTCAATAGCAAAATTGATACCGTAAAAGCCAAAACACCAGACGCAGGTAAAGCAATGGTGGTTTTAGTCAGTGGCGGTAAAATTTCGGCTTATGGCCCAAGCTCTCGCTTTGGCTTTATCTATGATGTATTAGGTTTTGAACCAGCTTATGTTTTTGATAGCCCAGGTTCACACGGCAACATTGTCAACTCTGAATTACTGTTAAAACTTAATCCAGATTGGCTGTTTGTCATTGACCGTGATGCAGCAATTGGTCGTGAAGATTCACAACCAGCTCAACAAGTTCTTGATAATGCACTAGTTAGAAAAGTAAATGCTTGGAATAAAGACCAAGTTATCTATCTTGATGCAAGTTCCATTTATATCTCTGGCGGGATCCAAACTTACTCTCGTTTAATGGATACAATTAATCAGGCCTTGGATCAAAAAAATAAAGTAACTGAATGAAAACGTTCCATTTATCATTGGGGATAGGGGTTATCGCTATCCTCTCAATGATCAGTCTATTTGTCGGCGCAGGAGATATTACTCCTGCTTCGCTTTTTACTGATCCCGATATGCGCGATATCTTCTTTATCAGCCGTGTTCCAAGAACTCTATCATTATTACTCGCCGGTGGAGCCATTAGTGTTGCAGGATTGATTATGCAACTGCTCACCCAAAACCGCTTTGTCGAACCTTCTCTTGCCGGAACAACGCAATCTGCAAGTCTTGGATTATTAGTCGTCATGTTGCTCTTTCCAGCGGCAGGCATCTTCACCAAAATGATGGTCGCCACTGTTTTTGCCCTGCTTGGTACTTTGTTGTTTATGTTGCTTCTGCAAAGGATCACCTTAAAAACGACATTAATAGTGCCTTTAGTGGGGATTATGCTTAGCGCTGTTATCGGTGCGTTGACTATCTTTTTAGCGGTTTATTTCGATTTATTGCAATCTTTAGACGCATGGACAAGTGGCGATTTTTCAAGTGTATTACAAGGCCGCTATGAGCTGTTATGGCTTGTCGGTGCGCTGGCAATCATGGCGTGTTGGGTTGCAGATAGCTTTACGGTTGCAGGAATGGGGCGAGAGTTCTCTATTAACGTGGGACTGAATTACCGCAAAGTCATGATAATAGGATTATCGATTATCGCGCTTATCAGTGGTGTTGTGGTTTCTGTTGTCGGTGCATTGCCTTTCCTAGGTTTGATTGTGCCCAATTTAGTGAGCTTAGTGATGGGGGATAATATCCGTAAAACTATCCCTTGGGTTTGCTTAAGTGGTGGCGGGATTGTTTTACTGTGTGATGTGATTGGTCGCCTTATTCGCTACCCATTTGAAATTCCGGCCAGTGTTATTTTAGGGGCTGTCGGTGCCATTATTTTCCTTTTCTTACTACTAAAGCAGCAACGTTATGCAAAAAGTTAATTCATCCATAATTAGCAAATGTACTGGCGCTGTCGAACATAAGAAAACGCGCCTCTCCCCCATGTCTCGTATCTGGTTATTATTAGGGGCATCGTTATTATCCATTGTGTTATTTATGACGATAAACCTAAATGGCAATATCTCTTATATTCTGACTCACCGCGCTTACATTATTCTCACCATGATTGTGGTAGCTTTTGCCGCAGGTGTTTCGACTATTCTGTTTCAAACCATTGCCAACAACCGCATTTTGACACCTTCACTTATGGGGTTAGAAGCCCTATTTGTATTGCTACAAACCGTGTTTGTCTTCTTTGAAGGTGATATGCCTGCATCGTGGATGCTGAACCTATCAAAGTTCTTCTTAGAATCGACATTGCTTGTACTATTTTCCGTTGTACTCTACCGTTGGCTGTTTAGCTCTGTACGCTTTAACATTAATTTAGTCCTAATGATTGGGATTATTTTAGGGACTCTATTTCGCAGTTCCGCCACATTATTACAACGCTTGATGGATCCCAATGAGTTTTCCATCTTACAAGGCCGCATGTTTGCCACCTTCACCCGTGCCACGCCTGATCTTATCTTTTGTGCCTTAGCGATTATTGTAGTTGTTGGTGTTTTACTTTGGCGTATGCGTTATAGCTTTGATGTGATGGCATTAGGGCAAGCGAATGCCATTAACCTTGGTATTAATTACCGCAAACAGACCACTTATATCCTGTTGCTGATTTCTGTTTTAGTTGCGGTTTCTACCGCTTTAGTTGGCCCATTAACCTTCTTGGGTTTAATTGTGGCTAACCTTGCTTATCATATCAGTGGCAGCAGTCAGCACCGTTTCTTGATGCCTGTAGCCTTCTTACTAGGTACTATCGCTTTAATCGGTGGGCAACTGGTTTTAGAGTATGGCTTAAAAATGACAGGAACACTTTCTGTTGTGATTGAGTTTGTTGGTGGGATGTTCTTTATCTATTTGGTGTTAAGAAGACTTTAATATGATTGAAATCAGCAAAATATCAAAACGTTATCAAGACACAACCGTTCTCGATAATATAACAACAACAATTCAGCGTGGCGGTATTACTTCGATCATTGGCCCTAATGGCGCGGGTAAATCCACATTACTTTCTGTTATTGGACGTTTATTAATACCTGAAAGTGGCATGGTCAGTGTTAACGGCATGGATGTTGCGGCAACAGATAGTGACGTACTGGCAAAAAGCCTTTCAATACTGCGCCAAGAAAATCAATTCGTTAGTCGTTTAACCGTAGAAGAATTAGTCGGTTTCGGGCGTTATCCCTACAGCAAAGGACGTTTAACGCTTGATGATAAGAAAATAATTGATGAGTCATTAGCTTTTTTAAATCTCACTGAATTTCGTCATCGCTATCTCGATGAATTATCGGGCGGGCAACGCCAACGCACTTATGTGGCAATGGTGCTATGCCAAGATACAGAATATGTCATGCTTGATGAACCACTGAATAATCTTGATATGAAACATGCGGTAATAATGATGAAACTTCTGCGAAAAGCCGCAGATGAATTAGGAAAAACCATTATTATCGTTATTCATGATATCAATTTTGCCTCTGTTTACTCTGACTATATTTTAGCCATGCGTAACGGACAATTGTATTATCACGGTTCACCCAAAGAGATCATGAAAGCGGATATTATCGAAGATATTTTCGACACCCCCGTTAACGTTAAAGAGCTCGATAATAAGCTAATTGCTATGTATTACTAATGCCATTTAGCCGATTATCTTCAATAAAAAGCATGTTGTTCTTCTCATTAACAGCGTGCTTTTTTATTGCTTTTTACCTTGCTGAAGTAACTCTGAATCAATATCTTCAAAGATAGATTGCCATTCGTTATCATCAATACCCATTAGTCCAAAATAACGCAATAAAAAGGTGCCTTCTGTCGCTAAAAATGCCAATCGTGCACGTTTTCCCGCTTCTGTTGTCGTATCTACACCCGCTAATCGTTGTTGATACCACTCTTTAGTACTTTGTAGATATTCTGGAGTTTGTAGCAATGCCGCCATCAAACTCGCGCCTTTGGCAAAAGAGACTTTATCGTGATGATGAGTCGCATGAATATGTGCTGCAACACGATTGTCAGGCGAATTATCATTTTTAACTATCTCGTTAAATTGAGTTTCATAACTGCCTTCCCAATGTTCAAACATAGCATCAATCATCGCCTCTTTACTGCTAAAACAGTATTGAACCCCCCCTTTAGAGATCCCCATTTTTTTTGCAACGGTATCAATCGTTAACGCTGCGGCACCTTGTTCCATAACGATATCGAAGATCGCTTCTAATAATTTTTCTCTATCAATCGTTCTTTGACGTCCCATAAAAAACCTCTTTTCAATACGGCTGTATGGATTTATATTGTAGCCGTTAGTAAAAATAATACACATAAAAATAACTGAGATTTCTATGATAAAAGATTATAAACGTTGGATAGTATTACTTTTGGTATCTAGCATGCTGTTTCTCATTGTTGTTGATGTCACAGTGCTTTATACCGCATTGCCACGTTTAACTCATGATTTAAACGCCAGTGCATCAGAAAAACTTTGGATAATGAATGCCTATCCATTAATTGTTGCTGGATTATTACCCGCAGCAGGTATGCTCACAGATAGGATTGGTCATAAAACATTATTTATTAGTGGATTACCGCTATTTGCACTCGCTTCATTGTGTGCGGCATTTTCACCTTCGGCTACCGCTTTAATCGCCTCTCGAGGCTTTTTAGCCGTGGGTGCTGCAATGAGTATGCCAGCAACACTATCAATAGTGCGCCAAGTTTTTAGCGATCCACAAGAGCGTGCTATTGCGATTGGAATTTGGTCTGCTGTTGCCTCAGGCGGTGCGGCGTTAGGGCCCTTAATTGGTGGTATTTTATTAAATAACTTTTGGTGGGGCTCCGTCTTTCTAATTAACGTTCCCATTGTTCTTTTTGTACTACCGTTTTCTTTTTGGCTTATCCCTAAATTTTCAGGACATGGTGATCATAAAATTGATTATTTAAGCTCAGTACTAATTTTAGTGGGTTTGATCAGCGCCATTTATGCCTTAAAAGAGATAGGAAAACCTTATACACAGTGGAGTGAAGCCACAATTGCCACAGTGATTGCAGTGATCTTTCTCACTCTATTTACCTTGCGTCAGCGTACACAAACTCACCCAATGATTGATTTTGGGTTATTTAAAAACCGCTTTTTTAGTATCGGTATTTTAATGGCGGTGCTTTCTATGGTGATCATTGTAGGTATTGAATTACTGCTCAGCCAACGCTTACAGCTTGTCGCAGGTTTTACCCCACTTAATGCAGCATTAGTGATCTTACCTATTCCTATTGGCTCCGTACTTGCTTCTCCATTAGCTGGCTATTTCTTAGTGCGTTTAGGAGAAGTTCGCTTAATTATTGCCGGATTTATGCTTACTTTAGTGGGAAACCTGTGGTTAATTGCCGTTTACCAAACTACATCGCCAATGGTGTTAATTGGTAGCTTGTTCTTAATCGGCTTTGGTTTAGGTATTATTTTTACCACTGCATCAACTTCAATTATGTTGAGTGTGGCAGATAAACAAGCAGGAATGGCAGCCTCCATTGAAGACGTGGCTTATGAGCTTGGGAGCGTGATTGGCGTGACATTTATGGGCAGTTTGATGAGTACCGTGTACACTTTAAAGCTCGTACTACCTGACTCATTAGCTATCAACGATGCGGCCTATGACAGTTTAGACGAAGCCCTGATTGTGGCAGAGGAGTTACCAAATGATGTGGCTTCTCTTGTGATATCTCAAGCAAATTTAGCTTTTGATAATGCTTTTTTTGTTGTATTAATTGCCACGGCTATTATGACTGCATTAAGTTTATTCTTTTTGCCTTATTGTTTACGTCATACTGTAAGAAAAAAAACAATTAACCATAATTCACTATTAGATCAATAGGATAAATAACCTCACGCATCACCATGGTACGTGAGGTTATTGATTGCAATATAAGAGAATATTAAAGCGTGATAATTCCTTTCATCAGTAAACCGATAATTATCACATCAAGTAGTAATAAAATAACGAGATAAAGCGTCTCTTTTTTCTGAAAAATAGGTTTATTATCGTGTTTCTCTTTACGTGACCAGATAAAAACAGGCAGTCCACATGTCAATAAAATTGGGACTAATGCAACATATTGAATTTGGCTTGCATACAAAATAAAGAGGCAGAAAATAACACCTAATACACCACTTAATAAGGCTAATCCTCTTCCTGTTTTTGCATATTGATCATATTGACGGTTAATACAAATCTTAGTGATATATAACGTTGTAGTGATGTAAGCGGGAACAACCATTAATGCGCTAATGTTATACATGGTATTCCATGCATTATTTGAGAAATAAACCAATAACATCGCTGCTTGCATCACAATACTGCTCACCCATAGAGATGTATTTGCGGCTTGGTTTTTATTGGTGCGTGCAAAGGCTTTAGGAAATGCACCTTTTTGCCCTGCGACCATCGGAATTTCTGCACATAACATTGTCCATGCTAACCATCCTGCTAAAACCGAAATAATCAGCCCGACATTCATTAACCAGTCTCCCCAATTACCAACAACTTTGGCTAATACACCCGCAGTTGATGGATTACTTAATTGAGACAGTTGTGATTGTGGCATAATACCAAAAGGTAAGATGGATAATAAAATATAAATAATTAATGCTAATAAAAAGCCTAATAAGGTTGCCTTACCAACATCTTTTTTATTTTTTGCTCTACCAGATAAAACGACAGCGCCTTCAACACCAATAAATGCCCATAGGGTTACTGTCATCGGTGCCAGTATTTGGGACATTAATGACACTGGCTCTGCCTTATTATCCACCGTACTCATAATTTGTGGTGATGTACCCCAGAAGTTACTAAATAACTGGTAATAATCATTCAGCACACCCAGAATAATAACAAATAAGACCAATGGCACTAATTTAGCTATAGTACCCATTGTATTCACAAAACCTGCAACTTTCGTTCCTGATAATACTAAAAAGTTATAGCCCCAAATTAAAATAGAACCACAAATAATGGAATTTAAATTATTGCCATCGGTAAATACACCTGGGAAAAACTGATCGAATGCATCCATCAAGATAACAGCAAAAGCCACATTACCAAATGCGGTCATTAACCAATATCCCCATGCAACATTAAATCCAATAAAAGACCCAAAACCTTCTTGTGCGTACATATAGACACCAGCTTGAAGGTCAGGTCGTAAATCAGATAATAAGCGAAATGTATTAGCAATAAAGTAAATACCAATACCCGCAATAATCCATGCGATCAAAACCGGCCCTATCGCTGAACTTGCTGCCGTATTTTGTGGCAAGCTAAACACACCACCGCCTAGCATAGAGCCCACAACAATTGCAATCAGGGCAAATAAACCCAACTTTGCACCATTATCACTCGTCGCGTGGGTGGTATTCTTTGACGATGTGGCTTCTGATTTGTTTGCCATAAAAACCTCTTACCTTAAGATAATAATATCTGGCGCCTAATCCCACGCCAGATATTTTCATCGCATCATAATGTTGTCATTAATTACTGACGGCCTTTTTTAATTGCTGACACACGGCGTTTGAATTTCACATGTGAAGGTAATTCTTTCGCAATGCGTTCATCTTCAACAATCGCTCTTACCCAAAAATCACCCTTTTCATCGACATTGATCCCTTGTATTTCATGTTCAAACCCTGGAAATGCCTTATCAAAAATTTGTAAGGCTTTTAGGTAACCAATAATACCTTGATCTCCTTTAGGTAAGCGTTCCCCCGGCATAAGAACAGGAATTCCCGGCGGATAAGGAACTAACATACTCGCCGAAATACGACCTGAAAAATTATCTAAAGGGATATGTTCAGCTTTATAGCGAACGACTTTTTGATAAGCCTCCGCTGGTGACATGACAGGTTCTGGATCACTATTTACTGCATCATTAATATGTTTCATTAAATCAAGCTCATCCATCTTTTCATGCATAGATTGGCAGAGTTGTTTTAATGTCATTTTTGCATATTGAAGAGAGATTTCTTTTAGTGAGGGAATAGCATCTATCGCTAACGCATCGGAATCATAGAGCTTTTTAAAGGTCAGTAAACTTTCTAATAACGTTCCCCACTTACCTTTAGTGACCCCTACAGAAAAGAGGATTAAAACGGTGTAGTCCCCCGTTCTTGCAATTTCAATACGTCGCTCATCCAAGAATTTAGTAATGATATAACCTGGGATACCCATCTTTTGATATTGACCATCGGCAGTAATACCAGGGCAGGTAATTGTTACTTTAACAGGGTCTAACATACTGTCGGTATCAGCAATATCTTCATCAGAAAAACCATGCCATTTATCACCGATTTTTAATGTCCAACAATCAGACTCTTGGCTTAACAAATCGAGAGGTGCTTGCTCAAAGCTGTAATTTTCGCCAGTTTTCGGATCACGTACTTGAGTTGGCTGTAATACATCGAAGAACCAATCAGAATCACCATTTTGCTCTTTTAATTGGCGTTTGACAGAAACGACGGCCTTACGAAATGCAATTGCTTCTTCTATCGATTCTTGTACTAAAGAATAACCAGATTCTCCTTTCATCATTCCGACTGCAACATCAATAGAAGCAATAATAGGATAATAAGGCGAAGTGGTGCCATGCATCATAAATGAGTCATTAAAGTCATCAAAATTTAACGGCGCACGTTCGCTTTTTTTCACGTGGATCATCGATGCCATAGAGAGTGATGGCAACATTTTATGTGTTGATTGCACGGCAAAAAGGGTAGGACAATTAGGAATATCTTCAGATACATCCATCGTAAAACGATTTTTATATAAAGGATGGAAACGCGCATAAGCATACCATGCTTCATCAAAATGAATTCGAGGTACGCTGGTTGCTAAATTTGTCACCACATCATTTACGTTGTAACAAAAACCATCATAAGTACAGTTTGTCACGACAGCATAAGTCGGTTCAGGGCTGATAGCACCTTCGGCTAGCGGACTCTCTTTTATCAGTTTGCTAATACTGGCTTGTGTTAAGCGTTTGGTTGGGATCGGACCAATTAAACCGTAGCCATTTCGTGTAGGTTTTAAATAAACTGGACGCCCTTGTGAAAGTGTTAAGCCATGATTCAATGATTTATGGCAGTTTCTATCCACAACAACAATCTCGTCTGCCCCAATAGCGCCTTGTGCCACAATACGATTGGAGCCGGATGAACCTGAAACACCATAAAATGTCCAATCAGCGCCAAATAGTTCTGCTGCTATTTCTTCTGATGTTTTTGATGGCCCCGCATGAATAAGGTAATCCCCCATTTCAGCCGTTGCGACACCAATATCAGCACGCATCATATTTTCACCAAAGAAATTGATGAACTCAATACCAATAGGATGTTTCAAATAAGCCATACCGCCCATATGTCCTGGGCAATCCCAATAGTAATCACCATCCTCAGTGAAATCTTTTAATGTTTTAAAATATGGAGGTAAAAGGCTCTCTGCATAGCGATGAATTAAAGTATAAATACGATTAGCTGTAAATGTTGCGGTTTCTGAATAGAGATAGATATATTCACTTACTTCTTTAAGAATATTAATAGAAACACTATCGGTAATATTCTCTTCAGACAGTAGAATAATAGGTGTCGTTGGGTTTCTTTTTCTAAATAATGAAATAAAGGCTTCACTCTCTATATTCATTTTTGGATTGTTTTTATCCCAGAAAATACCTACCGCACTGTATTTAGGGCTTTCTTTTATATATTTAATCCCATGATCAATATTATCTGCAATTTGAGCGATTAAACCACGCTCTGTAATTGCATGTTTTAATGATCCTAATGCTTGTTTTGCAGGGCTATCTTCTTTTAGTCCCACAGATGAGACAAATAATACATGATGATTAAACTTCATAGACACCTCCATAGGTATCAATATTGATTGATATTGCCATTATCTGATTCATTTCATTGAAAAAATTTCAATTAATAATTATGCACAATAATTAAAATTCAATATAATTATTGAGATATAGAAAAATCGTCAATACATCCAGTAAGATAATAAAAACAAATAAAATACGCTCTGTTGGATTAAATAGTGTCTTCTGCTCTTGATATCTCGACCAAATAAAAAGGGGAATACCTAATGTCAGTAAAATAGGCACCATCGCTAAATATTTAATTTCACAAGCATAAAACATAAACAAGCAGAACATTAATCCAATAAATCCACTAATTAAAGCAGAAGCCTTACCTTTATTGGCATATTTTGAAAAGTCACCCGACAAACAAAGCTGTAATAAATAAGCCGATGTCGCCAAATAAGCAGGTAGAACCATTAATGCAGAAATAGCTAACATTGTTAGCCAAGCATCATTAGAAAAATAAACAACAAAGACAACCAATTGCATAAATAGGCTACTCACCCACAGAGAGGTAGAGGCCGCGCCATTTTTATTTTTTACTGAAAATGCTTTAGGAAAGGTACCATTTTGAGCCGCTACCATAGGTATTTCAGCACAAATCATCGTCCAAGCTAGCCAACTGGTTAATACGGACACTAATACGCCGATATTAATTAACCACTCTCCCCAATCCCCAACAACAGTTTTTAATATTCCGGCTGTTGATGGTGTTGGTATTACGCTTAATGCTTTTTGCGGTAAAACCCCAAAAGGTAATACTGAAATAAAAATACAAATAATCAGTGAGACAATAAACCCTATCAATGTTGCTTTGCCCACATCTTTTTTATTGCGCGCTCGACCAGATAACGCAACCGCACCTTCGACACCGATAAAACACCACAGAGCAACATCTAAAGGCGCTAAAATTTGTGCAGGAATAGGCCCTAAATTATCGGCTGAAATAGATGCTGAATTTCCCCAAAAATTATTAGTTAACTCTTCATAATTCAAGAAGTAAACCAGTATAAACACGAAAATACTTAAAGGAATTAACTTCGCAAACGTACCAATAATATTAATTGCACCCGCCAATTTCGTGCCGGATAAAACAAGGTAATTAAATCCCCAAATAAGAATAGAAGCACCGATAATAGAGGGAATATTATTTCCGCCTTTAAAATCACCAGGTAAGAAATAATTTAAGGTATCCATCACCATAATAGCAAAAGCAACATTGCTAAAAATGGTCATTAACCAATAACCCCAAGCAACAATAAAAGCAACAAAAGCACCAAATCCTTCACGAGCATACATATAAATACCTGATTGAAGGTCAGGTCGAATATCTGAAAGCACCATAAAGATCCGGGCAATAAAATACATACCAAAACCGCAAATTAGCCAAGCAATAATGACTGGACCAATTTCAGATGTTGCTGCCATATTTTGCGGTAATCCATCAACACCACTACCTATCATTGAGCTGATTACGATGGCAATCAACGCAAGTAGTCCTATCTTCTGGCCTGTATTATTATTTGAATTGCCTTTTGACATATTCTTGACCCTATTGTAACAACTTCTGTATTAACATGATGAGCTAATGAACAAGTATAGTGGAATATAAAAATCACACACTCGAAACTATTACGATAATTGTAACTTATTATGTATAAATGAAAAAAGTATGACTTAAACATTAATGATTTTTAATATTTAAAAACCTAGAGAAAATAAACAACAACAGATCAACTCCAATAGATAAGAATCAAAAAATCAAGTGTTTAAAATTTCATACATATAACAATCATCTTCATAAAAAGTAAAAAGATATATTTTTCATTATCAGGCAACAATTATATTAATATAAAACAAATATTAAAAGTTTTTGTTATTTTATATATATTAATCAAATAGTTAAATATAAATTTAGTATGCTTTTCTTTTATTGAAATAGTAATAAATACGTAATTAACATATAAGGTAAATCTTAAAAAGAATTATTCTTTATTTAAAATATTGGAAAGAATCTTAAAAAGAATAATAATTGAAATTAAATATTAAAAACGATCCAATTTCAGTCCATCCATACTAAAATGAGAAGGCGATTGTCCCATCTGTTTTTTAAACATCGTCGAGAATGAGCCAGCGCTGTTATAACCCAAATCAAAGGCAACTTCAGTAATACCACGTCCTGATAAGATTTGTGTTAATGAATTCAATAAACAGACTTGTTGTCGCCATTGTGAAAATGACATTCCTGTTTGTTGGCGGAAAAAACGGCTAAAAGAGCGCTCACTTTTATGTAATTTATCTGCCCATTGTTGCGGTAAAGAATCTATTTTGGGATTACGAATAAAATCACGACATAATTTAGCTAATTTACTGTCTTGTGGAATAGGTGCAAAAAATGGTAACGGTTTTGCTTTCGCTAATTCACATAGAATGAGCTGCATTAAAAGACCATCTCGTCCTTTTTTATCATATTCTGCAGGCACATCTACGGCTTCAAGTAATAGTTGGCGAAAAAGAGGAGAAACACTGACAACCTCACATTGTTTGCTATATCGAGGTGCTGCGGAAGGCTCAATATACAAGCTTCGAGTGCTCACATCTAACATACGCGTTTCATGCCCAGTTTCTGGTGGGATCCACACACCACAAGACGGTGGAATAACCCACTCACCATCATCTGTACTCACTTCAATTAAACCCGTTGCAGGATATAAAAATTGGGCTCGACGATGTTGATGCGTTTCTAACAACGTATTGGGCAAATAGTCTGTACCCAGCGCAATAACATCTCGGTCAAGTGAATCAACGCTTTTTAAAGGTACATTTCTCACAATTTGGGTCGCTCTCTTTTTATTTTCGTTCTTTTAATATAACAGTTATCCCACACTCTACACACTGGCAAATAATGACCTATATAATTAAAATCATTATATATTTAAATAAATAACGAAAATACCTTATGTAAAATTTCAACCTTCTTGATATCTATTTAACAAACCCTATTAACAATCAAAAAACGAGCTTTTAACACCCCTTGTAAATAGGCTGAAATTCGAATGTCGTTGTCTGGTTTTAGAATGTTGGCAAAAGATTAATCAACTACTATCCCTCTCGCAGATGTTATTTCGAGCATTCTGCAATTATCTATGCATTCAATAATAATGCAGCGGATACCAGACATTCCCTTTATTCATAGCCTAGAAAAATCACGCACATTCTTTATATCAAGTATCGGGTATATCGGGATCCGCCTATTATGTTTAAGGTAGAGTTCATTATGAGCAATCAGTCCGATCACGATAGTGATACAAAGAGCATTCTCAACGATGTTAGCCGCCGTCACTTTATTCAAGCGAGCTCAGCATTAGTCACCCTTCCTTTTCTCGCATCAAACTCTTTTGCTGCGACAACAGACAACGCTATCCCAGTAAAATCAATAACAACCGAAGATGGTGAGCGCATTGTTTCAACTTGTAGTAGCTTTGACTGTGGCGGTAAATGTGACATTCGTGCCCATGTAAAAGATGGCAAAGTTACCCGTATTAGCACTCGCCCAGATACTGATTTAGATGAAGAAATGCCAATTATGCGTGCCTGTGTACGAGGCCGTGGTTATCGTAAATTTGTCTATCATCCAGACCGTTTAAAATACCCAATGAAACGCGTTGGTAAACGTGGCGAAGGCAAATTTGAACGCATCACTTGGGAAGAGGCAACCACTCTTATTGCGCAAAATATGCAACGTATTAACCAGCAATATGGTCCAGCATCTCGCTTTGTCAGCTTAAGTACAGGTGTTACTGGTGGTATTTTCTCTGGTGCGAATATGTTACGTCGTCTGTTTAATCTCACAGGCGGTTTTCTGGAAAACTATCACTCAGTCAGTAACGGTAATACCCTTGCCGTCACCCCTTATACTTACGGCACAGCGGCCAGTGGTAGCACACTCGATACGTTAGAAAATACCCCTCTTGTGATTTTATGGGGTCATAACCCTAACGAAACTATTTTTGGTCATTCAAACCATTTCTTCCAAAAAATGAAGAAAAACGGCACTAAATTTATTGTCGTTGACCCGCGTTATTCAGATACCGCTTCTTCTTTAGCTGATCAATGGATCCCGTTATTGCCAACAACGGATAACGCCATGATGGATGCGATGATGTATGTCATCGTAAGCGAAAATCTGCACGATCAAGCCTTTATCGATAAATACACAGTTGGCTTTGATGAACACCAAATGCCTGAAGGTGTGGGTGAGAATGAGTCTTTAGTTGCCTATTTAATGGGTAAAAAAGATGGTGTTAAGAAAACTCCTGAATGGGCTGAAACCATCACTAAAGTGCCGGCTGATACTATTAAACAGCTAGCTCGTGAATACGCATCGACAAAACCGGCTGCATTAATGCAAGGTTGGGGTCCTCAACGTCATATTTGTGGTGAACGGACGGCGCGTGGCGCGACATTACTTGCGACTATCACTGGTAATGTGGGTGTTCGTGGTGGTTGGGCCGCTGGCTATGGTATGGCTTTAAACTCTGAATTGCGTAAAACCATTGCAGGGCCAAGCCTATTAACTAACCCAGTAAAAGCGAAAATCAATATCACCAACTGGGTACAAGCGTGTGAAGATAAAAACTTAGTCACGCCACAAAATGGGTTACTCAATGCCGAGAAACTTGATACTGAAATCAAGATGATTTTCTCAATGGCGGGTAACTACATGACAAACCAAAATACCGATATTCTTCATGCCGCAAAAGTACTTGAAGATGAATCAAAAGTAGAATTTATCGTTTGTAGTGATCTCTATTTAACCCCAAGTGCAAAATATGCCGATATTTTACTGCCAGAAACCAGCTTCTTAGAACGCTGGAATATCGGTGGTACATGGAGCTATGGCGACTACATTATTCTGTCTGAAAAAGTTATTGAGCCTGAATTTGAGCGTCGTACTGACTACGATTGGTTACGAGAAGTCGCCGATAAATTAGGTGTAGGTGAGCAATTTAGCGAAGGTAAAGAGACTGATCGCGATTGGATTGAATATTTAGTCGATGACGCGAGTATTAAACGCCCTGAAGATGGTATTCCAACCTTTAAAGAGTTGTTGGTTAAACGTCGACATCTATTAAAACATCGTCCACATACTCAAAATGTGGCGTTTGAGAAAAATATCCAAGATATCGAAAATAATCCATTCCCAACGCCATCAGGCAAAATTGAGATTTTTTCTAAGCGTTTATATGACATGAATAATGTCGATATTCCTGCACTCTCTCATTATGTACCTGCCATTGAGGGCCCTGAAGACACGTTAACGGATAAATTCCCGCTACAACTTATCACATGGAAAGGGCGTAACCGCGCAAACTCAACGCAATTTGCCAACCCTTGGTTGCAAGAAGTACAGCGCCAAGAACTCTGGTTAAACCCGTTAGATGCTCAAGATAGAAACATCAAAGAAGGTGAGAAAGTCAAAGTGTATAACGATCGTGGGATCACGATCGTTCCCGTCAAATTAACACAACGAATTATGCCTGGGGTCGTCGCCTTGCAAGCAGGTGCTTGGTGGCAACCTGATGCAAAAGGCATAGATCAAGGTGGATGTGCCAACGTATTAACATCATCCCGTAGCACCGCAATGGCACACGGCAATGCTCACCAAACATTATTGGTCGAGGTAGCAAAAGCATGAGTAAATTTATCGTTTATCCCGCTGTGAGTAACAAACAGTTAGGGTTTTATATCGACAGCGCTCGCTGTTCAGGTTGTAAGGCGTGTCAGGTTGCTTGTAAAGATAAAAACAACCTCGATGTTGGACGCAAGTTTCGTCGTGTCTATGAAATCACTGGTGGCGGTTATACTCGCAATCCTAAAGGTGCGCTGGTCAATAATGTCTTTGCTTACACGTTATCTATCTCTTGTAATCATTGTGATGACCCAATTTGCGTTAAAAACTGTCCAACAACAGCAATGCATAAGCGTGAAGGCGACGGCATCGTCATGGTAGATACAGACAAATGTGTCGGTTGTGGTGCTTGTGCGTGGTCTTGCCCTTATGGCGCACCACAAATGAATCCAGAAACCAAACAGATGTCAAAATGCGACTTTTGCATCGATTTACAGCAAAAAGGTGAACAACCCGTTTGTGTTGCGACTTGTCCGCTAGGTGCGATCCAATTTGGTCCTATTGACGAATTGCGTGAACGCTATGGCGATTTAGATTATGTCACTGGTTTACCTTCCCCTGAAATAACGCATCCAAACCTTGTTATTAACCCACATCAGGGTGCCAATAATGACGGAATTAATAATAAGGGAGAAAGAAAATGAATGAATGGTCATTATTAATCTTCACATTTATGATGAATTCGACCATCGGTCTTGCGCTAACAACAGGGCTTTTTGCTCGTCGCCTTTCTCATTATCTCAATGCAGAAAGCTACTATCACTTTATGCTGTTAGCCTTATTTATTATTTGTGGATTAGCCGGTTTAGGCTCTATCGCTTCAATTACTCACTTAGGTGTGCCATTAAATGCCCCTAATGCCATTAGAAATATTTTTTCTGCTTGGTTAAGTCGTGAAGTTGCCGTCACTGCTATTTTTGTCGGTTGCCTAGGATTAACCTTTTTATGGCTCTGGCGCACTCGCAAACTCTCAATGCTTCTATTAAGTACCAGTATTCTGATTGGGCTATTTGATATTTATTGCATGGCATCGATTTATCGCCATACCTCCATTTTGACATGGATGGATCCTAATACTTACGTGATGTTCTTCGGTGCGATGCTAACGCTTGGTGCGGCTATTTTCTTTTTGCTGATCAAAGTATTACAACGTATAGGAAGTAAGTTAGGTATTGAAATACCACAAGACTCTTTCCCAATGCGCTGGAAATGGCAATTATGGGGAATAATGGCATTTAGCTTAATGGGTCGATTACTGTATCACCCTTTTTATGAGCAATATTTAACTAGCACGTTATATAGCCAAAAATCGGTGACATTCCCGTTATCACCTGTTCAAGTGTATTACTCCATCGGTTCGTTACGTACTACATGCTGGATCTTAGCAACCTTTGCAGTATTGGCTTGTGGCTATAGTTTAGTGAAATTCCTAGCCCCTAAAAATCAAGGTAAACCAACTGAGTCTATTTTTGCACTTGGCTGCGTTATCGCGATTATCGCTGACTTTATGTTGCGTTATGTTTTCTACTCAATTCACTAATTGTAATTGAGCTTGTGGTTTAAATAATAAAAAACAAACCTCATTAATTGGGGTTTGTTTAAGGAAATATCAAAAATTATGAGCAGACTCTCTTATTATGCGGCTGCATTTAATTTATTGGGAATTTGTTATTTATTCCCACCTGATGATGACACCAATAAAACTGCACTCAACTTTTTTAAAACTGGGGATTTTGCAGCACAGTGGCCTTGTAAAATTGAAAACCGCTTGTGTGAACGTTTAATTGATTCTGTTTCTATCGATACAGAGCAATTAAAAACCCAATGGCAAAATCTTTTTGTTGGCCCTAATGCATTACCAGCTCCTCCTTGGGGTTCAGTCTATTTAGATCCAGAGGGCTTATTACAAGGAGATTCTACCCTTGCACTGAGTGCGTTTTTAAAACGGGAACGTTTAAAAGTAAACACGTCTTTTCCAGAGCCTGTTGATCATATCGGTTTGATGTTATTTCAAGCAGCGGTATTGGCATCGGAAAACAGAGAAGAAGCGGTTAATGAATTATTATCCCTTCATTTGACCACATGGCTACCTCACTATTTAAATAAATTAAAAATGAGTGGGTATAGCCAATTTTATAGCACGTTAACAGAACTGGTAACCATCACGGTGAACGCATTCAGAAAATAGAAATTTATTAACAACTTATCATCCTAACATAATTATTTAAGGTAATTTGGACCACGCACCCAAATTACCTTTTTTCGTTTAAGACATTCTCTTTTTAAATTATGACAACTTTAATCCTAAGCGTTTTGTTAAACGGCGTAAGTTAGCTGGATCGAGTGATAATTCTCGCGCCGTTGCCGCCCAATTTTGGTTATTACGTAGCAATGCTTGTTTAATTAAATCCCGCTGAAATTCATCCGTTGCTTCTTTTAAATTCTTTTCTTCAGAAGGTAATGTTTGAGAGGCAGAGTGAACTGGATTTTCAGCCCCTAAAGCAAAATGACTAACTTGTAAAATAAGGCTATCAGTTTTATTTCCAGCTCTTGCCAACACAATTGCTCGGTGAATGGTATGTTCTAATTCACGCACATTACCCGGCCAAGAATAGTGTAATAAATAAAGGCGTAATTCAGGACTAATAATCACCTGCGTGAGATTAAAACGCTGACGATATTGCTCGCAGAAATAACCCACTAATAGCAAAATATCTTCATCTCTTTCTCGTAATGGCGGAACATGCAAAGGAAAAATGCTTAAACGATGGAAAAGATCGGCACGGAAATTTCCCGCTAATACCTCTTCCCATAAATCGCGATTCGTTGCCGCTAATACACGTACATTAACGCGTAAATTACGATCATCACCAATACGTTGAATATCGCCATATTGTAAGACCCGCAGTAATTTGGCCTGAAGTGATAATGATAACTCCCCTATCTCATCAAGAAATAAAGTTCCATTATCTGCCATTTCAAATTTACCACTACGATGACTAATTGCGCCGGTAAAAGCCCCCTTCACATGCCCAAATAATTCACTTTCTGCCACACTCTCAGGAAGTGCCGCGCAATTTAAATAGACTAACGGATTATCTGCACGATTAGACATTTCATGAATGGCTTTTACCACCAGCTCTTTACCGGTTCCCGTTTCACCACTCACTAAGATATTCATATCTGCGGGTGCAACAATTTCTATCTCTTTTTTCAGTTGCATCATCGAAGGCGATAAACCAATAATTTCTGTTTTTACTGTGGGCTTAAACGTATTGGTTGGCGTAAATAACATATTTTGATTTTCGAGTTGCTCAATCAATAACGCATTATTTAATGCACCAGAGGTTAATGCCGCAATTAAACGTAATTCTTCATCACTAAAAGTATCGAACTGATGAGGGTCCATTCCATCAAGTGTTAACGTACCAATTAAATCTTGCCCAGCAAATAATGGTAATCCCACACATGCATGAACTTTTAAATGCTCTCTATCTGGGATAAGTCCATCATAAGGATCGGGTAAATCACTGTCCGCAGGGAAGCGAACCACATCCCCTGCACGCGCGATAGTTTCAAGGCGAGGATGCCCTTCAAGTAAAAATCGACGACCTAAAACATCAGGTACAAGGCCATCTATGGCTAATGGAATAAATTGATGAGGCTCATAACGAAGCAACGCAGCTGCATCGCAATTTAGCACTTGCCGAAGCGTGGTCACCAGTCGCTGAAATCTATCTTGATGACCCACATCTTTTTGTAATTCAATGGCAATTTTAGCCAACACATCAACGGAAAAGCCCATAAAAACACCTCATAGTCATTATGACTGTTATTATGGTCATTTTGACATGATAAAGATAGTCATATTGACAATATTTAAATCACCACAAAAACAAAAATCATTTTAAAACAATAAGATAAGAACTGGCACGCTTCTTGATTATATCTATACATATCCCTATGAAAAGATTAATGAGAAGGAACAATACAAAATGGCTATTCATGTTAAAAATAATGTTAATTGGGTTGGACAACGTGACTGGGAAGTTCGTGATTTTCATGGCACTGAATATAAAACATTATTAGGAAGTAGCTATAACAGTTACCTAATACGTGAAGAAAAGAATGTCCTTATTGATACAGTTGACCATAAATTTAGTCGCGAGTTTGTGCAAAATTTACGAGCTCAAATTAATCTGGAAGAGATTGATTACATTATTATTAATCATGCAGAAGAAGATCACGCTGGCGCTCTTACTGAGCTGATGTCTTTTATTCCTAATACCCCGATTTATTGCACAGCAAATGCGATTGATTCAATCAATGGCCACCACCATCACCCTGAATGGAATTTTAATATCGTTAAAACAGGCGACAGCCTTGATATTGGCAATGGCAAACAACTAATTTTTGTTGAAACGCCAATGCTACATTGGCCTGACAGCATGATGACCTATTTAACTGGTGATGCGATTTTATTTAGTAATGATGCCTTTGGCCAGCACTATTGTGATGAGCGTTTATTTAACGATGAAGTTGACCAAACGGAATTATTTGAGCAATGCCAACGCTATTATGCCAATATTTTGACGCCATTTAGTCGCCTTGTGACACCAAAAATTAATGAAATTTTAGGCTTTAATTTACCTGTTGATATGATTGCTACTTCTCATGGCGTGGTATGGCGTGATAATCCAACACAAATCGTTGAATTATATCTAAAATGGGCTGCTGACTACCAAGAAGATCGTATCACTATTTTCTATGACACCATGTCTAACAATACCCGTATGATGGCAGATGCCATTGCACAAGGTATCAATGAAATTGATCCTAACGTGTTTGTAAAAAGCTATAACGTCGCCAAAAGTGATAAAAATGACATTATCACCAGTGCATTTCGTTCTAAAGGTGTACTTGTTGGTTCATCAACAATGAATAATGTCATGATGCCAAAAATTGCTGCCATGCTTGAAGAGATGACGGGCTTACGTTTTCGTAATAAGAAAGCTGCTGCTTTTGGGAGTTATGGTTGGAATGGTGGTGCTGTTGACCGCATTCAAACCCGCTTGATGGATGCTGGATTTGAAACCGCACTAGCGCTAAAAACCAAATGGCGTCCAGACATGCAAGCTCAAGAGATTTGTCGTGAATATGGCCGTGAAATTGCACGCCAATGGGCTTTAGCGCCACTTACTGCAACTCAACCTTGTTGTATAACCTCATCACAACCTGAAGCTATCACAGAGATTGAAGCAATCGACTTAGGTCCACGTATGCAATGTAGTGTATGCCAATGGATTTACGATCCGGCAGTAGGTGAACCAATACAAAACGTTCAACCTAATACACCATGGAGTGAAGTCCCTGATAGTTTCTTATGCCCTGAATGCTCATTAGGAAAAGATGTCTTTGATGCGCTTGCAAAGGAGGCAAAATGAGTACAGACCTTCTCAATAATGGGATTGTTATTATTGGTGCGGGGTTTGCCGCACGCCAATTAGTTAAAAACATTCGCAAATTTAATGCAGATATTCCCATTACTTTAATTGCATCAGACAGTATTGATGAATATAACAAGCCGGATTTAAGCCATGTTATTAGTCTGGCTCAAAATGCGGATGATCTAACAAAACAAACAGCTGAAGACTTTGCACAACAATATCAACTAGCCATTTATCCTTATACGCAAATTGTTGATATTAATACGGATGAAAAACGTATTCAAAGTACCAAAGGTGAGCAATGGTATTACGATAAATTGGTATTAGCCACTGGAGCCAAAACTTATTGTCCTGCTATTTCAGGCCATGAGCTAATGTTTACACTTAATAGCCAACAAGAGTACCGAACTTATGAAGCTCAAATTCACCAAGCTAAGCGTGTATTAATTTTAGGTGCGGGTTTAATTGGCACTGAATTAGCCATGGATTTTAGTCGGGCAGGTAAAGAGGTGATCCTTGCAGATATTTCAGGGCAATTATTATCATCCTTGATCCCGTCTGATCTTAGTGGTCGTTTGCAATCTAGCCTCACTGAAATTGGTGTGCGATTAATGCTGAAATCACCATTACAGTCATTAACACAAACTGATAACGGTATTTTAGCGACATTTAATCAACACCATCAATTAACTGTTGATTGTGTTATTGCCGCAACAGGACTCACGCCGAATATAGAGCTTGCTCATCTTGCGGGTTTGCATACTGATCGTGGGATTGTTGTGAATGAATATCTGCAAAGCAGTAATAGCAATATTTATGCCTTAGGTGATTGTGCGCAAATCGACGGTAACTTATTACCATTTTTGCAGCCAATACAATTAAGTGCGATGCACTTAGCCAAATCACTCGTTGGTGAAAATAATACTCCACTGAATTTACCGCCAATGATTATTCGGGTGAAAACACCGTTAATGCCTCTACATCTTGCCGGTGAAACTGCTCGTAATGACTTAACGTGGAATATTAATACAACACAATCGGGTGTTATCGCCAAAGGCTTTGATGATAACAATGTATTACGCGCCTTTGTGGTTACAGAAGAGCAGGTAAAAGAAGCCTTTGCTTTATTAAGAGCGCTGCCCGCTTAATTTTAATAGTGATATCGCCAAACAACGCTGCAACTTGAATAGACACAAATAGATACTCTAAATAATTCTAGGTGTAGCTAGGCGACAAGTGAGCGAGTCGCTAGGAGCATACATAAGTATGTGACTAGTGCGAATGAACGCAGTCAACAACGCTACAACTTGAAGTATGACGAGTATAAACAGGTGAAACTATGAACTTACGTGATCAACCACTAGGCCAACTGGCTCTATCTATTTCTGGCGCCAGTGCCATATTCCGTCAATATAACCTCGACTTTTGTTGCGGTGGAAAAAGAACATTAAGCAAATCTGCAGAGAAAGCAGGACTCAATATTGATGAAATTGAAAGTAAATTAATTGCCCTTTCAGAACAGCCATTAGAAAAAGATTGGCGACAAGCTCCATTGAGTGAAATTATTGATTTTATTATTGTTCGTTATCATGACAAACATAGAGCACAATTACCGGAGCTTATTCTACAAGCAGAAAAAGTAGAGCGGGTTCATGAAGCAAAACCGACTGTTCCTAAAGGGCTATCTCGTCAGTTAACGCTATTATTAGATGAGCTGACAAGCCATATGATGAAAGAGGAACGCATTCTCTTTCCTATGATAAAAAATGGATTAGGAAGCCAAGCAGGAGCACCCATTAGTGTTATGGAACACGAACATGATGATGCTGGTGAAATTGTTGAAGTGATTAAGTTTATTACCAAAAACGTCACGCCACCACCTGAGGCCTGCACCACATGGCGAGTTCTTTATAATGGTATTAATGAGCTTATCGATGATTTAATGAATCATATTAGCTTAGAAAACAACTTATTATTTCCAAGGGCATTAGCGGGCGAGTAGTCGTGTACATACAGGGGATTTCATTATCCCCTGCCATTTTTATAACAATCAGTAAACCCTACCGCTCACCTTGAGTATCTATTAACAAACGCTGATTTATATATTCGATAGTCTCGTCTATCGTCATAATATTATTAACGACATTAGTAATACCTTGTCCGATAATAATTTCGGCTTGGCGCAAATTAAATAATTTGCCATTTGGTACTGACGATTCTCGTATTCCCTTATTAATTTCTTGATAAGCTAATGTCATCCATGGGTAACGATGGCTAATTTCTTGGTTATGGCTGAAATTTTGATGATTACTGTTTCCACCTAATAAAATAAGGTGATCCATAACCACAGGGGAATAAAGCCAACGATAAAATTGCTCTGCATATCGTGATTTTTGGCTATAACGTGAAACCCCTAATACGCCACCGCCTAATTGCGGAATACTTCCTGGTACAGGTGCAAAACCTGTTTTAGGTAAAATATTGCTATGAGCAACATCGTTAAATAAATTCATATAAGCGATAAGCATAGCAAGATGCCCTTGCTCAAATTGTCTAACCGACTCACTCCACCACTTATTATGAATATTCTCAGTGATCGACAACTGTTTTAAATATTCTTCTAATATTTCACTTGCTAAAGGCATTTCTAATCTAGGAATATTATGGCTTCCTATTAAGCGCCCGCCTTTTGCGTAATAACGTAATAGATATTCTGTTGCGATCAATCCTGCACTACCCAATGTTGTTGAAGCTCCCATTGGGCGACTTAATTGCCCTTCTTCATGTTGTTCAGTAAAAAACTGCGTCACATTATCGTATTCTTCAAATGTCGTCGGTACAATTAACTCATTACCTGTTTTTTCGTAATACATTCTTTTTAGAATAGGATCTTCAAACAAGTCTTTTCGATAAAATAGGAGTTGCGCACTAGCATCAAAAGGCATGGCATAAGCAACATTATTCACTAAACTAAATTTCTGCTGAGTAGGCAGTGAAAAATTATTTAATAAATCTGTTAATCCGTTACCGATTTTATCTAATGGCTGTAGTATTCTTTCCGCAAACCAAGGAAAACAAGCCATATCAATACGCAATAAATCATAATATGGATGTAAATGTAACTGACTTAATATTTGATAAACTTCATCGTATGGATGTATTGCTAAATTAACTTTAATGCCTGTTTGGCGATAAAAATGGGGTAGCAGCTTTTTTAATGCACTGGTTGAAGGGCTAGGTAAAATCAATAAATTAAGACTTATATCTGCTTTATCCTCACTGACAACTGCCGGCGTTAATGTATAAAGATGATCGCTTTGATTACGCACAAAAGTCACATTCTTTTCAGTTATTTCACTTTCATACTCTTCTTGCATTAATGCATCCATGACTTCTAATCCAAGTTGAGCGTAATTCATTGGAAAGTAATACAACCCTTTTAATACAGGTGGAATATTGTCGCTCAATGCAAAAATAGGAGGGCAATCATTATGGCTACCGAAATAGCTGGCTTGTGTTAAATAACGAGCTTTCTCTATATCTTGAGCAATAAATATGTCTGGGATTTGCTCCATAGAAAAGAAATCAAACGCAATTTTATAACTTTCTTCATCTGACGCACAAAGCACCACATTTTTTTTATTGGGTGCATTCTCTAAAAGTCGATTTTGTAATTCATTGGCAAAGTTTTGATTATTTAAATAGTCGCTACTTCCCATAAAAATGCCCACTAATTTACCTGTGGTTTTTGCAACCTGTTGGCAAATAGCTTCTGCGGCTTGAGCAAAATCGAGTGTGAAATATCGTTGAACATTTAGTGGTTCACGATAAACAAATGCAACTTGAGAAGGCGGTAATTTTAACGTGTCAAAATAAATATTTGCATCTTTAAGACAGCTAACGGTGATCACTTGTTTATAGCCACCTGCTGCAATTTTCTGTAATGCTTCTAATTCGGTGGTTTCAAGATCATCGGTTAAAAAAAGATCGTAAGTTACCTCAGGAAAATGAGCAATAGACTGTCTTAAGGAATTAAAAAAAACGGCATATTTTTCAGAAACTAATTGAGGTAGAAGTATGGCAATTTTATGGCTTTTATTGGTTCTTAACAGTTGAGCCTGTGTATTTAATTGATAGCCCATTTGTTTGGCGGCTTGATACACAGCTTCAATTTTCTCAACACTCACATTCCCACGTTTATTCAATACGTTAGAAACCGTTCCATGAGAGACACCTGCTAGTTTTGCAATATCTTTAATCGTTGCCATTGACCTTTTTCCATCTCAATTTCTGCTTTCACTAGCATACCTGAATTATTTATCGCGACTACTGCTAATTGATTTGAACGTTCCATTTTTAATTTGTTTATAAAACAAGCGCTTGTTACTTATCACAAATAAATGATTATCAATATCAATTAAAATATATATCAATATTAATCAATACGATAAGAAATTTAATTTGAATAAGATCACTGATCTGATCTTCATTTATTGGCAAATAATCTTCATCATTTTATTATTGGAACGTTCAAATCAATCTATAACTTACAGATAGCCAACACCAGATAATTAATAAAATCATAATAAAACAATAGGATAAGGGGATTTCTTATGAAACTTCATTTTTTAGGGACGGCTGCCTCAGAAGGCATACCCAATCCCTTCTGCCGTTGTGAACACTGCCTGAAAGCAAGAGAACTTGGTGGGAAAGATATCAGAACTCACTCTTCTGCCATTGTCGATGACATTATGTTAATCGACGTATCACCTACATTTAGTTACCAATTAATGCGTGATGGAATGGATGCTACCAATTTTGAAAGCCTTCTATTCACTCACACTCATCCAGATCATTTCAATGTTGGCGATCTGTTTAGCCGAATGGAAGGTTATGGTTTTGAAATTAACCATCCTCTTCATATTTTTGGTAATGATCGCGCGATTAATGGATGCATCGAAGTTTTACCTGGTTACAGTAAAGAGCGTTTTGCTTTTCACTGCTTAATTCCTTTTGTTACTGTCGAAAGAAATGGCTATAAAATTACACCATTACTCGCTAATCATGCGAAATGGGAACTTTGCTATGTTTATCATATTGAGAAAGATGGCAAGGTTATTTTCTATGGACATGATTCTGGTTGGTTCCCTGAATTAACGTGGAAATGGTTAGAGAACAAACCACTAGATATCGTTGTTTTTGAATGTACTTATGGACTCAATGGTAAAGATCGTACCGATAATCATATGAGCCTAGAAACCGTATTTGCAGCAAAAGAAAAACTGCAACAGCAAAGTTGTTTACATCAAAATACACAAATTGCCGTTTCGCATATTTCACATAGTGGTAAATTGCTTCATCACGAATTAGAAGCTGTTTGTGCTCCTCATAATATCCGCGTTGCCTACGACGGATTAACGTTAGAAACAAATTAAGAGGAGAACGATGATGGATATGAAAATAACCTCTCGCTTACTAATAATGATGTTTGTGCAATATTTCATGCAAGGTGCGTGGAATATGACTATGGGGCTAGTATTAAGTAGCTATGGTATGGCAAGCATTATTGGTAATGCCTACGCTTTATTAGGCGTCGCTACAATTATCTCTCCATTATTTATTGGTATGGTGGCTGACCGTTTCTTTGCTTCACAAAAAGTCATGGGTATCCTTCATTTAATTAATGCCGCAGTCATTATTTGTGTTCCTCAATTTATTGAAGCACAAAACAGTGGCATGACTTTATTCTTAATTTTCATTATTGGATTATTGTTTTATCCAACAACTGCGCTTTCAAATAGTATTAGTTTCTCCCATATTAATGGCGTGAAATATTTCCCTATTATTCGTGTATTCGGTACGTTTGGTTTTATGGCTATCGGATTTATATTAGGTGAAATGGGCTTCTCTGGTAGTACGATGACTTGGTATATCGCTTCTGCTGTAGGTGTTTTACTTGGTTTCTACTGCTTTACTTTACCTAACACGCCACCAAAAGCGAAAGGTAAGCCATTCTCTACTCGTGATATTTTATGTTTAGATGCGCTTTCATTATTTAAAGATCGTTATTTCGCTATCTTAATGTTTAGTATCTTTGTTTTAATGATCCCTAAAACAGCGTACTCCGCTTATATTCCTGTTTTTATTAAAGCATTAGGTTTTAATAATGCAGCGTCTATTATGCAAATAGGTATAGCCTGCGAAGTTCTGTTTATGTTTGTATTGTCATTCTTCTTAATGAAGTTTGGCTTCAAAATTACATTACTTTTAGGTGCTGTTAGCTGGATCATTCGCTCAATATTCTTCTCTTATGCTGCGGTAAATACAGAGTTTTACTTTATCGTTATCGGATTAATGCTACAGGGATTATGTTGGGACTTCTTCTTTACTGCTGGTGATATCTATGTTGACCGCAAAGCCAAACCGGAAATTCGTGCTCAAGCACAAGGCCTACGCTTTATTGTCTCTAATGGTTTCGGCCTATTATTTGCTTCCACTATTTGTGGTCAAATCTTTAATTCAACCGTAACAGAAACAGGTGATGCTGCATTACCACAGTGGTCAACATTCTGGATATACCCAGCAATCGTTGCTGCCGTTGTAACCCTATTCTTTATCTTCTTCTTTAAAGATGATGTGAGTAAAAAGAAAAATAACGAAGATAAGAAAGTACCAGAAGGCACAGTAACTCCTTAGTCTTAGAATAATAGGCCAACGTTAGGAGCAAACCATGGACGCATTAATTCAGTTTGTTGGCAGCATTGGCCCTTTATCACTATCAAGTATCGCTAAATTACTGGCCGCCTTTATTTTGGGCGGCCTTATTGGCTTAGAGCGTGAATCAAAGGGAAAACCTGTCGGTTTTAAAACCTGTGTCATTATTGCCGTTGCCAGTTGTTTATTAACTATTGTCTCTATTCAATCTGCGGAATATTACGCCAATATTTCAGACAATATTCGTAGTGATCCCATGAGATTAGCAGCACAAATTATCAGTGGTGTCGGCTTTCTTGGCGCTGGCGTTATATTGCATCGACGTGATGATGCCATTTCAGGCCTGACAACCGCAGCCATAGTATGGGCTTCAGCAGGGGTTGGTATTGCTTGTGGTTCAGGTTTTTATTGGCATGCCATGATTGTGACTGTTCTCTTTTTTATGGCTATTCAACTTAGCCCACAAGTGGTGCTATTTCAGATGAAAAACCAACGCTTAGGTAAGATTAAAGTGCGCATGTTATTTACTCATGAAAGCGGTGTTCCTCTTTTAATTGAGTATTTGAAAAACCATAAAGACGTGATTGAAAATCTGACTATTCGCGATATTAAAAAAGAGCGTGTTGAAGTGAATTTGAAACTGTTAGTCCGACAAAAAATTACCTTACCCGAATTTTATTGCTCATTAAAACAGCTTGAACATGTTCATTCTGTTTCTTTAGATCATTAATATATTCAAAAGTAAAAAGTGCGCACTACCTTAGATAACTGCGCACTTTTTTATTATTTTGATGATCGATTAATTGTCTTATTAAGGATTTTTCACGACTAACGGATTACCAAAACGCTCTAAATACATCATGCCAAAGATGGTTGAAGCATAGTCTGTAATATGTCCTACATCACGATATACTGGCACACCTTCTATATCGGTTAGACAGATATTTTTATCACACTGCACATCTTTAGGGTCGATGATAATTAAGGTTGGATAGTCCTTTTTTAACTTAACAAATAACTGATTCATCCATGTATTTCCCTCACCTTTATAGTTTTTGGGGTTACAATTATTATCTGCAAAATCCTTTCTTAATTTTGCATTTTCATAAAAACAGGTCATAAAACCACTTGGCATAGAATTAACTGTTTTAATAAAAACAGGCTTAGCCCCTGTGGCAATAATTATATCAAGCGCTTCACGCATCGCTTTCTCAACGCGTTTGCGAGACTCTTCAACGGTTCTAACATCACCTATCTTATTAATGACATGATTTGACGCGTAGTTATTCCAAACTTGCCCAAATATTACATAATCGAAGTGACCATTCCTGATAAGTTGATAATATTTCGCCGTTTGATCGTAACAACGTTGATAAACTGTATTTTTATGATTAGACCAGTCATAAAGATAAATATTAGGAAGCGTAATACACGATGAAGTTGCTTGTGCATATACATCTATTTTGGCGTCTTTACCTAAAATATCCATAAAGCCCCAATAATGATTTGCATGAGAATCACCAAATAAAAAGGCTTTTTTCTGGCTTCCTACTTCACCAATATGACACATTTTATCTGGATCAGAGGCTTCGAAATTCATACATTTAGTTCGATTGGGATAATCAAACTGATTCAATTTTGCTTCTAAATTAACGTAATTTTGCCCAAGCCTTGCTCCAATACCTTGATATTTTTCATTCAATGCATTTAGCCCCAAAGCGAATAAAATAGGAACAATTAACAAGAGAGTGATGGAATATTTAAAGGCTAAACGCTTTCTTCTAAACGGTTTTTCAATCAGAAAATAAGAGCTAATTGATAGCAATAAGGTTAATGCTAACAGTGATCCCTTTTGCAATTCTGTATTAAACACACCAACATAGCGTGCAACAGCAAATAATGGCCAATGCCATAAATAGAGAGAATAAGATAATAACCCAACGATCACGATTGGCTTTAACGAGAGTATTTTTTCAATAATACTTCCATGTTGTCCAGTATAAATAATTAGCGCAGCACCAAGACAAACATACAACGTATTAAGATTCGGATAATCTGCAATAATATCGTTTTGAAATGCAACCCAAACAATAACACCTAGCGCAATTAAGCTAATAACATCATTTATTCTTCGATTAGGTTTTATCTTTGTTGGGAAGTAGGCAACACAAGCTCCCAACATAAATTCAAAGATCCGCGTACTAAAATAGTAATAATTTTTCGGTTGGTCTTTCTGGTAATAAAACACCAGAACAAATGAAATAACAGTGACTAATACCACCGGATAAAAATGATTAACTCTTTCTTTTACATTAATTTTGTGTAGAAAATAAAGAGCAAAAGGCAAGAAAAGATACCATTGCCACTCTATCGCTAAAGACCACGTATGCAATAACGGTAAAAATAGTGCATCTTGCGCTGCATAGCTGGTTGTTGCTCTCGCAAAATATTTATTAGAGAGAAAGGCTGAGGCATATTTCTCGCTATTCGTAATATCTAAATAATCACTAGGTAGATAAAAAAGTCCAGATATCACTAGAACTGAAATTAGTACAACAAGATAAAGTGGTTGTAATCGCCATAATCGACGATTATAAAAATCACGAAATGAAAAATTACCTTGTGACAATGAAGTTTTAATTATCAACGAGATCAAAAAACCAGAGATCACAAAGAAAATATCGACACCAATAAATCCCGAAGGAATTAAGCGATTATCCAAATGGAACAGGATAACCAGAATAACAGCGACCGCTCTTAAACCATCGATATCAGCACGATATTTTACATTCATAATTCAAACACATAATCCGAATAAAAAGAATCGTTGAATTATATACTAATTAGCTATATCGCTTTAGTCACAAAAAGATGAATGCGATTTAATATTTATGATTAATAACACCTAAATGGCCATAACTGATTAAATTCCATCGTTAAACCCAATTGTACTTCAGAGGAAAGTGAACCTTTGCTTACCACAAATTTTGGATGTCGGATAATGATAGGAGTGTTAATCGCATAATGTATTAATGATGATCGGTTTTGCTCTAGCTCATCATAAAGCTTCTTCATATCTGCTGATGACGTACTATCACGTAATCGCCCAAGCGTAATATGGATAATGTCTTTATGAAGTTTACTTTCAATTGGGATCTGCTGATAAATCTGTTGCCTAAAGCGTGTTAATTCCTCTGAAATACCCGTTAATATCAGACTACCATTGGATGTTAGGACAACGTCATTAAATAAAATTCCAATACTTTTTATTTGATTAAAGATTTTTGCAATCTCATGACACCACGATAATAATACAGGCCGTTGTAGTTTAAATTGCTCATTTTGTTGATTACAAATCGTTAATAATGTGGAATGAAATTCTTGGGGCTGAGTAAATTCAATAAATGGAAATTTAAGCTTAAGCTGTTCGCAATAAACCATTAACTTCTGACTAAAGGGAATAAAGCTTTCCTCAATTTCAGGCTGAGAAATCATTAAGTACCCTGCATTTAAGCTGACATCAATAATACTTTCATCATTAATTTGTCGTTGCCAAATTTCGCCAGTTGCCAATTTTTTGAGCGTTGCTTGTGTCAGAAATTCGTATGCCATCAAGACACCTTAATTAAAAATAAGACAATAATTAGTACTTTGGTTTGAGTGGCATTTAAAATCAAGTTTTAGAGTCAATAATAAAAAAGTGGCTTTATTCTAAAAGCCACTGTCACATCAAAGGGGGAGATGTTGAAATATGGGTCTATCTATAAAATTATCAATCAAAGTCAAATCGATTACAGAAAATTAGCTGCTTTAAACTTCGCTAAAGCATCAGCTTTTTGCTCTGCCGTCATTGGACGTAATGGGCGACGAGGGTCACCAACATCAATACCATGCAGTTGCATTGCTACTTTTCCTGCTGCAACACCGCCGTACTCAACTAAAACACGAATAATCGCAATCACTTTATCCATGCAAGCAGTAACACCTTCATGATCACCAGCTTTAAATTTTTCAATAATTTCAAGGTATAATGGTGCAGCATAGTTATATGTGCTACCAACTGCACTTAATGCACCACAGGCTAATCCCGCAGGAATAAATTCATCAACACCAAATGGCACATCATATTTTCCGCCATCTACTCGTAAGCAACGCTGGAATTCATACATATCGGGAGAATTAAATTTCATACCAGATAAATTTGGAATTGCTTTACCCGCTACTTGTAAGAATTTCTCCATATCAATACTTAAGCCTGACATGGTGGAGTGATAATAGTAAAAACCTTTAGATGGCGCACTTGCAGCCGCTAAACGACAATATTCAACGAGATCATCAACATTGCCTGGTTTAAAAAAACAAGGGCCAATAACGGATGTTGCTTTGATATCTAAGGTTTCGGCATGGCGAGCAAGTTCTAGCGTATCAGCAATACTTAATGCACCTGTATGAATAATAAGATCAAGCTTACCCTGACTGGCACTAACCCAGTGTTCAGCCACTTTCTTACGTTCTTCAACAGAACAATGAATACCTTCGCCTGTTGTTCCTAATACATAAGCACCTGTCACACCACTTGCAATTAGGTGTTTAGCTATTTCATCAATGACAGGATAATTAACGCTACCATCAGTTGCAAAAGGAGTATGAGGTGCGGCAATCAGTCCAGAGAGTTTGTTCATGATAACTTCCTTTGGAGGTTAATTTCTTTTCTATTAATTTTATGGAGCTTAACTCTATATTAGGGAGCAATACTTCAGAACGCAATAACGAAATGAGCATTAAAGGAAGAGAAAAATGAAAGTGTGATCTTTAGCCAATTTTCACTAAAAATCACACAATGTAGAGATAAACTTATGCGGAATGAGTCTGTTTTAGCGCATTCAATGTTCGCAGTTTTTGCTCTTTAACCATATCAGGCTGAGCTTGCACTAATAGCGTATAAAGAAGATCTAATACAAAGAGTTGTGCGGTTTTTGTACCAATAGAGTCACCTTGCAGTTTCCCTTGTCGGTTACCATTAATTAAATGATGATCAGCATACTCCATAATTTGTGAGCCTAAATTATGAGTCAATGCGATCGTGCTGGCTCCTGCTTCTTTAGCTAATTTAAGAGCATGGACCGTTTCAGGAGAATTACCGGAATGGCTAATTCCAATAGCCACATCGCCTGGTTTTAATAGAGAGGCTTGCATATACATAAAGTGGTTATTTGTAACAGCATCAACACGATAGCCAATTCGCATAAGTTTATTTTTTAAATCTTCTGCTGTAATTCCTGAAGAGCCAACACCACAAATAAAAATATAATTTGCTGATAATAAAGCATTTACAGCACCTTGAACTTGCTTCATATCGAGCAGATTTAATGTCTCTGATAATACGTTATTAATCGTTGCTTGAAGTTTTAAACCAATGGTATGGATATCGTCTTGATGGGTCACTTCTGCATCAAGAATAGGTGACTCTTCATTATCAGAGGTCGCCATTTCAATCGCCAAATCCATTTTAAAATCTTGAAACCCTTTATAACCCAATGTACGGCAAAAACGCACAACCGTCGCTTCACCCGCTTTTGTTGCTTGTGAAAGTTGAGCAATAGAGAGCTGAGTAACTTCTGTAGGATGGAACAGGATATAGTCTGCAATGCGCTGTGATACTCGCGTTAGACTATTTTTCATTGCGCCTAGCGTATCAAGTATTTTACCCGGCTTTAATCGAGTCGTTGCCTGTTCTGTCATGGAGATTATCCTTGGTTGCAGAAGATACACGGAAAAAAATTCTGCCAACAAGAGTACCAATTCCAACAGGTTAAAAAAAGCCTTGCTCATACAATAATATGATAATAAAAAACGCTTTATTCCTTAATAGCATCAGAATACAACTTACTGATACATCAGAAATAAAGCGCTTAATAAAAATAGTAATTATTAGTCGGTCAATGCGGTGACATCTAACTTAACAACGACTTTTTTCAGTGTGTTTGCACCATTTTCAGCCGAAATGCCCGGTTTATGAGGTTCATAAGGCATAAAAACAGCAAACATGCTTGATGAAAGTGTTAAGGTCTGTTGACCTATTATTGTGTCGGTTAGTTGGTAATCATCAGCCTCATTATAAGGCGCCACGTCTTGTGCTGAGCCTTGTATACCAAAATCAATAATTTCTTCGCCACTAAGCAATATTTGAATATCAATATAACGCTGGTGTAACTCAGCTCGCTTCTGTTCACGAGGCTGTGTATCAAACGTCATAACATTCATAAATAGCGTTTCACCGTCAATCTTATAACTACCCGGAGCAAGTGAAGCAGGATCAAGTGCTAATGCTTTTTCCATCGCGTCACGCAACGCGGGATTCATTTCTGGCATTGTAGCCAAATCTGATATGTGTCCAAATAACATAGATTATTCCCTATTAGTTTCCTGATGTTTCACTATCATCTAATGAAATTTGTTTTGCTGATGCGAAAAGCGGTGCTGTAATTGTTCCTGCGATAACAACAGACATCGCACCAATCACTCCGTAGAAGAAGAAATTAAGATCACTGCCATAACGTGCAGCTAATACAGCAATAATACTGACAATGATCCCGACAACTGCACTACCTGCATTAGCACGTTTGACAAAAATACCCAGCATAAACAAACCGGTCATTGGGCCACCCATTAAACCAATCAGACTATTAAAGGCATCCCAAATTTCAGATTCATCAGATAAAACTAACCAAATTGCAGCTAAACTACTGAAGACACCAGCAACAATAATGACTAATCTTGCGACTTTCATTTTTTGTTCAGCGCTGCGTTCAGATTTGCTTAAACGAGTGTAGATATCAGAATTAAAACAGCTTGAGATACTGTTTAAGCTACTCGAAATGCTGGATTGAGCCGCAGCAAAAATAGCTGCAATAATTAATCCAGCAATACCAACAGGCATTTCAGTCACAATAAACAGAGGCAGAATACCTCCTGTATTAAAGCCTTCAGGTAAGAAATTAGGATTCTGTTTGTAATACACAAACAAAGCAGATCCAATAGCAAAGAAGAAGATAGGAATAATGGCAACTAATTTCGCATTTGTTATTAGTGTACGTTTTGTTTCTTCAATAGAATCCGTCACGATATAACGCTGTACGACATCCTGACTTGCTGTAAACTGTTGAATGTTAGCGAATAAAAATCCAATCATCAAAACAGGAATAGTGCTATCCGTCCAACTCCAACGAAATTGAGTCGTAGGAAAGAATTTATCAGCTTGTGATGTTGCTGTGAAAATTTCACTAATTCCGCCATCAACTTTAAAGCAGATCATAATAAAAATAAGAACTGCACCACCTGAAAGCAATAACCCTTGGATAACGTCCGTCCAAATAACACCTTCAATTCCGCCCATCCAAGTATAAATAATACAGAGCAAGCTAATCAGTACGATTAAAACAACAGGGTCAATACCCATAAAAGGGCGTAAAGCAAGTACAGTTAAATAAGTAATAATGGCAATCCGACCAATATGGAATAACATAAATGAAAGGCTGGCAAATAAACGACTGCGTATATCAAAACGTGCTTCTAAATATTCATAAGCCGAAGTGATTTTTAATTTTCTAAAGAAAGGAATATAAAAATAAAAAACTAATGGCAAAATAGCGATAGCTAAATATTGCCCGATAATAAAAGTCCAGTCGGAAGTATAGGCCTTTGCTGGGATCGACATAAAAGTAATAGAACTTAAAGTAGTCGCAAAAACAGAAACCCCTGCGGCCCACCCAGGAACCCGGCCTCCTCCACGAAAATAATCATCCGCTGTTTTTTGGCGTTTAGAGAAATAAACACCCACGAGTAACATTGCAGCTAAATAACCAAACAGCACTGCATAGTTAATAAAACCAAAATCATGTAATTGCATTTTTTAGTCCTGCCATATGTAGGGTAAAAGGTAAGTTTTACGACAGTTTTTTATTGCTCTCTAGCCCAAAGGACAGCGCCCCAGAGCCCGGCATCATGATGATAGTGAGCCGATAATATCGGCACTTGTAATGCAACTGGTTGCTTTATCTGGGCTGCTTGAACGAGTTCGATATATCCCTTTGCCAGCCCAACACTTCCTCCAAGAACGACACAATCAGCATCTGTTGTTGCTTTAATATCGGTCACCAAATTTGCAATGATGTTTGCTGAACGTTCGATAATTGATTTTGCTTGTAAGTTTCCCTGATGAAAGGCAGCAAAAATCGCTTTTGCATCTTTTCCAGCAAGCTCCCGTGTCGCTTGTGATGCAATTGCACGACCAGAAGCGATTGCTTCAACACAACCATAGCGACCACAACCACAAAGTGGGCCATGAGGATCGGCAAGCGTGTGACCTAAATGACCTGCAATACCTCGCTTTCCTGTAAAGAGTTGTCCTTGTTGAATTACGCCACCGCCAACACCTGTCGATACGGTGATAAATGCCATATCGGAAATAGTTTCACGACGATGATCATATTCAGCCCATGTGGCTGCTTGAGCATCATTGAGTAGCCAACAAGGCAATCCTGTAAGTGCGACGAGTGTTTCTTTTAAAGGAAAGTCTTTTAGTCCACCTAAATTACCCGGATTCAATGCGGTCAAAATGCCATTACAAATAATCCCTGTTGATGCGACAGCAACTCTATCTGCATCGCTTTTTAGTGGTGTAGTAATAGCAACTAAAGCTTCATAAAGTTGCGTTGGTGATGCACTTGCGGGTGTGGCTATCTGAGTATGTTGTGTCAATTGGTTATCTCGACTGATTAGTGCCGCCGAGATTTTTGTTCCTCCAATATCAATTGCTAATGTATTCATTTATCTAACTCCTGCTGCCACTTTAATGCCTGAGTAAACCAATCACAGACATGCTCAAGACGCGTCAATGCAGAGCCTACTGTGACAGCCCAAGCACCAGCTTGCATTCCTCTTGCGGCAATCATTGGTGTGTTATAACGCCCTTCGGCAATCACTCGGCATCCCTTTTCGGCCAATGCGGTGACAAGTTGTAAATCAGGTAGTTTTGGTATCTCACCACCGGTATAACCCGACATCGTTGAGCCAATAAATTCAGTGCCTAACTCTTGGCAATACATACCTTCGTCAAAGGTGGCACAATCTGCCATCGCCAATCTTCCTAAACGATGAATATGAGCTAATAGTGTTTTCACTGGTATAGGACGCACACGATCAGTACCATCAAAAGCAATAATATCGGCGCCCGCTTTAGCTAAGTCATCAACATCACTAAGCCACGGAGTGATCCTTACTGGGCTATCAGGTAAATCACGCTTCACAATGCCAATAATCGGCACATCAATAAGAGGACGAGTTGCTCTTAAATTATCAATTCCCTCAATACGCACAGCGATTGCTCCTGCATTTACCGCTGCTTGAGCCATTGCAGCAACAATCTCTGGCTTATCCATTGGGCTATTATCAACAGGCTGGCAAGACACAATCAGTCCGCCTTTTTGTTGAATATCTTTAGTCATCTTTTCAATTAGCGCCATTTTGACTCACTGTTCTCTTTTTTGAAATGTAACTCCAAATTATAATATTTTACGGAGTTTAATTTCTCAATCAAAAAAACAGTAATTTGTGAAGAAGATCAAACAATAATCAATATCTTCTAACACACTGATAAATAAACAAAATAAAAAGTAGAGTGATGTTTCCACCACTCTTCCTCTTTTTTATTCCGTGTTACTTAACTTAAATTAAAAATGAAACTGCAACCCGACTCGATAACGTGTCTGACGATCATCACTGAGAGGGCTTACAGCCATATTGCCAACTTCAATATAAGGTGTGAAAGTACTGTTGATTTGATAAGAGAAAGCGACGTTATGCTCATAATTGCGTTTTTTATTATCATATTTTATGGCGTCGCTATACATTTGAGTATAATCATATTCCACTTTAAATTTGTTATATTTATAACCTATAAAACCATCAAGACGATTTGTTTTTTCATCATCAACACCTTGTTTTGTTTTACGGGCATAATCAAAACGATAACGTCCTGCAATATATAAACCATTATCAAAGTTATATTGTGCTTTTAAATAAGGTTTATATATAGAAGTATCTGTTACGGTTTCAAAAATAAGACCAGGCTGTAATGTAATATAGTTATTTAGTTTATAGTTATAACTTAATCCCATTTCAATAGCATTATTAACAACATCACTGAATAGTTTATCTTTCTCACCATCAACACCACCCGATTTAACGCTAGCATCAATATAGAAACCAACACCATTTGAAAAAGAGTGAATAAATGCAACTCTATCTTTATTAATTCGAGTAGAGTCTGCATATTCATGACGAAAGTCTAATGTAGTCGCATATAATTGAGATGACATTAATAAAGTACAGCATGACAATAAAAGTTTCTTCTTTTTATTTAGCATAATATTTTTCCAAAAAGGTGAGATCCCCTGAATTAACAAAGGAGATCTTGATGAGTTATTTTAATTTATATTTAGGAAGAGATTATTCAATAATTAATTGTTTATCTTTCATTGTTAAAGTAATAACTGAATTAACAGCTTCACCTTTATTTGTTTCGCCTCCAATTAAATAAAGTGAATTATCATATGAAACAGTAACACCATAGCCAAGAGGAAGAGGTAATTCACCAATGACTTTCCATTGATTATTAATAAAACCATAAATTTCTTTATGCCATGTCTTTTCTAATCCTTGATGCGCAAAGTAATGTTGCTGTGCATAGTTTGCCTGTGCTCCCGGGAAATTTGCCCCGCCAGCAACAAGTAAAGTGTGCATACTGTAACCGGAAAATGCACCAGCCAAACCGTCTTGTGGCTGATTAGGCGTAGGGTCGGGTAATTTCTGAGCAACAGACCCCCATTGTAATTGAGTATTTTTTAATGTGGCAGTTTGCACTTCACTGGTGCGTAACCCTGGTTTTATTTCACCATTGATTAAAGTGATTTTATTGCCATCATAAGCTAATGCAGAGCCTGCTGTTCCATTAAATGGCGTAATACCTAATAATCTCCATTGATTATTTTCAGCATTATATTCCATTATATTTCGATTAAAAAAATAACCTTCAGCAGGCTTATTAAAATAATCACTAATAATTTTTTTATTTTCAGATTCATTCGATTTAGTACGGTTTAAATCAACGAAATAACCGTCAAAGATTTGTTGATTAACACCACCAAGAATAATAGCTTGATCATTGTTAATACTAACTCCTGTATGCCCAACCAATCCGTAAGGTGCTCGAGTGTTGATCTTTTCCCATTTATTTTCTTTTGGTGAATAGCGATAAACATCTGTCAGCGCACTAATTGTTTCGCTATTTTCATTTTCTTTTCCTGCTCCACCAAAAATATAAATATCATTATTTAGCTCTAGAGCAATAGCTTGATCTCTTGGTGTTCCAGGAAAGTCTGCTATTCTTTCCCATTGTTTTTTCGAACTATTCAGGTCAAGCTTATACCATGATTTTCCCGCTGTACCTAAACCAACATAAATAATATTTTCGCTAATTGTTCCAGCACCACTTTTAAATGTTACTGGTAAATTAGGCAGCTTTTCTGCAAAACTAGTAGACGTGAATATTGCCGACATTAGCATTACAGAAAGACAGGAGTAAGATATTTTCTTTATTCTGTTCATACTTATTAGCTCTTATTATTGTCATCAAGTAGGGGTTTTTCTTGTATCTTAAATATCACTCCAATATATAATTATTTTCGGAGTTAAACTTCAAATTGATCTTTTCTGAATTGTGAAGGCGATCAAAATGTCTATTTTTTAATCTTATATTTTTACAACTTTCTTTAAATCAAATTTAGGAATAAAAATCTGACAATAGAATAAAAGACAGTCTCAATAAATTATTATTGAGGTTTTATGCAGAATATAATGTTACTTTTTTTACAGTAAAAAATTTTTATGACACAGGTAAAAATGGAGTTTTATTTCAAGCGCCTTTTTAATAGATTACATCCTCATTTTTACCTTGTGTGTTAATTGAAAAATTGGTTATTTAACATGATGGAAATCAAACTAAATTGTTATTTTTTAATATATTTTGTATCCGCATTGTTAGCATGGATTTATTTTTTTCCTCGTTATAATCACCAACGTCATTTTAAGTAGTAGTTCATCACATTGAGTTCACAAAACGATACTCAGGTCTGTCTTGAATGATTGAAAAATGAAATCGTATCTTTACTGGACGTTTTTTAAACGCCCGGTACGGATGTTATTTATCAATTTATCAAGGAGACACTGATGCAAATCAGTCGTAGGTCTTTCTTTAAGATCTGTGCAGGCGGTATGGCTGGTACATCTGCAGCATTACTAGGCTTGGCACCTGAAGTATCTATTGCGAACACTCGCCAATATAAATTATTACGTTCCGTTGAAACTCGTAATAACTGCACTTATTGCTCTGTAGGTTGCGGTATTTTGATGTATAGCCTTGGGGATGGTGCAAAGAATGTCGATAAAAGTATTTATCACATTGAAGGCGACCCTGATCATCCTGTTAGCCGTGGCTCTTTATGCCCGAAAGGTGCTGGGCTTGTCGATTATATTCACAGTGAAAATCGCCTGAAATATCCTGAATATCGTAGACCTGGCTCTGATAAGTGGGAGCGCATTTCATGGAATGAAGCGATTGATAAAATCGCCCGTCTGATGAAAAAAGATCGTGATGAAAACTTTGTTACTCATAATGAAAAAGGGCAGGAAGTTAACCGCTGGCTCACCACCGGTATGCTTTGTTCTTCTGCCGCCAGTAATGAAACCGGAATTTTAGATAATAAATTTTCTCGTTCATTAGGCATGATTGCTATCGATTGTCAGGCAAGACTTTGCCATGCGCCAACCGTTGCAGCATTAGCTCCAACTTTTGGTCGTGGTGCAATGACCAATAACTGGGTTGATATTAAAAACGCTAACGTTGTGCTGATCATGGGCGGTAACCCTGCTGAAGCGCACCCTGTCGGTTTTAAATGGGTTATCGAAGCTAAAATTAAGAACAATGCGAAGGTTATCGTTGTCGATCCTCGTTTTAACCGTAGTGCTGCGGTTGCCGATCTCTACTCTCCTATTCGTGCAGGCTCTGATACTGCGTTCTTATTAGGTGTTATTCATTACCTTATTGAACACAATAAAATTCAGCATGAATATGTGAAAGCCTATACCAATGCTTCTTTGATTGTTCGTGAAGATTTTAGCTTTGATGAAGGTCTTTTCAGTGGATTTGATAAAGAAAACCAAAGCTATGATAAAACCTCATGGCACTATGAACTTGATGAGAATGGTTTAGCATTAAGAGATAATTCACTGCAACATCCTCGTTGTGTGTGGAATCTTTTAAAACAGCACGTTTCACGTTATACCCCTGAAATTGTTACCACTCTTTGTGGCACGCCTTTAGAAGATTTCACCTATATCTGTGAAGCGCTTGCGTCTACCAGTGTAAAAGACAGAACCTCAACTATTTTGTATGCCCTCGGTTGGACACACCATACCGGTGGCGCTCAAACTATCCGTGCAGCAGGTATGATCCAGTTATTATTAGGTAACGTGGGGATGCCAGGTGGTGGTGTGAATGCGTTACGTGGGCACTCGAATATTCAAGGTTATAGTGATCTGGGTTTATTATCATTAAATCTACCAGGCTATATGCCCCTGCCTAATGAAAAACAAACATCATTAGAAACTTATTTATCTCAGGTAACACCGAAAACCGTGGTTGCAGACCAAGTTAACTACTGGAAAAGAACCCCTGATTTCTTTATTAGCTTACTAAAAAGCTTCTGGGGTGAGCACGCAACGGCACAAAACGAATGGGGTTATCACTGGTTACCAAAATGGGATAAAAGCTATGACATCATGGCGCAGACCCAATTGATGATCGATGGAAAAATGAATGGTTATATCGTTCAAGGTTTTAACCCATTAGCCGCTTTTGCCGATAAAAATAAATGTAGCGCCGCATTAGCCAAGCTGAAATATATGGTTGTCATTGATCCATTAGTGACTGAATCATCTAATTTCTGGCAAAACCACGGCGAGATGAATGAAGTCTCACCAAAAGATATTCAAACTGAAATCTTCCGTTTACCTTCATCATGTTTTGCTGAAGAAAATGGCTCAATTGCAAACTCAGGCCGCTGGTTACAATGGCATTGGGCGGGTGCTAAACCACCAGCACAAGCATGGCATGATGGTAAAATTTTAGGGCATTTATTAATGCGTCTGCGCGAGCTTTATCGTGAAGAAGGTGGCGTTTGCCCTGAGCCTGTAATGAATCTTTCTTGGAACTACGTTGACCCTTACGATCCACAACCTGAAGAAGTGGCGAAAGAAGCGAATGGTCAAGCCATGCAAGATATCTTTGATGAAACAGGCAAATTGTTGTTTAAAAAAGGACAACAGCTTGATGGTTTTCATCAACTGAAATCAGATGGTTCAACTGCGAGTTTCTGTTGGGTTTATTCTGGTTGCTGGACTGAAAAAGGCAACCAAATGGCGAACCGTGATAACGCCGATCCATCTGGACTAGGTTGTACACCGGGTTGGGCTTTTGCGTGGCCTCAAAACCGTCGTGTGTTATATAACCGCGCATCAGTTGATCCACAAGGGCAGCCTTGGGATACAAAGCGTCAGCTTATCAAATGGAATGGTAATCAATGGGTTGGCCCTGATGTACCCGATTATAGCAATGCAGCGCCTAATAGCGGTGTAGGCCCGTTCATTATGCAACCTGAAGGTATGGGACGTTTATTTGCTGTTGATAAAATGGCTGATGGTCCATTCCCTGAATTCTACGAACCGTTTGAATCGCCAACAGAAGATAATATTCTGCACCCAAAAGTCTCTCGTAACCCTGTTGCACGTTTATATAGCTACGATGCCGAACATTTAGGTAAAGCAGATGAATTCCCTTATGTGGCAACAACCTATTCAATTACTGAATTGTTCCGTCACTGGACAAAACACTCATTAATTAATGCTATTGCACAACCCGATCAATTTATTGAGATTGGTGAACAACTTGCTTCACGTAAAGGCATTGTTCAAGGTGATGAAGTTAAAGTGAGTGCGAAACGTGGCTATATCAAAGCCAAAGCCGTGGTGACTAAGCGAATTAGACCTCTAACGATAAATGGCAAAGTCGTTGATACCATCGGCATTCCTTGTCACTGGGGCTTTGAGGGGGCAACTCGCAAAGGTTTCCTTGCCAATACATTAACGCCATCTGTGGGTGATGCGAACTCATTCACACCTGAATATAAGGCGTTTTTAGTCAATATCGAAAAGGCATAAGGGGAAACTAATGTCATTGCAATCTCAAGATATTATTCGTCGTTCTGCTACAAATTCTCTCACGCCTGCACCACAAGTACGTGACTTTAAAGAAGAAGTGGCAAAGCTTATCGATGTGACAACCTGTATTGGCTGTAAAGCCTGTCAGGTTGCCTGTTCTGAATGGAACGATATTCGCGATAAAGTCGGTCTTAATGTCGGTGTTTATGATAACCCAATGGATTTAACCGCTAAATCGTGGACCGTAATGCGATTTTCTGAAGTCGAAGAAAACGGCAAGCTGGAGTGGCTAATTCGTAAAGATGGCTGTATGCACTGCGCTGATCCAGGTTGCTTAAAAGCGTGTCCAGCAGAAGGTGCCATCATTCAATACGCTAATGGTATTGTCGATTTTCAATCAGAACACTGTATTGGTTGTGGTTATTGTATTGCGGGTTGTCCTTTCAATGTTCCTCGTATTAATGAAGAAGATAACCGCGCTTATAAATGCACATTGTGTGTTGATCGTGTTGAAGTCGGTCAAGAACCCGCTTGTGTAAAAACCTGTCCTACAGGTGCGATTCATTTTGGCTCTAAAGAAGCAATGACTCATCTTGCCAATGAGCGAGTCGCTGAACTCAATACCCGTGGTTATGACAAAGCAGGCTTATACGATCCTCAAGGTGTTGGCGGAACTCACGTTATGTATGTACTTCATCATGCAGATAGACCTAATTTGTATCATGGCTTACCTGAAAATCCAGAAATTAGCTCAACGGTTAAATTCTGGAAAGGTATTTGGAAACCATTAGCAGCGGTTGGTTTTGCAGCCACTTTTGCGGGTGCAATATTCCATTATTTAGGTATTGGCCCTAACCACACCACAGAAGAAGATGAAGAAGAGGCACAAAAAGAGATGGAAGCATCACAAAATTCAGTGAATAAAGAGGAGCAGAAATAATGAAGAAGAAAAGTGATAAAATCCTTCGTCATACTGCCTCAGAGCGTATTAATCACTGGGTTGTGGCGATTTTCTTTATCTTTACCACTTTTAGTGGATTGGGCTTTTTCTTCCCATCTCTAAACTGGTTTATGAATATTTTAGGCACCCCACAGCTTTCGCGTTTACTGCATCCATTTACGGGTGTCGCGATGGTATTCTTCTTTATCTTTATGTTTTTTAGATACTTAAAGTATAACTTTGTTGATAAAGACGACTTAGTATGGGCGAAGAATATCCATAAAGTGCTACAAAACGAAGAAGCTGGTGATATTGGGCATTATAACTTAGGTCAAAAAGGGATTTATTGGACATTAAGTCTTAGTCTTATCGTCCTTACCATCAGTGGTGTGATTATCTGGCGTCCTTATTTTGCGGATTATTTCTCGATCCCCGTTATTCGCATTGCCTTACTAGCTCACTCACTGTCCGCTATCTTACTGATCATAACAGTGATTGTTCATGCTTATGCTGCGTTTTGGGTAAAAGGTTCAATTCGTAGCATGATTGAAGGTTGGGTAACTCGAGGTTGGGCGAAAAAGCACCATCCACGTTGGTATCGTGAGATTTTAGAAGAAGAAAAAAAAGAAGCAGAAAGTAAATTAAACCAAAAATAATAGACTGTTTTTTTCTATAAAATAGATATGAGAGAAAAATGGAGGCTTAATAGCCTCCATTCTATTTTTAATCAACGATTAACTTAATGTGCCACTGTTTTTGCTTGCTCCACTAAGTTAATTAAACGACTTCTCATTGTGTGATAGTGTTGAGAAATTTGGCTTTCCGCCCATTTTTGATCCTCAATTTTAATCACTCTAGCTGCACAATATTTAGTTTCCGGCGTTTTTGACACAGGATCAAGATTATCTTGAGTCAGCTCATTACATGCTCCAATCCACCATTGATAAGTCATATAAATCGCTTGCTTGTTGATTGTCTCATTCACATTACAACGAGACATTACTTTACCTCGGCGTGATTCAACCCAAACAATCTCTTGATCACAAATACCGGCTTCTTTGGCGACATCAGGGTGAACTTGAACATAACCAGGTTCATCTGCAAGTGATGCCAATGCTTTACAGTTACCTGTCATCGAGCGACAAGAGTAATGCCCAACTTCACGCACTGTAGATAAAATCATTGGATAATCAGCATCAGGTAATTCAGCAGGCGCTCGCCATGGTGTCGCGAACAACTGACCTTTGCCTGATGGTGTGGTGAATTGATTACCTGAATATAAATAAGGTGTCCCTTTATCTTCAATATCAGTACAAGGCCACTGAATATGAGCTAAACCTGCTAGTTTTTCATAAGTGACACCAAAGAACAGTGGGCATAATGCTCTGACTTCATTCCAGATCGCTTCATTATTTTCATAAGACATCGGGTAGCCCATTTCTGTGGCTAATAAGCTAATGATTTCCCAGTCACGTTTTACATTGCCACGTGGTTCAATAGCTTTTTCAAAGCGCTGAAAACCTCTATCCGCACAGGTAAAGATGCCTGCATGTTCACCCCAGCTCGTTGACGGTAAAATCACATCGGCTTGCTCAGCGGTTTTGGTCATAAAGATATCTTGAACTACCACAAAATCGAGCGCTTCAAAGCCTTTTCTCACTAAGCCTAAATCAGCTTCGGTTTGTAGTGGATCTTCGCCCATGATGTAATACGCTTTTACTTTGCCTTCAATGGCTAAATGCGGTACTTCAGTAATCCGATATCCCACTTCAGGATCAAGTTGTTCCACAGGAATATTCCACGCTTGAGCAAATTTTTTACGTGTTTCTTCATCAGTGACATATTGATATCCTGGGAACATATTCGGTAAAACCCCCATATCACAAGCACCTTGAACATTATTTTGTCCACGAACTGGTGCAACACCAACATGCGGTTTACCTAAATTACCCGTTAATAATGCAAGACCAGATAAGCCTTTAACCACATCAACCGCTTGGCCAAATTGCGTGACCCCCATTCCCCACATAATTGTGGCTGTTTTAGCTCCCGCATAAGTACGCATTGCCTTACGGATTTCAATTGCAGGAATACCGACAATATCTTGTACCGCTTCAGGGCTATAGTCTGCGAGTTGTTTTTTATATTCTTCCAAACCTTCGGTATAGCGACTGACATAATCTTTATCATAAAGATCTTCATCAATTAGCGTATACGCAAAGGCATTGACTAACGCCATATTAGTCCCATTTTTTAATGGTAAATATTGATTAGCGATTTTGGCTGTTTCGATTTTACGAGGATCACAAACGATTATTTTTGCACCTTTTTGTTTCGCTTTTACAACCCGACGCGCCACAATAGGATGAGAGTCAGCACAGTTATAGCCAAAAACTAATAAGCAATCTGAATCTTCAATATCCGCAATCGAGTTGCTCATAGCACCATTGCCGAGTGTTTCTTGTAAACCCGCAACAGAAGGGCCATGACAAACACGCGCACAGCAATCGACATTATTATTACCTAATACTGCGCGAACAAATTTCTGCATCACAAAGTTGGTTTCATTCCCAGTTCCCCGAGAAGATCCTGTACACATGATGGATTTTGCACCGTATTTTTCTTTGATTTCCAGTAATTTTTTTGCCGTATATTGAATCGCTTCATTCCAACTTACAATTTCAAAATCAGCCCCTTTTTGTCGGCGGATCATGGGTTCATGAATTCTGGCGGTCAGCAATTTATTGTCATAAAGAAAATCCCAACCATAGAGCCCTTTTAAGCAAAGTTCTCCTTGATTGGTGACACCATTGGCACCTTCAGCTTTGATTATGCGACCATTTTCGACACAGAGATTGATTTTGCAGCCAGCGCCACAGTAAGGACAGACGGAGTTGATTTTGTTCATTTGATATCCTTTCCCCTAACTAGGGAGTAAAAGAGTCATAAAGAACATTTAACTAAGCAGGAATTATGCCAATTAATTTTCAAAATATAATCAATGAGATACAAAAAAAAATAATATTTGATAATCGTTTCGTCATTTTTGTCGATGCTCACTTTACACAAATAGGGTTAATACCCTAACTTATTACGGAATTAGGCAATTAGCATCAGGGGAACATTTGGAAATAAAAATTAATACTGAATTCTAATAAAATTTATTTCTTTAGTTTGAATTTATGATATAAATAATAAATACGCATTTTGAAAAGCAATATTTCATATTGCATTGCGATTATATCCATTTCAATAAAGAGCAAAAAGATGAATATGAACACCAATAACCGACTCCTAGGCCTAAACCTACTACTCCTTCGTTAGGTGGCCGAGCACGTTCATTTTTTTGCAAAAGCCACCAGTCAGGTGGCTTTTTGTTGTGCCCCTACTGGTGGAACTGTTTTTTAGGGGAGTTTCTATGATGTTTAGTTTCACCATTAGGATGATGAGTTACAACGTCTTACCAATAAGCCACTGTATGGCAATGCCTTTCATAACAAACCAAATGAAGCAGGAGGCAAAATGAGCCAACAATGGACATCACGAGTCGGTCATATCTTAGCAGCCGCAGGCTCTGCAATCGGTATTGGCGCAATTTGGAAGTTTTCTTATGTCGCAGCCAATAATGGGGGCGGTGCATTTTTAATTGTCTTCTTGTTATTTAGTTTTGTTATCGGGCTTGCTGTATTACTGGCTGAGAATATTTTGGGCAGTAGCACACACGCTGAAGCCGTGAACGCATTTAAAAGAATGATGGGACGCAATTGGGTCATTATTGGCGTTATTGGTGTATTCAGTTCATGGTGTATTTATAGCTTCTATAGTGTTGTCGGTGGTTGGACAATTGGCTATACCGTTATGGCGGCAACAGGTCAGTTGAATATTACAGATAGCACTGAATTAACTGGTATTTTTACCCGCTTTATTAGTGATCCTTTATGGCCTATTTTGGCTCACCTTACCTTTGCTGGATTAACCTGTTTTGTGGTTTTAGCGGGTGTACAACGTGGATTAGAGAAAGCCGTCAAAATCATGATGCCAATGTTATTTATCATTATGATTTTATTGATTATTGTTGGTATTAGCTTACCGGGTTCTTCTGAAGGTTTAAAATTATTTTTATACCCTGATTTCAGTAAGTTAACCCCTCAAGGTGTATTAGATGCATTAGGGTTAGCCTTCTTCTCACTGTCTATCGGTTTAGGTATTCACATCACTTACAGTGCTTATTTGGCGGATAACAAAGGGATCGCCAACTCCAGTATGTGGGTCGTTATTTTATCTTGTATGGTGTGTGTACTTGCCGGATTAATGATTTTCCCTGCATTATCTGCCGCAGGTTTAGAGCCGAATGCAGGCCCCGGTTTAACCTTTATGACTATGCCGGTTTATTTTGCCAACTTACCCGGCGGTAATATTTTAGCAGTAACTTTCTTTGTCTTGTTATTAATGGCAGCGTTAACCTCTGCAATTTCATTACTTGAGCATATCGTAGCTTATGTGCAGATGCGTTTTCAGTGGACTCGTCGCCGTGCTGGATTAGTGGTTACAGCCTCTATTATGTTGATGGGTATTCCCGTTTCATTATCTTTTGGACCTATGAGTGATATGACATTAGGGGGCAAGACGGTCTTTGATTTATTGGATTATCTGACATCCAATATCTTGATGCCTTTATTTGGTATTGCGATGTGTTTGATCTTTGGCTGGTCAAGTAAAGCGAATGCATTTATTCCTGAAAACATCACTGGGTTAAAACGTCAAAGCTTATTACTGGTATGGCGTTATATTGGTCCAGTTTGTATAGGAATCATTTTAGTTCATGGATTGATTGGCTAAATAAATTCCCTGTAAAAAACGTTTATTAAATAGAAAGAGAGGGTCAAATGGCCCTCTCTTTCTGCTTGTTTTCTTTGGATACTTTATATTACTTTTTCCCTAGCTGGTTTATCAAGATCACCCAACCAATCCCATAGCTTGAGGTAAGAACATAGAAATTGCAGGAATATATGTCACTAGTAACAGTACAAGAACGATAACTGCAAAAAAAGGTAATAGCGGTCTGATTACACCTTCAATCTTAATTTCACCTATCTTACAACCGGTAAATAAAATAGGACCTACTGGCGGTGTTATCGTACCTAATGAAAGGTTAAACACCATCATGATACCGAATTGCACCGGGTCCATACCAAATTGAGCACAAATCGGTAGGAAAATTGGAGTAAAGATTAACACCGCTGGCGTTGGGTCCATAAAAGTACCAACCAACAGTAAAACTAGGTTCATAATCAGTAAGATAACTAAAAAGCTATCGGTAAAAGAGAGTAAACCTGATGCGATAATGGCAGGTATTTTAGTAAATGCCATTACCCAAGACATAATGGATGATGTTGCAAGCATCAAAATAACAATTGCCGTCATTTTTGCTGTTGCTAAGAAAATAGCAGGCAAATGGTTTATTTTGATATTTTTATAACACATACCCAAGATTAAAGAGTATACAACAGCAATGGCTGAAGCTTCTGTTGCGGTAAAAATTCCGCCTAAGATCCCACCGATAACAACCACAATCATCATTAAGCTAGGAACCGCATCAAGCACGAGCTTAAAGGCTTGTCCTTTCATGGTACGCTTTTCAGCAACATAACCGCGACGTTTAGCAATAAAACCTGCCACTAACATCACACCCAGTCCCCATAAAATACCGGGAATATAGCCCCCCATAAACAGAGCTGTAATCGAAACACTCCCTGCAATAGTGGCATAAACAATCAGTGTGTTACTTGGGGGAATTAACATGCCAGTTGGTGCTGATGCAATATTAACCGCAGCACTAAAAGCGGGATCGTAATTCTCTTTCTTTTGAATTGGAGACATGATGCCACCAATCGCCGCCGCAGACGCAACACCAGAGCCACTGATTGAACCAAATAGCATATTTGCAACAACGTTAGTTTGCGCTAAAGGCCCCGGTAAAAAATTACTAACTAACTTAGCGCAGTTAATTAAACGAATAGCGATACCGCCGTTATTCATTAAGTTACCCGCCAGAATAAAGAACGGGATTGCTAACAAAGCGAAAGAGTCTAACCCTACAAACACGCGTTGAGCTGAGGTTAAAATCGCACCATCAAAAGGCAATATCATTGCCATGGCGAAGAAAGAAGAAAGTCCAATACTGACGCTGATTGGTGTACCAATAAATAAGAGAAGGAATGCACCAATAAACATGACTAGGGCAACAACAATTGCAATATCCATGGTTACACCTTTTGCTTTGAAGAAAATTGTCTAACCAATCCATATTGGTTATATAAGCAATAAAAAATAGAGAGAACACCGCTTATAGGTATAGCTGCATAGATAACCCCGATAGGGATTTGCAGTGCCGAATCAAGTTGTCCCATTTGGCGACTCATACCGATGTAGCCACCAATAGTGAGCACCAATAACACAAAAACGGTTGTGGCGAACTCACCTAAAATTTCAAGGAAAATACGGACTTTACGAGGCATACGATCACGCATAAACGTAATCGCGATATGTTCACGTAATCCAAACACATAAGCACTACCAATTAAAATTAACCAGATAAATAGGTAGCGAGAAAGCACTTCACTGACTGCACTAGGATCGTTAAATAGGTAACGGGTGATAACTTGGTAAGTCACCAATATCGTCATTAAACCCACAAGAAAAATACAAAAATAAGCGACGATGGTATCTATTTTTAGCTTAATGCTTGTTAAAAAAGTATAAAAATCCTTTTTTGCAACAGGCGTATTAAAGTCGTTTGAAGAGGGTAATTTCTCTGAAGGTTCCATGGTTGATCCTTATAATAGGGGCTAAAAATTTAGCCCCTTGTAACAAACGGCATTAGTTGGCTAATGCGCGGATCTTATTGTAGATATCTTTCTGTTCTGGTGTGGTCAGCATCGATTCTTGCAGCGGTTTACAACGCTCTTGGAATGGCTTGATATCAACCTCAGTAAATGTTGCACCTTGGCTAATAGCAGATTGTCGAGCCGTGTCTAACGCTTGGTTAAAGAGATTAAACTCAGTAACCGTACTTTCTTTCGCTAACTTACGGAAAGTCGCCTGATCTTCAGGGCTCATCTTGCTTAAGAATGCTTCATTCACGATAAGTAAGTCGGCAACCATGACGTGGCGGGTATAAGAGAAATGAGGTGCAACTTCATACTGTTTTAAGTCAGCATAAGTGATTTCGTTATTCTCTGCACCATCAAGAACACCTTGTTGGATAGCGGAATAAACTTCACCCTGTCCCATAGGAACACCTGTTCCTCCCATGCAAGACAGCATTTTCACCATAGTGTCAGATTGCATAACCCGGATCTTTCTTCCTTTCATGTCTTCAGGTGTTTTAATAGGTGTTCCTTTCACATACATACTACGAGCACCCGCGGTATAGGCAGTAAGTACCTCGAAACCATTTCCTTTGGTTGAGCTAAATAGGCCATCTAACATATCACCTGTAAAAACTTTTCTTTGGTGTTCTGAGTCGTTATAGATATAAGGCATCGCCAGAACAGAGAAGTTTTTGTTGTAGTTTTCAACAAGAGGATTTGCAACCACAGCCAATTGAATGGCTCCTGATTGAACTAATTCAAGAGCGGCACGTTGGTCACCCAATAATTCATTCGGATGAATTTCGAGTTTATATTTCCCCCCCGTCGCAGCTTCTAATTTTTGACTGAAATCTTCCAGTGCTTTGTATTGAGGATTTTTTTCAGATTGGTTAAAAGCCGTTTTCAAAACAACAGGACTATCTGTTTTGTCATCTTCACCACATCCCGATAAAAAAAGGCTAGCGACTACAACGGTGCTGATAAGAGATAACTTAGGCAAAACATTCATTGTATGCATGTGAACCCCTTATGGGTTTGCGTATTTTGATAGTGTTAATGCTACTTGAATTTGACGATATTTCAGTGATCGAATTCAAGAAAATGAAATGGCGTTCCTATTTTTTGAAAATAGATTACCAATTTTATGTTTGCAATTTCAAAAATAAAATAACTTATTGATAAATAAGGATTAAAATATCAAAAAAAGATAATTTATCTGTGAAAAAATAGGAAATATATCTTCTGAAATAAACTATAGAATCGCTTTAAATCTGAATTACCGACTACTTATTAAGCAAAAAAGTAGCCGATAATCATATTTTGAATGGGGAATGATAGGATGAAACTCTTAGTTATTATTACTGAGTTGCCAGCCATGTTTTGCTGATTTTAAAAACCGCCTTTTTAATTTTTTGCGAAGCATTTACCTGACAAGTAGGTCGATGAACTTCTCCAGGATAAAAAATGGCAAAATCCCCTGTATCAAGTAATAAACGGGTTGTAATAGGTGGGTTATCTAAGAAAATCAAATCCGGTTTTGTTTCTTGATATTGATGAGGATAGGTAATCGTTGTGCTGGTAGAGATCATCTCTTGACCCTTAAGTACAACTTGAATATCAAGATAATGGTCATGAAACTCACTTTTTAAGTTTTCTTCACGATCGGTAGTCGGTGTGGAAATAATATAAAAAACATCATTATTAATAATGTTATATGTCCCTTCACTCTTCTCTTGCAAAGCGTTTAACGATAACTCTTTTTTAGTGAGTAATTTTAATAGTGCGGGCGGCAGCATTGTTGCATCAAGTTGCTTTAAATTTCCAGTGATCATCAGGTTACCCTCTTAAATCCGTGTTTAAATTCAATTACAAAGCTGCCATTGCTTCCTTAGCAAGAGCGCCTATTTTTTCCCATTGTTGATTATCGACGAGATCTGAAGGCACCATCCATGTACCACCACAAGCAACAACACGAGGTAATGCGAGATAATCTTTCACATTGCTGGCATTAACCCCACCTGTTGGCATAAAGGAAACGGGATAAACGGCACTCAATGCTTTGAGCATGCCAACACCGCCAGAAAGTTCCGCAGGGAAAAACTTCAATAAATTGATGCCGAGTTCCATTGCCTCTTCGACTAAACTTGGCGTATTAATACCCGGAATGATAGGAATGCCTCGTTGCTGGCAATACTGCACAATACGAGGGTTAAATCCTGGACTCACAATAAAATCCGCGCCGGCTTCAATTGCCTGATCAACCTGTGCTTTCGTTAATACCGTACCTGCACAAATGATCATTTTCGGAAATTCATTTCTTAACTGGCGAATAGCCTCCGCAGCCGCAGGGGTACGAAAGGTTATCTCCGCACTAGGCATACCGTTTTCAACTAATGCTTTACCCAATGCAACAATGTCATCTGCATTTTTAATTGCGATAACAGGAATAATTTTTAGTGCCGAAAGTTGTTCAAGTAATGTTGACATAGTGTGTCTCGTTGAATGAATAAGTGGCGTGTTTATTGAGGAGTGTGGCATCGCGACTATTGGGATAATCGCACCACGATGTTGAATAACCGTACTTGCAAGTAAGTGTGCATAACGCGCAGACTTCACAACTGACTCACCTGCTAATCGCGTAGCAAGATAACCAGCACTGAATGAATCACCGGCTGCAGTTGTATCAATCACACTTTGCTTATCGAGTTTTATAGCAGGAACTTCATCACAATGTCCTTGCTGTATAATTAGGCAAGGTTCTGCGCCTTTTTTAATAACGATTTCCCCAACACCAAATTCAATCGTTCTGGACACACATTGCGCATCTTCGCTATCCCCCCAAAGAAGGAATTCATCGTCTAATGTGAGAAAAGCCAAGTCAGTGAGTGACAAAATAGCTTGATAGGCTTTTTGCGCAGCATCGAGACTTTCCCATAATCTTGGTCGATAGTTATTGTCAAAGGTGATCTTCACACCCTTTTCTCGACACTTCGCTAATTGTTGTAAAAGCAGTTCTCTATCTTCAGGAGATAAAATCGCCAAGCTGATACCACTTAAGTAGATATAATCAAAATCAAGCAGTTGTTGAAAAATCATTGGAGCTTTTGGTGATCGTAACCAATATCGCGCGGCAGCATCGTTACGCCAATAATGGAAGGTACGCTCTCCTTGGCTATCTGTATTTATGAGATAAAGTCCGGGTAATTTATTGTCTAATCTCTGGACTAATTCAGTATGTACGCCTTCTTCTTGCCATTGCGCTAACATGGCACTGCTCATTGAGTCTGTACCTAACGCACTTACATAATGAACAGATAAATTGGGGTTTACGCGAGTCAAATAAACAGCAGTATTAAGAGTATCTCCTCCAAAATGGCGTACAATATTCGCCTGATTTTCGGATAGTTCAATCATACATTCGCCAATAACAGCCACATTGATAGCCATAGCGCTTTCCATTTTCACATTAGCAGTGATGTCATTTTATTTTAAATCGATTCAATTAAAAAGATTTAAAACAACATTTCATTAATTTTGTGATATTGTCATTATTTTCAAAATTCATAAGAAAGTAAGTTTAAAGAAGATCCATAAAAAGCCATAAAGTACTCATCATGCTATCGCGTGTTCAGATACCCAATAGCATATACAAAACCATGGCGGTTATTTATCTCTATCTACTTTAAATTCAAAGTGATACACACAGAAAAAATATCAAATTTAGATATTTTTTTGTTTAAAAATATTGTGATTAGCAACACGTTACATGATGAAAAATCATTAACCTTATTGAATCATCATCGCTAATCACTATAATTTTTATGATATTTCAAATATAATGAAACAATAAATCATTTTTTAGGACTCACAATGTCTGAAATAGAAAACACTCCTGATTCAGTTTCCTCTGTACTCAAAGTATTCGCTATATTACAAGCACTTGGCGAGGAAAAAGTGATTGGTGTGACAGAGTTATCCTTACGGATCATGATGTCTAAAAGCACCGTCTATCGTTTTTTACAAACGATGAAAACGTTAGGATATGTTTCCCAAGAAGGTGAAACAGATAAGTATTCTCTTAACTTAAAATTATTTGAGTTAGGCGCAAAAGCACTTGAAAACCAAGACTTGATTAAACTTGCTGATGAGCAGATGTATCGCCTTGGAAAACTAACCAAAGAAACGCTTCACCTCGGTACATTAGACGAAGACAGCATTGTTTATCTGCATAAAATAGACTCTGAATATAATTTACAGATGTATTCTCGCATTGGTCGCCGCCGTCCGCTTTATAGCACTGGGCTAGGTAAAATTATGCTGGCTTGGCTACCAGAAACGGAAATTCGCGCTATTTTGGCTAATGTGACTTTTGAACCTTTTACAAAATATACACTGAAAGATATCGATGCTTTACTCGCTGAATTAGAACAAGTTCGCAAACAAGGTTACGCAGAAGATAAAGAAGAAATGGAACATGGCTTGTGCTGTTTTGCTGTGCCTATTTATAGCCGTATGGGCAGAATTATTGCGGGACTCTCTTTATCTCTACCTTTAATTCGTTTCCAAGAAGAGAGTAAAGTTGCGTTAATCGCGCAATTACATGAAGCGGCAGCCAATATTTCTGCTGGATTAGGTTTCCACGACTACCCTTTTAGCTACACAGACACCAATGTCTTAGCTGAGAATATTTAAAAATAAAACCTAACTCTTTATTTATACTAAAAATCCATTAATACATTATTAATGGGTTTTTTTATTTCTCTTTGTCACAACGAACCCTGTAATTTCGCCTTATAGAGATTAAAAATAGTTCGACTATTCACCACCAAGAAAAGACTTTCTTGTATTATTCCACCAATTGAACCCGCCCAAATATTATGCGTTAACCAACATAGCGTACTGGTTAACATACACAACCTAAGCACAATGCCGTTAAAGCGAAATAGTGCATAGGTTGTTAATGTTGTCGCAAATAACGTTAAGATCTGTATTGGATGTATGATTTTCGGGATCACTAAAAACCATGCCAATGTAATAAAGATCAACATGATCCCAATATTACGCGAATAACCCGATACCCAATTTCGTATTGCACAAAGCAAACAGTTAATGGCGCCTACCGTGGAACCAATTAAAAAGAAATGAATCGACATCAAAAGGCCATTGAGCGTGAGCTGAAATCTCAATTTGCTATCTTGTCGTTGCATAAAGGCAGTTGCACCAATAAGACACCCCAGAACACCAATACCTTGGGCAAACCAATAGTTATCAAAAAACATGCAGCCCCCTTATTCCCAGCTCAACGAAAAAAGGCGCCTTTGGGCGCCTTCTTCAACAATAGCGTATTAACGCGCTAACCAACCACCATCGACTGCGATGGTATAGCCATTAACATAATCAGAAGCCGAAGATGCTAAGAAAACAACAGGCCCCATCATGTCACTTGGAACACCCCAACGCTCAGCCGGAATACGCTCTAAAATAGCCGCATTACGCTCTTCATCAGCACGTAAAGCCGCAGTGTTATTTGTTGCCATATAGCCCGGAGCGATGGCATTAACGTTAATGCCTTTACTTGCCCATTCGTTTGCTAATAAACGGGTTACGCCCATAACACCACTTTTAGATGCAGTATAAGACGGCACACGTATGCCACCTTGGAATGAAAGCATTGATGCGATATTAATAATTTTACCGCCAGTGCCTTGAGCGATAAATTTTCTAGCCACTGCTTGAGACATGAAAAAGAGGCTTTTAATATTGAGATCCATAACATCATCCCAATCTTTTTCTGTAAAATTAATCGCATCTTCTCGACGAATGATACCGGCATTGTTGACTAAAATATCAATATGTCCGAAATGAGCGACTGCTTTATCCACCAGCCCTGGCAACTCATTTGTTTTACTCACATCAGCTTGCAAACTTAAAAAACGGCGACCAAGCGCTTCTACTTCGGCGATAGTCTCTGTCGGTTCAACAAGGTTGATCCCCACAATATCGCAACCCGCTTGAGCAAGTCCTAATGCCATACCTTGGCCTAAACCTGTATTACAGCCAGTCACAATGGCGACTTTACCTTTCAGATCAAATGCATTCAGGATCATACTATTACCTCGAATATAGGAAATATGTACCACCAATTCATATAATTGGTGGCGACTTTATTATGAGTAATACATTTATCTGATTAGCGCAGATCGCGAACCGCAACGTGGTCCATATCGCTAAAGACCTGATTCTCACCCACCATACCCCAAATAAAGGTATAAGCTTGTGTTCCAACACCTGCGTGAATAGACCAACTTGGTGAAATAATGGCTTGTTCGTTATGAACTAATAAATGGCGAGTTTCATCTGGTTTACCCATCATATGGAATACCGCAGCATCTTCTTTCATATTGAAATAGAAATAGACTTCCATACGGCGTTCATGTGTATGACAAGGCATGGTATTCCAAAGGCTTCCTTCCTCTAGCTGAGTCATACCCATTACTAATTGGCAGGTTGGTAATACGTTAGGAACTAAATACTTATAAATAGTACGACGATTACTGGTGCTTGCATCCCCTAATGTTTCAGGAGAAGCCTGATCTTGTGTGATTTTACGTGTTGGGTAAGTGGTGTGTGCAGGTGCGCTGTTATAATAGAATTTGGCAGGATGTGCAGGATCAACACTCTTAAAACTCACTTCACGAGCGCCTTTTCCTACATAAAGCGCTTCTGCTTTACCCACTTCATAGTTTGTGCCATCAACCGTAATCATACCTGCGCCACCAATATTAATAAGGCCTAATTCACGGCGCTCTAGAAAATAGGTGACACCAAAAGACTTACCTAACTCATTAGAAAAAGTGAGTGTAGAGTCTACTGGCATAATTCCGCCAAATACAATTCGGTCGATATGACTATAAGTCATCGTCAGTTTATTAGGGCTAAAAACTTCTTCTATCAGAAACTCGCGGCGCAGGCCTTCTGTATCTAGTTGTTTGGCATGGTCGCTATGAATGCTTTGACGAGTTTGCATAATGAACCTCAATTCCTAGCCTTGATAGGCATTAATGATAATGTGTGAAAATGCATCTCTTTTTATAGGGACACGATATCAATAAAAAACACAACCAGCAATAAAAATATAAAACATTGTTTTATTTTTTTGAAGATATCGTTCTTTTTATAGAAAAAGGTAAATTTTTTTACTGCTTAAATAAAAAAAAGAGCCACTCAAATGAGTGGCTCTTGACTTAACTGATAATGATTTTTTATAGATACTTGATGGTTTTTACTATTTATTTATAACTTTTTTTAATTTCTTGAGAAATTGCTAACCCACGTTTTGCTTCTTTTTCAGCAAGTTCAACGGATAAACCGATATAAGAACGAGGATCAAGCATTGCCTTAATTTCATCAGCATTAAAGGCCGCCGTAATGGTTTCATTCTTCATCAGGTTAGTATAAAAATCTTCACCGTCTGCAGCCGTTTTAATAGCTTCTTCATATAACAGTGAATGCGCTTTATCTTTACCCAATTTTTCTGCCATTTTCATCATAACGTATTCGGTATTATCTAATCCCTTATTTCTCATCACGTTATGTAACATTCTCTCTTCATGAGGAACGATGGTTCTTGAAAGCTCTTCTGTTCTTAATAAAATTTCTGTTGTTAATTCTAATGCTTCTTCAATTAAGCCATCGAATAACATATAAGAACTGCTGTCACCTTCATAAGGTCTTACCGCAGAGTACATTCCCACATTAGGTAATGAGTACAGTTTCTGTGAGTTAGCAATAATACCTTTCGCTAATTTTGGATTAATTTTATGAGGCATCGTGCTACTACCCACAGTGCCTTTTGTAAACCCTTCAGAAACCTCAGCAATTTCTTCTAATGTAGTGCTATAAACTTCTTCACCAATTTTATGACAGATATTTGCCATCAGTGCTAAGTTCATCATGTACTCTAATTTATGCGTACTTAGGTTACGTGATGGTACTTCCATTGCCTGCATACCCACTAATTCAGCAACACGTTTTTGTACTTTCATCCCAACTTCAGGCATTGAGTTAAAAGCACCTACTGCGCCACCCATCATAATGGTGAATACACGTTTCTCACTCTCTTTCATGCGCTGGTAGCAATCAATAAAATCGCTGATCCACACTGAAACTTTATACCCGTAAGTGATAGGAATAGCATGACGACCGTGTGTTCTACCTGCCATTACCATATGTTTTGTTTTTTCAGCGAGATTTGATAAGTTTTCAATAATTTCGCTCAACAATAACATGAACTTATTGTGTACGGTTTTCATCATATACAGCTGTGAACTTTGCTGTATGTTTTGCGTGGTAATGCCGTAGTGCACGTATTTACCGCTCTCTTCAGAGCACGCATTCACCAGCACTTTTAAGAAAGGTACAAAGCCATGGCCGATTTTTTGATAAATGCGGTTCATCTCTTCGAAATCGATATTCTCAATAATCGCCTTTTCTTTAATTTCATCAGCGGCAGACTGTGGAATAAAACCGTGTTCAGCTTGTGCTTGCGCTAACATTGCTTCAAACATCAACCAAGTTGAATATTTAGCTTCATTGGACAGCAGATTTTTAATACCGCGATCGTCGATTGTTTTGCTTTTAGAATCGTATAACGCTCTCATCATGTATCCTTTTATTTCTTCATTGCTTCATCAACAGCATTGCGAACAAATTCGACTTTAGGGCCATAAACGACATGGACATGGTTTGCTGCCGGAAAGAAGAATGCTGTACATCCAGACTCCAACATTAATTCTTTATCTATTTGATTAACTTCATTAATGTCGATACGTAATCGTGTAATACAGTTATCAACATTACGAATGTTTTGTTTACCACCTAAGGCTTTAATAAGGATCTCTGCGATTTCGCCATAACGTTTTTCTTTGATCAGCGTATTTTTCATATTGCTTGATTCTTCTCTACCCGGTGTTTTGATATCGAATTTGACGATAGCCCAGTAGAAAATAAAGTAGGTCACAACAGCAAGCGCACTACCAATAAGCACTAAGAAGATCCAGTTAGTGTGTTCGTACAGTAAACCAAAGATGGTGAAGTCAAAGACTGTGCCTCGGATATAACCGATCGCAACACCTGCAAACGAGAGCAGAACTGCACCAATACCCACGATAATCGCGTAAATTAAATAAAGTAACGGTGCGATAAAGACGAAGGTAAATTCAAGCGGTTCGGTAACGTTACCTAACATTGCTGTTAAAACCATCGTCACCAGCATTGATTTAACTTCAGCACGGTTCTCTTTTTTCGAGGTTTTATAAATCGCTAATGCAATTGCTGGGAACAGGAATAGCGTAACCAACATTTGTTGCTGAGCCATAAAACGCGTTAGGCTTGGCATCATTGCCCAATATTCACTGCTTGGCCCTTGGTTAAATAACACTTCTGTCATTGCTGGAACAACGCCCACATAGGTTTGTCCATCAATCACATAAGAACCACCAGCTTCGGTAAATCTAAACAGAACGTTCCAGACATGGTGTAAACCGAATGGAATAAATAGGCGTTCACCACCCGCAGTAAAGAAAGGCCCGACAGGACTTAAGAAGACTACCGAGAGCTTAGTTAAGCCCATCACTAATACTTCCCAAATAAATGGCAGTAATGCACCTACGCAGATCATCAATCCGACCATAATAATGGCGACAGATTTTTTCCCAGAGAAGAAGGCAAATGCCGTCGGTAATTCAAGGTTATAGAATTTATCCGTTGCCCATGCAGCGATTAATCCCGTGATAATCCCCCCTGCGGCACTGATATTCATGGTTTGTATACCAAGTACCTTGATTTGCCCCACCTGCGTCATAATCGCAGGATCAGCAAGCTTTCCTGTCAATACCAGCCAGATATTGATAGTACTTATCAAGGTCAAATAGCCGACAACGGAGGCAAAGACCGCTATCCCCTTATCTTTGTGGCTCATACCGTATGCCACACCCATTGCAAATAAGAGTGGAATATTATCAAACACCACGCCGGCAATAGTACGGATACTAACTAATAGAGCATTGACTGTTTCATTTCCTAGAAAAGGAAAGCGTGCAATCATATAAGACTGAACTAAAGCACCACTGATACCTAAGATCATACCAATAGGTGCCAATACGCCGATAGGTAGAAGTAGGGTTCTACCAAAGCGCTGAATAGATTCGCTGAACTTTTTCCTGGCCATATTTTTTTCCTTATGACTTCTCGAATATAAAAGAATTACCGAGGTACTCTATCTTAGGGATTATAGGAAATGAATGGCGCGCTGGTTTTAAATATTATCTCAGGTCATACTTTATGACTTAGGTCTTTTTATTAAAAATCGATTTAATAAAAAACAATGAATAAAAATTTTTATTCTATTAAATAATATTTATTTTAGAGCTTAGAAGTAAGATTGAAAAGAAAGGCTATTTTAGAATAAGTGATGATTAATCTAACGGAATATATTAATACTCTTCACGCTTTAATCATTAGAAAGAGGATCTAATAAATCATATAGACACTGTTATCTCTTTTTAAAGTAGATTTTCCAGCTCATTAATCAGTAAATCCACCAGCATAAAAAAGCCAATACGCGATTTGGTATCATCTTTTTTAGTATCATGATTATCAGCAAAACAAAATAGAGCATGAGTTGCATAAGTGGTTAATTCATTAGTATTAAATGCTGTCATGCTAATGATGTTGGCATCTTTTAACTGCACAATTTTTGCTGTCTCAATGATTTTCTTGGTACCACCAGAAAGCGAGATAAAGATAACCGTATCGTCTTCATTAACAAGGCGTGTAAACGAATCAGATAAGTTGTAATCATTAATAAAAAAGCAATGTAGACCTAATGCAAACAATAGATGTTCAAGGTAATACCCTACCGCTTTGCTCGTACCTCTTGCGACAATAAAAATATTTCTAGAATGACGTAAAGTCTTCGCGCACTCCTGAATTTGCTCTTCATTAATTAAGGTGAATGTTTTATGAATATTTTTTTCTAATTGTTTTTTATAAGACGCCGCATTAGTTTTTTCGACTTTATTTCTCGTCAAGATATAATTATTAATTTGGAATTTAAGCTCTTTAAATCCACTAAATCCTAATTTTTGCGATAAATTAATGATAACCGTTTTTGATACAAATGTTTTGGCAACTAAATCATTAATATTTAAATACGGAATATCCGCAATATTATCGGTGAGATATTTTAATACTTTCTTTTCGCTGATGGTTAAATTGTCATAATTTTTTAAAAAATCCAGCATATCTCACCCAATAAATTAATCTAAAACATCTTATGAAGACAGCACACATCAAAAAAGCAGTTCTGTTCTTTTTGCGAGTTTATGTGAAATAAAGTGCATAACGAGTATACGTTAAATCATACAGTTATGTAGGATCAGAGTGGTATTTTGTGAAATAGGATAATATTGAGCCCATTTTTTAATGAGCTCAATACGTGTTATTCGTTACCCCAGCGATTAAGAAACATGGCGATATCATCAATGCGCTTTTTATCAATACCCGCTTCTTTTGCCATCTCTTGCTGCGCGTTCTCACTAATTTCTTCGTTATTCATTAATCGGGTGAGTAGCAGTTGGAAGTAGAGGGCAAGCGCATCTTCTTCTGCTTCAGCAACAGGCTCTATCGACTCCATCGCATACTCTTCGACCATATCATAATATTTAAAATGGATTTCATTGTTCATTGGTTATCCCCAAGGTTAGTTTATAATCATTATATTCAAATTATTAAGAGTATATCTCTACATTCGCCTGTTAACTTAAAATTCGCTATCATCCACTTCCTTCTTTTTTGCGGATAAGCTGATGTCTACGATTATCGATACTTTTATTGCTCCACCCTGCCATGATGAAATCGAGATCCTTTATCAAGACGAGCACTTAGTCCTTATCAATAAACCGACAGGATTATTGAGCTTATCAGGAAAAAATCCACAAAATATAGACTCGGTACATTATCGATTAGTGAAGCTATTTCCGGGATGTACTCTTGTGCATCGGCTTGATTTTGGCACATCTGGATTGATAGTTGTGGCACGCAATAAAGCAGTTAATGCCCTTTTGTGTCAGCAATTTAGCCAGCGCAGTGTAACCAAGGTATACAACGCACTACTATGTGGACATTTGAATGATAATGAAGGAATAATCGATGCACCTATTGCAAAAGATCCGGCTCTGTTCCCGCGCATGTCAATTTGTCCGATTAATGGCAAGCCTGCACGCTCTCGTTATCACATTATTGAGCGTTTTTATCATACGTTAGAAGATGGAAGGTTGTTGCCTTTAACACGGGTACAATTTGTGCCTGAAACAGGAAGGACGCATCAACTTCGTATTCACAGCCAATTTATAGGGCATCCTATTTTAGGTTGTGATTTATATGGTGGGTGCGATGGGGGTTTAATGGACGGAACTGAACGGACTCTGCGGCTGATGCTTCATGCGAGTGAACTTCATTTTGTTCACCCCATTAGCCAAGTACCAATAAAAGCGTACAACAAGAGCCCGTTTTAAATATCGATAATTACAGTTTAAGCGCTTTTATTGTTTCATCGATATCAAGTTCATCTTCAGTAAAAACTATTTCTGTTCCGTGCATTGTGGTGATCGCAAGCTTTCTCAACGTACGCATATTATTAGCGCCATCCGCTGATTTTGGTCTGATGCTATTCATTAAAGTACCGACAGAAAGTACGGTGTTTTCTTTATTGATATGCGTATCTGCGGACACATCTTCACTAAAAATTCGAAATGATTTAATGGATGTCAGTTTAATTCGTTCACCAGCAATATAAACATATTTGCTGTCTGGGATCACTTTCACCGCGTAAGCCGACAGACCTTTGGTATTTGTGGTTGGCTCAAACGTGACATTGGCATCTGTCTTTATCAAAGCAGGGTTGGCAACTTTAATCACATGAAAATAACGGTTATCCCCGTTTTCATCTTTAATAAATCCAAAACCTTTATCTTCAAACCACTTCGTGATTATTCCGTTCATTGCCATTATCGCCTACTTAATCGTTTATCTACAAAAATTTCCAGATGCAGTATAAAGCACAATGCTTATACAGACTATGCCTTTGAGCTAATAAGCTACATTGCTTATTACCACATCAAATCATCTGGAATTTTAAAATCAGCATAAGGATCGTCTTCATCTTGTTCTGTCTCGCTAAGTGCGTTATTTAACAAGATACAGTCCACATCTCTTTGTGTAATCTTATCCGCAACACTGGCTGGAATAATTGCGTATTCCGTTTTATCCGCATTATCCAGACGAGCAATCGCGAGACGTCCACTAATCAATTGAGATTGCGTCAACTTATCCACCACGATATTTTTAATCACATTATTGTCAGTGAAGTTAAAATCAATATCGCCTTTTGCTGGCGTAATTCTATTCATCTCAATAAGTTGCTTAACTTGTGCTTTATATTCTTTAGATAAAGTGGCCTGTTTTTGTTGCTCACTAAGCAGTTTATCGCGTTCAAGTTGGGCTTTTTTATTTTCTTCTACGGCTTCTCTTGCTTCTCGTGCCTGAATGCGTGATTTTTTTGCTGTTCTTTGGACTTTTGCCATTTTTTTACTGGTCACAAGCCCTGCTTTTAACATTTGCTCTTGTAAGGTAAGTTTTGCCATTTTTATGCCTAAATCTGCTCAATAATTTTTGAAATTATACCTGTAATTTCCAAGAGTGCATCAGATTGTAAGATTAGTGGTTTATTGAGAGAAATTGGAGTTGTGAAATTTGAACCTATCCGCACATTCAGAGTATATTGGAAAAACTATTATCAAACTTTCTTTTATAACAGGTAATACTAACAATGGCTCTGATCCCAAAAAACTATGCACGGTTAGAAAGTGGCTACCGTGAAAAAGCACTGAAAATCTACCCATGGGTATGTGGACGTTGTGCGCGTGAATTTGTCTACTCGAACTTACGTGAACTCACCGTTCATCATATTGATCACGACCATACCAATAACCCAGAGGATGGCAGTAACTGGGAGTTATTGTGTCTATTTTGCCATGATCATGAACACTCTAAATACACAGAAGCAGACCAATACGGCACAACGGTTGTTGCCGGTGAAGATGCACAAGATGATGTCGGTGCAGCAACCTATAATCCTTTTGCTGATTTAAAGTCGATGCTTAATAAGAAAAAATAGTGAAGATATTGTCTGCTTTGGTGCAACCAACCAGCTCCCTTTTCACGCTCTTACACAGAATAGTGTATACTTGCCAACCATAAATTTGTTCATGGTTAATTAATAATGAAAGAAAACGAAAAAGCAAAAATCAAACTCCTCAGCGACCGTTTAGACTTTATTCGTCACAAGATGGCAAGCCTTTCGTTATCAGACGAAGCGGAAAAATATGCAGAGTTTGAGAAAGAAAAAGTAGAACTGGAAACTGAAATCGCTCGTCTGAAAGCAGTACGTAACAATAAACTCAGTAAAGAAGCACAGAAATTAGAGGGTATGCCATTCAAACGCCTCATCACTAAGAAAGAACAAGCTGATATTGGCAAGCTGAAGAAAGCCGTACGAGGATTGATAATTGTCCATCCAATGACAGCATTAGGGCGCGAAATGGAGCTAGAGGGGATGACCGGTTTTTCTAAGACTGATTTCTAGTGAGAAAATAACCTCAACTAAAACCTGTCATGAACGACTAATACTGAAAGGTTCTTAATATACTTTTCGTTGTTATGAACCGTCAGTTATCCGTAGTTTTCTTACTACCCTCTGGGTATTGTAATACCTAGCAATCATTGAGAAGTTGTAATGTAGAGTATTACGATTAAACTGACATTTTCCCTCTAATCGAACTATCTATCTTTCTATAGAGTAATGCCTTTTTATAGATTTGTTCATGTAAAGAGTTTAAAATTTTTCTGGGAACATCATAGTTATAATTATTGAAATAATACTCATATAAATAATTTAATATTGATCCAAAAACTACCTTACCTTGATCCACTACCTCAATAAAGAAACAGTAATCCTGCATTAATCTTTCTATTTTTTCTATCAACGCCTTGTCAGCCTTAACTTCAATATAAGTATCTTTTTTGTCAGGTAACACAAAGTAAAAGTCTTCTCTCATTTCCTTTAAAATCATCACACAAACCTTATCATATTAAAAATAGATGTTATCTATAAAAACACAATAGTTATCATATTTAAAATGTACAAGTTATCACTTTATCTCGAAAACAAAAGGAAAAATAGATGATGATGATTAAAGCTAATATCAGAGTAAAAACGGGGAAAGGAAACGCAAAAAAAGAGGGTATAGAAAGCATTTTTTTCTCAACAAAAGCTGAGGGTAAACTCCTTTTTGTTGGTATAGTAATATACCTATGATTGTTACATGATTATCTTTGTTACATATCCACTTTACTTATATGACTACTTTACTGATATCTCTCTCAGTGATAAAGATGAGTAAGTCATCACTAAGCACTCTCGCAGTAATATATATTAAGCATTCATATTAACTCACCAATAGCTGTTCAATTAAACCATTAACAATAAATTACAAAGTAAAAAATAAACATTATATCCATTGATATGAACAAACCCATTATCAAGGATAAATATCATGTTTATTAACTACCCTGACGAGAGTTACAATTCGTCTTACCTAACAATCATTCACAATGTGATTAATGATGCGTTGAATTCATTATCACGTATTATTGCTATTCGTGTTGATCTACGTTTCCCTTATTCCTCTATTGATATTCCACCTAATAATAAAATAATGACACGCTTTATCGAATCACTCAAAGCAAAACTAATCAGTGACACGAGAAGAAAAGAGAAAGCTTGGGGTAGGCGTCTCAATAATCCATTACATTATGTTTGGGTAAGAGAATACAGTGAAAGGAATAAACAAAAACATTACCATCTTCTTTTATTATTGAATAAAGACATCTATTACACATTAGGTCGATATAATGAAAGTGATAATGGCTTATCTTCCATTATACAATCTGCTTGGTGTAGCGCACTTAATATTAATTACCCTGCCAATGCTTCTTTAGTACATTTTACAGAGCAAGGTAAATATTATTTAGATAGAAACTCACCTTCTTTTAAACAAGACTTAAGCTCCATTTTAATACGAGTTAAATACTTAGCTAAACATCATACAAAAGACTATAACGATGCTTATCGTTCGATTGGTTATAGCCTCTAATAGTCTTTTTTTACACAGAAGGGTAATGATATAGAAGTCATACTCTTCCCTTAATTAAGAGACGACTTCTGCTTTTTTATTCTCATAAAAGACAGGAGCATTATCATGAGTACACAACCCACTTCTTTATTAGACGGTGAATTAATCGATATGAAATTCATTACTCGATTTACTAAACTCACCGATAAATGGTTTTATAAACTCATTAAAGACGGTCAGTTTCCTAAACCCATTAAACTAGGACGAAGTTCTCGTTGGTACAAACACGAAGTAGAAACTTGGCTAAAAGAACAAATTTCTAAATCAAGAAAATAATCACTTCTTATTTTTATTTATTATTTTCTCCTTATCCATTAATTAAATTATTCCATTTCAATCACTCTTATCATGTTAATTCATGAGGAATAACTGTATCTGTCGTATCTATTATTAATACATTTATCTATAATCCGTAACCCACCAGCCTAAATATAGCGGGTGGGTTACAGGAATCATAAGATCATTATTTAATTAAGGTAACTCGACCTCACTAATACTAGGTGTTGCATTCGTGCTACCTTGATAAATATTGGCATACCCTTGCTGCGGATAAATAATTACCGCATTTTTTTCTATATCAAAATCACAGTGAATCATATTAGGCATAAAGACGGCTTGTTTCTTCTTAACGTTAACAGCCCAAATTCCACCTGATCCACAATCTCTAGGTAGCTGAGTTTTTACCACGCTATAACGCCCTTTCTCTGCTAAAAGGTCGCACATAATATATTCATTACACCCCCTCAAAAGGTGAAGAGCCCTCTGAAGTCTTTACCACCTCCAATTCATCCTAAGTTACTGCATAAGGATTTATAGACATAACAGTAAATAAACCTACTCGAGTGCTCATTATCGCCTTGTGGCAAACAAAGAATAACGTCTCCTATGGATTTCTTCACCCAATCACATCGACCACTCACTTTGTACAGATAAGTCTTATTTACGGCATATAGATTAAATTTATTTACTATTTAGCTTGCGCTTATCTGAAACAACTTGCTAGCTTAAAGTAAATATGTGAAATAAATGCGGTGGATAACGGAATGGTCTGCTTTATTTTCAGTTGCCACCCTGCATCTGAAAGGAAATAAGCATGGATGTTTTTATACAATCTCAGGATCGTTATCATCTCACGGTACAAGGCTGTGAGGCATTATTAGATGTCGAGCACTTCACAGGGCATGAAGCTATCAGTGATACCTACTATTACCAAATTACCTTCACTTGTGATGCTCAAGATTTACAACCGCAACAGTTACTTCGCCGTAGCGCCACACTCGCTTTTACGCCACCACTGAATAGCTTGGGTGATTTAGTCTCCCAACCTCCTGTCACTAAACAAGTTCATGGTGTTGTGACTCAATTTCGTCGTCTATCTGGCTCTGCTGATGAAGCGCGCTATCAATTGGTGATTGAGCCAATGTTTGCTTTATTGCGTCATCAAATTCGTAGCCATCGATTTTTCCTCAATCAATCGGTGCCTGATGTGGTAAGTCAAATCTTACGTGAGCATAATTTTAAAGATTGGGAATTTGAATTTATCCTTAAGCAAGATTACCCCAAACGGGCGCAAATCAACCAATATAACGAAAGCGACCGTCAATTTATTGAGCGTTTACTAAGTGAAGTGGGGATTTTCTACTCCTTTTATCTGCAAGATGACGCTCAAACCGAAGTGATCCGTTTTGCCGACCGCCAAAGTGCGTATGCCTTTGATAAAACCCTGCCGTTAAATAGCCCATCAGGCATGAATGATAATCATCAAGAAAGTGTGTGGGGATTATCATTACATCACCAAGTGGTCGAACAAAGTGTTTTAACTAAAGATTACAACCACCGCCAAGCACAAGATACCTTGATTTCAGCCGTCACGGATATGACGCGGGGTGATGCCGATGATATTCATTATGGCGAGGTCTATCACTATCAAGCACGTCATTTGACCCGCGGTGATAAAATCAATCCCGAGGTGGAAAGCGCCAATTTTTGGGCACGTCTTGATCATGAACGTTTCCTTACTCATCAAACGCGCTTAAAAGGCGAGAGTAATGCGGATTTCTTATCACCATTACAAGTGTTCACCATTACGGATAACAGTTTAACTTCCTCATTACCTACCGTATTTCAATCACCGATTTTAATCACTCGTTTACGCTTTAGTGGCGGACGAGAAAAAGCACTGCAAGTACGATTTAACGCTGTTCCTTACAGTGAAACCCTGTGTTGGCGACCGGCATTAAAGCCACGCCCTGTCGTCACAGGAACGTTAACCGCACGTATTACTAGCGCGAAAGATAACGATATTTATGCTCATCAAAATGATGCGGGTTTTTATTGGGTGAAATTTGATGCCGACCGTGACGATAAACCCATGGGGTATGAAAGTATGCCCGTGCGGCTTGCCAAACCTTATGCGGGCGACACCTACGGTATGCATTTTCCGCTAATTCAAGGCACCGAAGTCGCCATTGCCTTTCATGAAGGCGACCCTGACCGCCCTTATATTGCCCATGCATTGCATGATTCTCGCCACCCTGATCCCATCACCGATAAAAATAATACCCGTAATGTGATTCGTACTCCTGCAAATAATAAATTGCGAATGGAAGACAAACGGGGTGAAGAACATATCAAGCTGAGTACTGAGTATGGCGGAAAAACGCAACTCAATTTAGGGCATTTGGTTAACCAAGGGCGTGAAAAGCGCGGTGACGGCTTTGAATTACGCACCGACAGTTGGGGTGCTATCAGAGCAGGTAAAGGGCTGTTTATTAGTACCGATTTACGCACCAAAGCGTCTTCTGAACAACTGGATATTCGTGAAGCCAAACAACAGTTAGAAGATGCACTTCATTTAGTCGATTCTCTGCGTGAAGCCGCCGAGGTAGCAAAAGCAGAATTAGCCAATGTCAAAGCCCAACAGCATTTATTAACGCAATCAATCAGTGAATTACAACAAAATGCCATGCTGTTAAGTGCACCTGCGGGGATGGCATTGACATCGCCTAAAACGGTTCATGTCAATAGCGGTGAAAACATTGTGCTAACAGCACAACACCAAGCGGATATTTCAGTGGGCAAAAAAATCACCTTAGCCGCGGGCAAGGCCATCAGTCTATTTGCTCAAAGCAGTGGTATTAAAGCTTTTGCGGCAAAAGGAAAGGTCGAACTGCAAGCACAAAGTGATGAAATGCATTTAACATCGCTAAAAGATTTAACCGTCACCAGTACGGGAGGGAAAACCGTGGTAGCCGCCAAAGATGAGCTATTACTCACCTGTGGCGGGGCGTTTATTCGCTTAAAAGGGGGACAAATTGAGTACGGTAGCCCAGGAAATCAAACGGTAAAAGCCACTAATTGGGTGGTCAATGGCCCTGAATCTATGGATATCACACATCCCCATTTTCCTCAGTCCTTACCTAAACAAACGCTACGCTTTCAATTAAGTGCCTCTCCCCAAAGCCCCATGAAAGCGAGAGCATTTGAGCCTTATGAGCTTTATACCAATGGCGCGCTTATCCATAAAGGGGTAAGTGATGCAGAGGGAAATATCCAAATTAATCACGATATCTCAACCGAAAGTTATCAATTGTGTTTATTGAGTGGCGATCGCTATGACATCACCATCCCAACAAGTGAAAATGAAGAGAATGAGGAGAGCGAGAATTTACCGGTCAATCAAGGTTTTAGAACTAGCGCCCCAAGTCAAGATAGAGAAGTATCGAGAATAGGCAATCAGTGGAGTGAAAATCTGGCTCAATTTTTAGCAACCGACAAGGGGGATAAGTAATATGGCTGGCAATCCATGGGATCAATTTCCGATAGGAGTTAAACTCCCTCAATCAGCGACACCGCCGATGATTGAAATCCCCGTTTCTCAGTGTATGCAGACAATAGCAACGCCAAGTTGGATACCTGAACGAACAAAGTACCCCATGAGCCTATTCGCTTATTCTCCACTGGTTAACGGCGAAGAGACCTTTGCAGCCGTTGCTGAAGCAATACGAAAAGCGAAAAAAAGCATCGATATTATTACTTGGGGGTTTCAGCCTTCTATGTGGTTTGAAAGAGAGAGTGGTCCAGTATCGACAGGACGTTACCCCAATATTGGTGAATTATTAGTGCAAAAAGCCAATAAAGGTATTCAAGTTCGGGTGTTAGTTTGGTTTGACCATGTGGGAAAATTAGCAGAAAAAAGCTTTCCGGGTTGGGGGCAGCCACTTCAGCTACCTGAATATACGCATTTTAATACTAATGACTATAATGTATTCGGTGAAAAGCTAGGTTATCAATCAGAGAAACAGTACCAATTTGATATTGCTTGGACAAGGAAAGTCTTACGACAAGAAATTCCCAACCTATCTGTACGAGTACGCGCCCTTTCTATGAGTATCCCTGGCTCACGATTAGCCGACGTCACTAAACAAACAAACCATCCGTTTTCGAGTGAAGAATCAGAGTTAAGTATTCGATGGGCAGCACTTGCTGGTGGCTCAACCCATCATCAAAAAATGGTATTAATTGATTATGAAGAGAGTCTCGATGCCATTGGTTTTGTAATGGGACACAATATGCATTCTCAATATTGGGATCAAGATGCTCATAGCATTGAACGTTGTGCTCCTAATCAAGGACGTGATGGCCCTACTGCATGGCAAGATACCTCGAATTGTGTGTATGGCGAGTTATTATATGATTTAAATGATAACTTTGTGACGGCATGGGAAAAAGCAGGATCAGCAAATAAAGAAGACTTAAAACAGCTTTCCCAAAGAAAAAACTGCTCACGTTGTGATTATACGCCTAGTGATGCACAAATTAATGCTATCGCTAACCGTTATTCTTTTTTAAAACAACCCCTAATAAAGACCAGTGGTAAAATTTGCCGTACTCAACCTGAATATAACGAATACGATATTTTAAAAGCTTACGACCATGGTGTGAAACATGCTCGTCATTATATCTATTTTGAGAACCAATATTTTCGCTTGTCATCTATTGCACAAAATTTGCGAGATATGGTCAGTGAACGTAATAAGCGTTTTGCCGAAGCCGCAACCACCGATAGCAAGTTACAAGGTCTTAATCCTCCCCCGTTTTATCTTTTTGTGGTCACGAATTCAACGGAAAAACCGAGTGTAGGTGAGTCTAATGAAGTCGGCGGTTATCAAACTTTTAAGATGTTAGATCAATTAGGTCGTCGAGATTTAATGAAAGAACACGTTTTCGACTATAACTATAAAATAAAATCAGGTTTTTGGGGAACCTATATTCCCGATGAGAATATAAAAAGTCCTGATGATATTAAACCTGAAAAAATTGAAGGTCTAGAAACCATGATTTGTACATTGGTATCGCCTGATTCAGATAAATGGCAACCCGTATATGTGCACAGCAAATTAACCTTAGTTGACGATACGCTTTTAATTCAAGGCTCTGCGAATATTAATCTACGCAGTATGGCATTTGATAGTGAAATTGCTGTGGTATTGCAAGATACCGACGACTTTCCCATTGTTAAACCGTTAAGAAAAAGGTTATGGGGGTTGCATAAAGGAATAGGAAATATTTCTGATGATTCAGAGACGGAATTTGATGAATGGGCTGATATCGCTAATAAAAACAAAGGATTAAAAAAAGATAAAAAAACACCCATAAGTTCACTTATCCCTTTTGAAGATAAAACCATTAATCTAAAAAATTCGGATTAAATCATGAAAAACAAAATAATGACGGCATTATTGCTAAGTTTTATTTTACTTGCGGGTTGTAAGCCCATTGAAAAAAAGGATATCACGGTGACTCAAAAGACAGAACCCGATTTAACCTTTACTTGTGTCTATGAAAAAGACACGTTACCGCCTGTTGACCCTGAAGCTGACCATTGGTTTAAACAAGCCCGTAAGCTTGAAAAGGTCAATCAATACCAACGCGACTATGCCCAAATTGGTGAACTCTATCGTAAAGCGGCTGACCGTAATCACCCTAAAGCCATGTTAAACCTGGGTAACTTAATTAGCTATGGTAAAGTAGCACCCCTTGCAGGAAAAGGTCCCGCGCAAGAAGCGTGGGATATTGCCCGCAAAATGGCCACACTCAATATTAGCTATGGTTATTACCAAATGGGGCACTATTTAGATACCGGCTATGGTGTTGATAGAGATAGAACCCGCGCGCTAGCTTATTTTCGCCAAGCCGCTGATTTAGGAAATCCTGAAGCGCAATATGTGATTGGGGATATTTTTATCTCACAACGAATTGGGGATAATGATAATCCTACTTATCGACCTGATATTGGAAAAAAATGCTGGATTGTTCTGCAAATCAAGGTAATGGAGAGGCTGCATATCGTCTAGCAAATTATTTATGGAATGTTGAAGAAGATACTAGTGGAACATTAAAATACTATCAGCTATCTACAAAAAATGGATATAGATCTGCTGCGTCAACATTTGAAGGCGCATTTAAGCCTAATGTAAAAGAAAACTCCTACTATTATTTACCTGTAAAACCAGATCCTGAACGTTCTCTCCGTTATGAATCTATCAAATTAGAAATAAGAAATAACCCCGAGGCACGCTTTCCCGATATTGATAAAATTGTCCCTCTTCCTCCTGCTGAACTCCCCGAATGGGATGGCACCTTTGAGTATAAAAAACAGGCTGAGGAGCAATAATTAAATGGCGACTTCTTTTTTATCGACAACATTATCCTTTATCCGCGATAGCGCCAAATACCTAATCATTTGCAGTGCGCTATTGCTGATAAGTTGTAAGCCGTTAGATAAAAAAGACGCCTCAATAAATCAAAAAGCCGAACCCGATTTAACCTTTACTTGTGTCTATGAAAAAGACACTTTACCACCGATTGACCCTGAAGCTGATAACTGGTTTAAACAAGCCCGTGAGCTTGAAAAGGTCAACCAATACCAACGAGACTATGTCAAAATTGGTGAACTCTATCGTAAAGCGGCTGACCGTAATCACCCTAAAGCCATGCTCAATCTGGGTAACTTAATTAGCTATGGTAAAGTAGCACCCCTTGCAGGGAAAGGCCCCGCACAAGAAGCGTGGGATATTGCCCGTAAAATGGCCACACTCAATATTAGCTATGGTTATTACCAAATGGGGCATTATTTGGATACGGGCTATGGTGTTGATCGAGATAAAACCAGTGCCTTAGCTTATTTTCGCCAAGCCGCTGATTTAGGCAATCCTGAAGCACAATATGTGATTGGCAAAATATTTATTGCACGACGAATTGGAGATAATAACAATCCTGCTTACCGCCCTGACATTGGAAAAAAAATACTCAATTGTGCATCTCAACAAGGAAATAACGAAGCGACATGGCGTTTAGCTGCATATTCAATTAATGTTGAAAAAAATTTTGAGAGTGCTTTAAAATACTATCAATTAGCGACGATTATGGGACATGAAATGTCAGCGTCTATGCTAGTTGATGCGTTTAAACCAACTACAACCCCCAAAGACTACTATTATCTCGCAGTCAAGCCTGATCCTGAACGTTCAGCTCGTTACCAAGCTATCGTAAAAGAAATTGATGCTTCTAATGAAACCGCCACTTTTCCCGATATCGATAAAATTGTCCCTCTTCCCCCAGCTGAACTGCCTGAATGGGACGGTACTTTTGAGTATAAAAAACAGGTAAACCAATAAAAAGGATTTGAGTATGCGCGCGATTATTCGTTTAGGGGACAAGACAACCCATGGCGGTGAAGTGATTACCGCATCGGGTTCCATCATGTACGGTAAACCAATAGCACTTGTCGGCGATAAGGTAAATTGCCCTAAGCAAGGACATGGAATAAATGCTATTTTGCCCGGTTCAACGCGTATGATAATGTCAGGGCGTCGAGTTGCACTCAATGGTTTTCAAACCGAATGTGGTTGTACACTGATTGCCAGCTTATCAGCGTCAGGTGAGCAATCATGATAAGTTGGAACATCCCTTCCTTAACGCACCCACCCGCCCCTAAACCTCCTCGTTTTATACGTTGGTTATTTATCATGATCATGATGGGAGCAATTGGATTTGCACTCGGCCTTTATTTATCCATAAGTGAAATGCTATCACCGACAATAAATAACACCATGCTAATCGTTGTCTTTGCGCTTTGTCCCGCGCTATTAACGGGGTTAATCCGACTCTTTATTTATTCTTTTGCCTCTTATCGTCATCAACTTTTTACCGACATGCTTGATGATGCAAGACAAAAGTGGCGTCACTGGGCGGGTAAGCATCTTGGGTTATTAACGCATGCTCGATTAACGCATATTGATGAAGAGAGAAAAGAAGATGAGCCTTTATCTTCATTGGCTCCCAATAAAGGCAATATCCTTAAGCTCGAACAGTTGAAATCATGTTCTTTATGGGAAAAACAAGAAAGGGTGGTGCAAAAATTATTGGCTCCGATTGCAGAGTATTATCATCAATACAATCTGACTGTACCACTAACATTATATTGGCAAGCGGAAGAACAAGAGACTGATTGGCAAGCGCTTATTCAACAAGAAGCGGTATACTTATCATTACCGCTAGATACTGTCGAAATCTTGCCCTACGCGTCGTTCAGTGAATGGCTATTAGCGCTGTATGAAAATGCTTTTGAACCTAAAGTATACGCGATATTAACGTTTCAGTTAGATCCGACGGCCAGCGAAGAAGCCACGAGCCTATTGCTTGCCCCCCAAGGGCTTTATGAACAACTGAACGCCCCGATTAAAGCAAAACTTCTACGTCCGATAGCCACAGAGAGAGATACTTTTGCTGATGCATTAAAGACACAATGTGAATTTCAATTAAGTGGTCCTCAATTAACCGCTCTCTGGCACAGTAATGTGAGTGAGAGTGATCAAGGAGAATGTATTCCGCACTATATTCAACAAAATATAAATTGTCTTTCTGAGCATTTTTATGACTCAAACGTATTTTTGGGTATAGGTGGTTTAGCAAGACATAGCGTAACACTCTCTTTGGCTAGTGAAGCCCTGAAGCCCGTACTGATAACGTATCAAAATGGAAATAACCTGTTATTGCAACAAGTCATTATCTAACGGTACATCGTCGATAAATAAATAGATGAAGGGGGATGATTATTGATGCGTACTTATTTTATACAGCCTGCATGCCCGATTATAATGATGTTAATCTTAATGTTCTTTTAACTCACTTAGAAGAATGTTGTCAGCACTATTCTGGTGGAGTCTTGTTCTAAATAAGCACACTGTTGAGTATAAAATTAAAAATAGAATCACAATAAATCAAAACACTAATGATTTAATGCATTGTATCAAGCCTTCCATGTGATCAGCCTACATCTGTAGGCGCTGTATAAATCCTGTATTCTTGCCATACACACTACGCGCAGACTCAAATATCGCTAAAACGTATAAAAAATAACTCATATATTAGCCACCTTTACGTCTGGACACAAAGATGACTAATTAGTATTATTTGAAATTCACACTCAACACATTATCCAAGCACCTCTCCAACTCATCCATGTAATCTGTATACCACTGCATCATTTCCCTGCGTCCATCCATATACTGAGCATGATTATACGTGCCACGGATCGCGTTCTTATCGATATGTGCAAGTTGTGTCTCAATCCAAGCAGAATTAAATCCCTTCTCATGCAAAATCGTGCTCATCGCATGGCGAAAACCATGTCCTGTCAGCCTTCCTTTATACCCCAACAACTCAATAACCTGATTCACACTTTCCTTACTGATTGGCTTTCTATGGTCGTTACGGCCTATAAACACTAGCTCATAACGCCCTGATAGCGGCTTAAGTGAATTAAACAGCTCAATCACCTGTTTTGATAACGGCACAACATGTGGGCGTTTCATCTTTATTACTTCAGCAGGTATTTCCCAGATACCTTTTTCTAAATCAATATCCTGCCAACGAGCAAAGTGGAGTTTTTGTGTCCGAACGACCGTTAGCAAAATAATTTTAGTCGCTGTTTTAGTGATTACACTGCCAGTATAACCAGCTAGATCTTTCAAGAAGTAAGGTAACTCCTCAGTTGTTAAGAATGGGAAGTGCTGTTTCTTTGGTGAAGTTAGAGCAGAAGCTAGATCAGGGGCTGGGTTATATTCCGCTCGACCGGTAATAATTGCATAGCGAAAGACCTCACCACAACGCTGGCGGACTTTGCGCATCTTCTCTAAGGCTCCGCGCTTCTCCATTTTTCGCAGAGTTTCTAGCAGCTCTAATGGCTTAATTTCCGCTATTGGGCGTTTACCGATATAAGGAAATATATCTTTTTCAAAGATATCAATAATTTCATCACGGTAACGCAGTGACCAGCGATCGGCTTTCGATTTATGCCATTCGCAAGCAATATCTTCAAACGTATTTCCTGTACTAAGCTTTTGAATCGCCTTCTCTTCTTTTTTGACCTCTCCCGGATCTCCACCAGCAGCGAGTACCTTTTTTGCTTAGTTTCTTATTTCACGTGCTTCAGCAAGTGTCACGGTAGGAAAAACACCAAAAGCTAATCTTTTTTCTTTACCGCCACATTCTCCAGTAGCATGAGCCTTTAGCGGTAATTTCAAGGTATAAACCACCACCATCAAAGAGTTTATATGACTTCTCTTTCAACTTTGCAGTCTCAACCTGACGGGCTGTTAATGTCATTGGGGGCATCTCATTTCGGGGTGAATTTTTAGTGCCCTCTGATATGCCCCCAAAAACCTATTGATGTAGGTTGACCTTGGTTGATATCAGGAGACTAGAAAGTGTATTAATAGCAGGTATTATAATGGGTTACTTGATTTTTGTGGAGGTGTATTGAACTTAAGTGGCGGAAGATCACAGGAGTCGAACCTGCCAAGGACCGCTGGCGGCCCCATCTGGATTTGAAGTCCAGCCGCCCCACCGGGGACGATGATCTTCCATTTTTGAATGGGTCAAAATGAAATAACGGGATGATTATACGCTGAATTATTTTTAATCCCAAGTGCATCAAATCAATAAAACCCCTTTCAAATAAAATAATCCCGTTTTTGAGTAAAACCTCCGATAATTACCGCGATACTATTGAACTTATACAGTTTCATCCTCATCTTACTATCTATAACGAATAAACTCAGTGGTGTGTTTTACGTCACTGCAAACCAAAATACAGGATGTTTTTTATGTCAAATCCATTACTTAGCACAACGGGATTACCTGCATTTTCCCTTATCAAACCAGAACATGTCGTTCCTGCACTAAACGAAGTTTTAACCACATATCGTGAAACAGTTGAAAAATTACTGGCTGATAATACTCAATTTAACTGGGATAACCTTTGCCAACCATTAGCAGAAGCTGGCGATAAGCTTTCTCGTGTTTGGTCCCCTGTTAGCCATTTAAACTCTGTTAAAAACTGTGCTGAACTACGTGAAGCCTATGAACAAAGTTTACCGTTACTATCTGAATTCAGTACATGGATGGGACAGCACGAAGGCTTATATCAAGCTTATAAATCAATTAAAGAAAGTGCTGATTTTAATGCGTTAACTCAACCACAGAAAAAAGCGGTTGAAAATGCATTACGTGACTTTGAATTATCAGGCATCGGTTTGCCAAAAGAGAAACAACAGCGTTTTGGTGAAATTAGTGCGCGTATGTCTGAGTTAGGTGCTAAATACGGTAATAATGTATTAGATGCCACAATGGGTTGGTCTAAACTAATTACTGATGTAGAAGATTTATCAGGTATGCCTCAAAGCGCTATTGATGCGGCAAAAGCTATCGCACAATCTAAAGAACAAGACGGCTACCTATTAACACTTGATATGCCAAGCTACCTTCCTGTCATGACCTATGCGGATAATCGTGAACTTAGAAAAGAGATGAGCATCGCTTATAGCACGCGTGCCTCCGATCAAGGTCCAAATGCAGGTCAGTGGGATAATAGCGAAATTATTGCCGAGATCCTCGCACTACGCCACGAACTCGCTCAACTGCTTGGTTTTAAAAATTATGCTGAAAAGTCACTTGCTACTAAAATGGCTGAGTCTCCAGAGCAAGTCCTTAGCTTTTTAACTGACTTAGCACAACGAGCTCATCCGCAAGGTGAAGAAGAGTTAGCTGAACTCACTCAATTTGCAAAAGAACACTATGGCGTTGATAAATTAGAGTCATGGGATCTGGCTTACTACAGCGAAAAGCAAAAACAACACCTATTCTCAATCGATGATGAACAACTACGTCCTTACTTCCCAGAACAACGTGCTTTAAGTGGCTTATTTGAAGTTGTTCATCGTATCTATGGTTTAACAGCTAAAGAACGTAACGACATCGACACTTGGCATGATGATGTTCGTTTCTTTGAGCTTTACGATGAAAGCAACACCTTACGTGGTAGCTTCTATCTTGATTTATATGCACGCGAACACAAACGTGGCGGTGCTTGGATGGATGATTGCATGGGAAGAATGCGTCATGCCGATGGCAAGCTACAAAACCCAGTTGCTTATCTCACCTGTAACTTCAATAAACCTGTAGGTGATAAACCAGCTCTGTTTACTCATAATGAAGTCACCACACTGTTTCATGAGTTTGGTCATGGCTTACATCACATGTTAACGCAAATTGATACTGCTGATGTTGCAGGTATTAATGGCGTTCCTTGGGATGCCGTTGAATTACCAAGCCAATTTATGGAAAACTGGTGCTGGGAGCCAGAAGCGTTAGCCTTTATTTCTGGTCATTATGAAACTGGCGAACCATTACCACAGGCAATGCTTGATAATATGCTCAAAGCAAAAAATTATCAGTCAGCAATGTTTGTATTACGCCAATTAGAATTTGGTCTGTTTGATTTCCGTTTACATACTGAATATGATCCCGAGAAAGGGGCTCGTGTGATGGAAACCTTAACCAGTGTGAAAGAGCAAGTTTCTGTTGTTCCTTCAACACCTTGGGCGCGATTCCCTCATGCCTTTAGCCATATCTTTGCCGGTGGCTATGCCGCAGGTTATTACAGCTATTTATGGGCGGATGTCCTGGCTGCTGATGCCTTCTCTCGCTTCTCTGAAGAAGGTATTTTTAACCGCGAAACAGGTCAATCATTCCTTGATAATATTTTAACTCGTGGTGGTTCAGAAGAGCCAATGGAGCTGTTCAAACGCTTCCGTGGTCGTGAGCCAAAACTTGATGCTATGCTCAAAGGCTACGGCATTAAAGGATGATATGTGAATATCTGTTTACTTTGTGAAGAAGGCGCTGATAACAGCGCCTTATCTGATTTAGCGCAACGTTGGGGATTAGTTCACGACGAAACGCAAATCATGGCTTTAGTGTTAACACCTACTCACCTTGAATTACGCAAGCAAGATGAACCTAAATTAGGGGGCATCTATGTCGATTTCGTAGAAGGCACAATGGCACATCGGCGTAAATTTGGCGGTGGTCGAGGTGAGGCGGTCGCAAAAGCTGTCGGGATCAAAAAAGACTATCTACCGGATGTTGTTGATGCGACGGCAGGACTTGGTCGAGATGCGTTTGTATTAGCGTCTATTGGTTGCAAAGTCAGAATGGTAGAGCGCCACCCTGTCGTTGCTGCATTACTTGAAGACGGCCTAAAGCGTGCCTATCTTGATGCAGATATTGGCGAATGGATGCAAGAGAGAATGACATTAATTCATGCCTCTTCTGCTCAAGCACTCGCTGAGATCACGCCTCCTCCTGATGTCGTCTATCTTGATCCGATGTATCCACATAAGGCGAAAAGCGCATTAGTAAAAAAAGAGATGCGAGTGTTTCAATCTTTAGTGGGTGCTGATGAAGATGCAGATGCATTACTCGAACCAGCAATCACTTTAGCTAAAAAGCGTGTCGTCGTAAAACGACCTGATTATGCAGAGCCATTAAATAATCAGCCTGCACATGCCAATGTAACAACCAAAAATCACCGTTTTGATATTTATCCTTGTGTTTAAGGCTATCCTTTTATTATAAAGGGGCTTTTATAGCCCCTTTATTACACCACCACTACTTTTCTTCTATTTTCTGATTATTGAATACTATACCCACCATCAATAACAAGATTATGACCATTTATCATATCTGAAGCATTACTCGCTAAAAAGACAGCGGCAGCAGCAATCTCTTCAGGTTCAGCAAAGCGTTGAGCTGGAATTTGAGCTTTCATCTTTTCGCCTTTCTCTCCTTCCCAAGCCTGCTTTCCTAAATCGGTCATCACAATAGTGGGGGATATTGCATTGATTTGTAAACCTTTAGGTGCCCATTCTAACGCTAACACTTTAGTCATACCGATAACACCCGCTTTAGTGGCACAATAAGCAATATGTTCAGGCAAAGCTATCACTCCCGCTTGAGAGGCTAAATTGATAATCTTCCCTTGCCCTTGTTGTAACATATATTGTCCCACTTCTTGGCATAACAAGAATGTCCCCGTTAAATTAACTGATAGCGTTTTATTCCAGTCCGCAACAGAAAGTGATCCTGCGGGCGCTAACGCCACAATACCTGCGCAATTCACCAAAATATCAATATGGCCAAATTCTTCAATTACAGAATAAACTGCACGATGTACAGACTCTTCATTTGTGACATCACATTGAATACCAACCGCACTATTTAATTGCTGAGCAACTTGTTCTACTTTATCTGATCTATCTAATAACGCGACTTTAGCCCCTTTCTGAATAAACATCTTAGCAATAGATAACCCTATTCCAGCGGCTCCACCAGTAATAACAGCGACTTTATTTGGTAGAGTAAAATCGATCTGCATTGCCATAAATTTCTCCCATAAAAATAACCACTTTATAAAGTGCCTCTTTTTTAAGGATAGCAGATGAAAAATTTGAAAAAGATAAGATAGGTAAACGAGGGTAGCAGATTCAAGGGGATCTGACGGGTGTTAAACACCCGTTCAGAATCAATGAGATTTACAGCACGCCTTGCGCCAACATTGCATCCGCAACTTTTACAAAGCCAGCAATGTTCGCACCTTGAATATAATTAGTTTGCTTACCTTCACCACCGTAATTCACACAAGCATGGTGAATATCTAACATGATGTGATGTAAGCGAGCATCCACTTTCTCTGCTTTCCAGCTTAAACGTGCCGCATTTTGCGCCATCTCTAAACCAGAAGTTGCAACACCACCCGCATTGGCAGCTTTACCTGGTGCAAAAAGGACACCGGCTTCGATAAAAGCATCAGTTGCTGCAATTGTTGTTGGCATATTTGCGCCTTCAGCAACGGCTTTAACGCCATTTTTGATAAGTACTTTGGCTGCTTCTAAATCTAACTCATTTTGTGTCGCACAAGGCAAAGCAATATCAACAGGAACAGCCCAAGGTTGTTGCCCTTCAAGATACGTTAAACCAAATTCTTTTGCGTACTCTTCAACACGACCGTAATTATTTTTAATTTCAGTGAGACGAGCTAGTTTTTCAGTAGTAAATCCAGCTTCATCAACCACAGTACCGCCCGAATCTGATGCAGTGATGACTTTAGCGCCTAACTCTAAACATTTTTCGATAGTAAACTGTGCAACGTTACCTGCACCAGAAACCGCCACACGCATTCCCTCAAGAGACATGCCGTGACGTTTAAGCATCGCATTCGTAAAGTAAACTAAACCGTACCCAGTGGCTTCTGGGCGGATTAAACTACCACCAAATGAAAGACCTTTACCTGTAAAGACACATTCATTGCTATTAGATAGCTTTTTCATCATGCCTGCCATAAAGCCGACTTCTCGAGCACCTACACCAATATCACCGGCAGGAACATCCGTATTAGCGCCCAAATGACGATAAAGTTCAGTCATTAGTGCCTGACAAAAACGCATCACTTCCCCATGACTTTTGCCTTTAGGATTAAAATCAGAACCTCCTTTGGCTCCTCCCATCGGTAATGTGGTTAATGCATTTTTAAATGTTTGCTCAAAACCTAAGAATTTTAGGATGGAAAGGTTCACTGAGGGGTGAAAACGCATACCACCTTTGTAAGGTCCAATGGCTGAGTTAAATTGAATGCGCCATGCACGGTTAACTTGCACTTGACCTTTATCATCTAACCAACAGACGCGAAACTGAATAATACGTTCAGGCTCAACTAAGCGCTCAAGTAATGATTGTTCACGATATTGTGGGTTTTTCTCTAAAAAAGGCCACAAAGTGGTAAAAACTTCACGAACCGCCTGATGATACTCAGGCTGATGAGCGTTATATTTTTCTACCCCTTCTAAAAACGAAGATAATGAGCCAGATATATTCATTCAGCTATTCCTTTTTTGTGTAATGTGATGTTGGCATAACCTCATTTATTCGGAATATTTTTGGGTTTTGTGAGGTTGATGTTGTTTTGCTTCTTGAATATATCATTAAAATGTATTCACACTTCAAGACATTTTTTTCATAATTAGACAAAAAAAAAAGGTTGACTCTATTTAACAGCAGGAAAAATAGGAATTTTAGGCAAAAAAATACCTGCATAAGCAGGCATTTTTTTTGCTTAAAAAAGCAAGCGATTATTATTCATCATCTTTCAGAGGAACAATTAGCATATCAACATGCACAGTATTAATTAGTTGACGTGCTGATGACATCAATTTGCTCCAGAAGTCTTGGTGATGACCACAAACGACTAAATCCATATCGTATTTCTTAATCGCATCAACCAGAACTTGACCTAAATCACCGCTACCACTCAGGGTTTCCTGAATTTCATAACCTGATTTATCAGAGAGGTCTTTTAACGCGTTACGGGTTTCATCAGTAATACGTTGTTGCATATCACCGAGGTTGACATCAATTAGACCGGTATAAAGATCAGAGTAGTTAACATCAACGTGAATTAAGGAAACTTTGGCATTATAGGGTTTTGCCATAGATACAGCTTTCTGTACTAAGACGTTACTCTCAGGGGATAAATCAACTGCCACTAGAATATGCTTATAAGCCATCGTGAACTCCTTCCATAAGCTGATTAATCGGTTGGAAAGGCGGTTAAGCCTAAATCCTATGTATTAAATATAACGTTTTAAGATGAAAGTTAGATGTCGCCTTGATCACAACTTATGTCAAATTCATCAAGAAAGCATCTATCGATAAATAACAATATACACCATTTTAGATTAGCACGATGTCATTCAGCGACAATATCATCATAATAATGAGAATTGAGTATAAAAAACAACAAAAACACCCTTTTAGAGTTATTTTTTATCTTTTTTTCTGAAAAAGGAAACAACTTGAAAAAGTCACTTTTGTTTATTGCTTAATTTCACCTAAACTTAAATTAGAGAAAAAAGTAGCCTTTGTTGGTAAAGGTTTTCTCATCTCAGAATCTATTATTCTAGGGAGGGGATTATGTTTAATGTCATTGTTGTCTTTTGGGCGCTATGTATTCTTTGCCTGATTAATATGGTGCGTTATTTCTCATCTATTCGGGTATTACTCACCATATTGCGCCAATCAGATCCTTTGCTCTACCAATCGGTGGATGGCAATGGATTTTTTACTATGCATGGGCAATTTTCAAAACAGTTGCGACTTATCCGCTATATTAACCAACGCCAATACATCAACCATCATAATCCTGAAGTTATTATGCGTTGCGAACGAATATATCGGCAATTTTATCTTGTTAGCCGTTTTTGTATTTTGGCTGTCGCAAGTTTAATTGCGATGCTTTTCTGGTAGTGACAGAAACAAAAAACGGTGACTAAAAGTCACCGTTTATAAACAAACTTGGGTAAATTACTGTTATCAGCTATTCACAATAAATGTCAGTGATATCCAATAAAGTAAACCTGATAAACCAATGCTTACTGGTAATGTTAAGATCCAAGCCAGTGCAATGTTTTTCACTGTCTTCGTTTGAACACCACCACCATCAACAATCATCGTACCAGCTACTGCAGATGATAAAACTTGTGTTGTTGATACAGGCATACCCGTATAACTTGCAACACCGATGGAAACTGCTGCTGTAACCTGAGCAGAAACCCCTTGAGCGTAAGTCATACCTTTTTTACCGATCTTCTCACCAATTGTTACTGCAACGCGTTTCCAACCTACCATTGTCCCGATAGAGAGCGCTAATGCCACTGCGATAATAATCCAAATCGGAGCATATTCCACTGTGTTTAGCAGGTCACGACTCAATGTTTTTAAGAACCGTGCATCTTGGGAACTAGTTTCTGGTAATTTAGCCACTTCTGTTGCGGTATCAGCGATACACATAAGCAATCGGCGCATTTGAGCACGCTGGTCTGCTGTTAGCTCATCATAAGAGCTAATATTTGCAAGCATCTGTTCTGTTTGATTCAGAACAACTGGCGTTCTTGCGCTATTACAATGGAAATCTGTATCACTAGCATCAGCTTGTGCTGGTACTACTGGTGTATTCTCAATAGCATGCTGTAGCGCTGGCTGGTGTTTCTCATAATATTGTTGTAAGTGTACAACTGCATCATGAGTTTTGGTGATATCGTATCCGCTCGCACTCATATTGACGACAAAGCCCGCAGGCGCCACGCCAATTAATACTAACATGATAAGACCGATACCTTTCTGCCCATCATTTGCACCATGAGAGAAACTTACTCCAACTGCAGATAAAATTAGTGCAGTACGAGTCCAAAATGGCGGCTTACGCTTACCATCTTGTTTCTCACGTTCAGCTGGTGTCAGGTGAATACGACGACGTTTTTTCGTACCACTCCAGTAACGGCGCAGTAAGAAAATCATCGCGCCTGCAATAACCAAGCCGATAATTGGTGAAAGAATGAGTGATAGGAAGATACTGATCATTTTTGGTATGTTTAATGCGTCAACGATAGACGAATCTGTCACGATAGCATTTGTTAAACCAATACCAATGATAGCACCTATCAGCGTATGTGAACTTGATGCTGGAATACCGAAATACCATGTACCTAAGTTCCAGATAATGGCGGCTAACAGCAACGAGAAGACCATGGCAAGACCATGAGCTGAGCTCACATTCAGCAGAAGATCTGTCGGTAACAAGTGAACGATAGCATAAGCTACGCTCAATCCACCGAGCAAAACTCCAAGGAAGTTAAATACACCCGCCATTACGACCGCAAATTGCGCACGCATAGCACGAGTATAGATAACAGTTGCTACCGCATTTGCGGTATCATGGAAGCCGTTAATAGCTTCATAAAATAGCACAAATAACAGTGCTAAAATCAACATTAAACCTGTATGAAATTCTAGGTCAGTAAACAAATGTAGCATAGACGTTAAGCCAGTTAGTTGGACATGAACGCGGCGCATTATCAGCGACAAATGCGAACGGTGGAAGCGAAATTTAACCTTTTTTTGATTTGATAACCATGAAAATCAGAGTCTTTTTAAGATAATTCCTTATATATCATTTAATTAATAAAAATAAAAAAAAAGTAAATTTCTGACAAATTTTTTCCTTGCTAATACGAATTTAGGTGAAAAATGCAGATTTCTCCATATAATTTTACAAAAACACTCTGATCTTACGCGAAAATCATTGATTAAGTAGTCAGAGAAAACCAAGAACGAGACATCATTGTGGGATCATACGATACAGTAATTATAGGTGCAGGTGCCGCGGGGCTTTTTTGTGCGTCTTTAGCAGGACAAGCAGGATTATCTGTTTTAGTCCTCGATAATGGTAAAAAAGCAGGCCGTAAAATTCTAATGTCAGGTGGTGGACGTTGTAATTTCACCAATATGTATATCGAACCTTCGGCGTATTTATCAGAGAATCCACATTTCTGTAAGTCAGCACTTGCTCGCTATACACAATGGGATTTTATTGAGTTAGTGCAAAAACATAACATTGCCTACCATGAAAAAACGCTAGGGCAGCTATTTTGTGATGATTCAGCACAACAAATTGTTGATTTATTACTCACTGAATGCCAAAAAGGAAAAGTAAGTGTTCGCTTACGTAGTGAAGTCACGCAAATAGAGAAAACAGATATAGGCTTTACTGTTTGGGTTGATGGAAAAGCTATTACGACACCTTCGGTGGTGATTGCCAGTGGGGGGCTTTCTATGCCCGGTTTAGGTGCTACCCCTTTTGGCTATAAAGTTGCAGAGCAATTTGGGCTTTCAGTTTTACCAACGCGTGCAGGATTGGTTCCTTTTACATTGCATAAACCTCAACTTGAGCAATTAAGCCAACTATCAGGGGTAGCTGTACCCGCTATTGTGACAGCAAAGGATGGAACGAGTTTTAAAGAGAACATTCTTTTTACTCACCGCGGTCTTTCAGGCCCTGCTATTTTGCAAATCTCTAGTTATTGGCAACCAGGTGAGTATGTGAGTATTAACTTACTTCCGAACACTGACCTTGAAAGCCTTTTACAAGAAAAACGTCAAGAGCATCCGAATCAATCATTAAAAAATACGCTTTCTCGCTTATTACCAAAGCGCTTTATTGAAATAATGATAGAAAATAAACAGTTACCTGATATTTCTCTGACTCAACTTAGTAACGAACGTATTACGCAAATTGCAACATTACTACAAGAATGGCAAGTTCAGCCCAATGGTACTGAGGGATATCGCACCGCAGAAGTCACACTGGGTGGCGTAGATACTCGAGCCCTATCCTCTAAAACAATGGAAGCCACAAAAGTAAAAGGACTCTATTTTATTGGAGAAGTGGTCGATGTAACAGGCTGGTTAGGTGGATATAACTTCCAGTGGGCATGGAGTTCAGCTTATGCCTGTGCACAGAGCCTTATCTCTACACCAAAATAGACTTTTGTTGAGTAATAATGAATAAATTTGCAAATGTTAAAGTTATAAATATTGGCTTCATAATTCTTTAAACTTATAAGTCATACAGAATAAAAACCAGCCATCATCAATCAGTGATGGCTTTTTCTTCTTATATTTCTTAGTAGCGATTAAAAATACCTTATACCCTTTCCTTTTATCTGGTTTTATGCCGTATTTTCTCTTATTTTTCCTATAAATAACCTTATAAAGAATATTGTTAACTATTTGGTTATATTAATGTTTTAAAAAATTATTAAAATAAAATAACACGCTAATCAGTGAGTTAAGACTTTTTTGACTCTTTTTTCTAATTTGCTTAAAAAAAGGACTTTACAAATGATACTGAGAACCATTATCATCAATAACACTTTCAGATGCACCACCTTCAGGGTCATATGAAAGAACGACATTGCTCACATTGCTTCCAGTGTTTTACTTTAGCCAGCCGGGTGCTGGCTTTTTCTTTTCTAAAACTTATTCGATGTTTTTGTTTCCTCTTATTCAAATTATTTGGATCCTCAGGTTAAATTCCTCCGCTTTTTTACTTTGCGCTATTGAGTAAACTGTGTTCAACAACTTCAGAGAAGGAAACACATTATGATTTATCTACGCAAAGCAAATGAAAGAGGACACGCTAATCATGGTTGGCTAGATAGCTGGCATACCTTCTCTTTCGCAAATTATTACGATCGTGACTTTATGGGATTTTCTGCACTACGAGTTATTAATGAAGATCGCGTCATACCCGGTGAAGGATTTGGTACTCACCCACATAAAGATATGGAAATTTTAACCTATGTGCTTGAAGGTAATATCGAGCATAAAGACAGCATGGGTAATAAAGAAAATGTTCCTGCTGGTGAGTTTCAAATAATGAGTGCAGGTACAGGTATTACTCACTCAGAATATAATCCGAATAGTGATAAAGGACTGCATTTTTACCAAATTTGGATTATGCCAAACACCGTCGGTATCACACCACGTTACGATCAACGCCGTTTTGATACGACAGTAAGCAAACAGCTTATTTTATCGCCAGATGCCCGTGATGGCTCTTTAAAAGTCTTCCAAGATATGACGCTATGGCGCTGGAACCTGAAAAAAGGTGAAAAAGCACAATATCAAGCCGAAGCGGGTCGTCATGTTTGGTTACAAGTTGTGAAAGGTAAAATAACGATTAATGACATTATTGCGACCACCAGTGATGGTGTAGCAATTGCTAATGAAGATATGATCCGTTTCGTTGGTGATGAAGATAGTGAAATCTTACTGTTTGACTTACCTCCTGTAACAGCATAGTTGGGCTATCACCCTCTAAAGCCACTTTTTCTCTAATAACCTATTTCATTTTATTTTTCTATTCCCTGAAATCTTCTCGCATTTCAGGGATTTTTTTTTCAAAGCTCTCAAAAAAATAAAAAAACACCAAAATCACATCCTGTGAGTTTGGTGTTTTTATTAACATTAACGTTATGTTCTTATTAACGCTAATAGTAATTAACGTTTTGGTCCAACTTTAGTCAACGCTTGACCTGCTGGGGTATCCGTATATTTATCGAAGTTTTTCACAAAGCGATCGGCAAGATCATCTGCTTTGGTATCCCATTGTGTTTTATCAGCATAAGTATCACGAGGATCTAAGATTTCGCTGTTAACACCAGGCAATGCTGTTGGGATCTCTAAATCAAACACTGGTAATGTTTTCATCGGTGCTTTATCAATATCACCATTTAAGATGGCATCAATAATCGCACGTGTATCTTTAATTGAAATACGCTTACCTGTACCGTTCCAACCTGTATTAACCAAGTAAGCTTTTGCACCTGATGCTTGCATACGTTTTACCAATACTTCAGCGTACTGTGTTGGATGCAGAGATAAGAATGCTGCACCAAAACAAGCAGAGAATGTTGGCGTTGGTTCTGTTACACCACGTTCAGTTCCCGCAAGTTTTGCGGTGAAACCTGATAAAAAGTGGTATTGCGTCTGTTCTGGTGTTAAACGTGAAACAGGAGGTAACACACCAAAAGCATCCGCCGTTAAGAAAATAACTTTCTTAGCGTGACCTGCTTTGGAAACAGGTTTAACGATATTATCGATATGATAAATAGGGTAAGAAACGCGGGTGTTTTCTGTTTTCGAGCCATCGTCGAAATCAACAGAGCCGTCAGATAACACAACCACATTTTCTAACAATGCATCACGTTTAATTGCACCATAGATATCGGGTTCGGCTTCTTTTGATAAGTGGATTGTTTTTGCGTAACAGCCACCTTCAAAGTTAAACACACCGTCATCATCCCAACCATGTTCATCATCACCAATTAGCTTACGCTTAGGATCGGTCGAAAGAGTAGTTTTACCTGTACCAGATAGGCCAAAGAAAATAGCAACATCACCACTTTCACCAACGTTTGCTGAGCAGTGCATAGAAGCTATACCCTTAAGAGGAAGGAAGTAGTTCATCATAGAGAACATACCTTTCTTCATCTCGCCACCGTACCAAGTACCACCAATTAACTGAATGCGTTCAGTTAAATTGAAAGCAACGAAGTTCTCTGAGTTCAGACCTTGCGCCTTCCAGTTTGGATTTGTACATTTCGCTCCGTTCATCACAATGAAGTCTGGTGTAAAATTTTCCAGCTCTTCTTGTTCAGGACGAATAAACATATTTTTAACAAAATGCGCTTGCCAAGCAACTTCTGTGATAAAACGCACTTTTAAACGTGTGTCCGCATTCGCACCACAAAACGCATCGACAACAAACAAACGTTTGCCTGATAGTTGATTAGTGACTAATGATTTTAAGTCAGTCCACACTTCTTGTGAAAGTGGCTTATTATCGTTCTTACCTTTACCCTGATCAGCCCACCATACGGTGTCACGAGTAACATCATCACGAACAATGTATTTATCTTTCGGAGAACGTCCAGTAAATATACCTGTATCAACGGCAATAGCGCCTAACGAGGTTTGTGTACCTCGCTCGTAACCTGTTAATCCTGGCTTGGTTTCTTCATCAAATAACAGCTCATAGCTTGGGTTATAAATGATTTCACTCGTGTCCTTAATACCGTACTGCTGGAGATCCTTAGGGGTAAGACCTTTAACGCTCATAGTTTCGCTCCTGATAAATAGACCTTTCTACGAATAATATTAAGGTGTTACGAGTAATTAACAGCGATTGTTATCAATATTTTGAAAATTTATAATTTTTTTATGTTAAGAACGAGAGCTAATGCACAAAACTACAGAAAAATTGTTGAATAAAAAAGGACGCAAAATAGCGTCCTTTTGATAAAACAGTCTTGCTAAATCGAATCAGTGCAATTCAGACTCATCCAACTTATTGATATTGTTAATATCATTCTCAGTGAAGATATAATGTGTTCCACAATATTCGCATTCCATATCAATATTTCCCTGTTCTTGCAACAGATGGTTCACATCTTCTTTCGACAATGTTACTAATGTATTTTCACAACGTTCGCGCGAACAAGTGCAATGGAATTCAACAACTTGAGGATCATAAAGAGTGACATCTTCTTCGTGATATAAACGATGTAAGATCTCTTTAGTATCTAGCGTAAATAGCTCTTCCGCTTTAATTGTGTGTGTTAACTGTGTGAGCAATTCAAAATGTTCAGCAGTATGTTCTGCGGTGAACTCTTCTGATGCTGGCAATACTTGTAATAACATACCCGCTGCAGCTGGTTTGCCCGCTTGCATACCACTACGAATAAATACGCGCGTAGGTAACTGTTCTGATTGCTTAAAGTAGTTATCAATACAGGATTCAATAGTTTCACCATCAAGAGCAACAATACCTTGATAACGTTCACCTTTTTCAGGTGTTACCGTGATGACCATAAAACCATTCCCGATCATCTCTTTTAAGGTACTACCCGCTTTAACATCATCCCCAATACGTGCAACACCACGCATTTGTTGATTGTTATTTCCATTGATCACTGCCAATCGCACAGGGCCATCACCTTGTATTTGAACCGTAATATCACCTTCAAATTTAAGCGTAGCTGTTAACAAACTGGTAGCCACCAGTAAATCACCCAGAAGGTGTTGAACTGGCTCAGGATAATGGTGATTCTCAAGCATTGATTGATAGGTTTCAGTCACATTGACCAATTCGCCACGTACCGCGTTTTTTTCGAATAAAAAACGTGATAAAGAGTCTTTTTTAGACATGATTTTCTCTCATTTCAGGGAATCGGTTAATCCGATTCTTGTAAATTTGTCTGTTTGAAGCGAAGTAAGGTGCGTCTTTCCTTTTTATCGGGGCGACGTTCAGGATGAGGCATTGTTAACGCATTCATTTTTCTTGCTAAAGCAATTTTTTCTCTTTTAGCAATACTCTCTAGTGTTTCACAATAAAGAGCTTGTGCTTGGGTAGCACCTTGTCGCTGTGAACTGACCATAAGAATGGTTACCGTCCGTTCATCATTACCTTGCCGTAGGCGTATTTCAGCGCCCTCTTCAACGATTTTACTTGGCTTACCTCTCACACCATTGTAGTGAACTTTGCCACCTTCAATCATTGTGCGAGCGATTGCGCGCGTTTTATAGAAACGTGCAGCCCAAAGCCATTTATCTAAACGGACGCCACTTTCTTGCGATTGTTGACTCATCCCTTTCTCCTTAACTTCAACTTCTTTATGAAGGCGATAGTGTAAACACATAGCCTTCCACAACAAGGGACTTACTGAGGAGGGCGATAAAAACAGTGCTCATAGTAGAGACTGATTTTATTCATGCGTTGGTTATTTTGTCGCCGACGCCGGATGATAAGAAATAGGTTCAATATTAAGAACCCAATAGCGATAAACAATAATAACGTATTCCCGATGTAATATAACATCGTCATCGAATCGGGCAGGCTATGTAAAAATATCTGTAACGTACCATTCGCATCAACAACCATGCCGGTTATTACGCCACCTGTATCAAAAGGTGTATGTAATAAAATATCGGATAAACGTTGTAGTTCTCGCCACTGTTCTAACGGAGTAGGTTCAAACACAGAGTTTGAACTTGAAGCGTAATCAACAAGCTGTTTTCTTTCATCACTGATTAACAGCACACCACCCGGTGGAGGACTGTTTAACAGTATTGCGGCTTTATCTATTTCTCGGTAGATAAAAGAAGATGTGGTGGTGTCGATAAGCTTTTCCAAGGCCTCAGCACTCACAGCACGCAATAAAACATTGGTTCCGGTTAATTTACCACTTTCAGCTCGTTGAACTAATGCAGCCCAATCATTGACATTACTTAGGTTAACTAACGCCATTTTAAGGCGAATACACTCATTTTCTCTTGGGCATAAATCCTGTGTTTTCAACACAATGCCATCAAAATTATCTAACAGATTCATCCCAGATTTAGTAATCGCTTGGCCTAAACTCGGGTTAACTCGGTTATTAGAAACGGGATGTAATTGTTCTTCAACCATATGCAATAACGCGGCAGCTTTTTCTATCGTGCTCGACTCAGGCATTGGCATGGGATTACTGTTATTCCAATAAATTCCAGAACAATCAAAAGGTGCAAAAATCGTTTTATTATTCTTACTTGATAAATTAGGTGGCATGTAGCACATCCCAACGCCTTTCGCTTGAATAATGTCTCCTACATGCAAATCAGTTGTTTCCAACTCAGTAAAATTAGTGACTAAATGAGGTTCTGTATCTTTAAGCCATGAAAAACTGAGTTTCATTGAAAGAGAAAGAGGCTGATAGAGATACAACATGCAAATAATAAACAGGCTCCAAAAAACGAAGATAATATTTTTAATATAGCGTTTATATGGATAATTTTTCTCTTCATCATGCAATGAAAGGTAATTTCCTTGCTTTACAACATGATGACTTGGATACATTTCTAAATAAGTCACCTTATCAATATCGCTTTGAATATAAGGCTCCCAATGAGGCGGGTAGACGAGATCAATCCCCCCTAAAGAAACATTCTTTACCTGACCATGATCAAAGTTGCCAAAAAGCCCCCAGCGCTTTAAACGACCTTTAAAGCAGTGAATTTCTTGTTTACGAGGTTTGATCAAAGGGTTGTGGATCAGAAAAACACCAACAGCAAGAAAAGCACTACCGGTCGCTAAAATCCAAGGAAGAAAAACTTGAGGCATCATTAAGGCTGTTAGGCACAAAGTAAGCCCTATACAAATAAAAGAACCATCCCAAAAACCAGATGAGTTATGTAATCGATATTCTTCGTTTGTTTCTTCTCGGATTTGTAATAAGTGAGCCGCATCACCTTCATTCTTTTGAATTGTTGATGAACCATTTGCCAATATAGGCTCAGAAAGCTGCTTTAAACTTAAAGCAGAAAAATGAATTTTTTCATCTTTTAAAAAATGGCCATTCACGCCAACCACGATGGGGATCGAAGGGGTGCAGACAACATCAAGAACGTTTTCTTGCTGAAGATAAGGAACAAGCAGCGGGGGGATATGAATTTCTACAGCATCAATATAGTAGCGCCAATGATTTAATCCTTCACTAGAGCCCGCAAAGCGATTAACGATATTTCTTAATGTAGTAACGACTTCGCCTTTAATTGGCATCTCGGGGAAGTTTTGTAATGAATAGCCAGAAGAGAAGTCAGATGTACCAAAATAAGATAAATAATCACTAATAAGCCCATAGTCATCAGAAGTGAGCTTGCGATAAGTAGGTTTAGCGAGAGATGGGAGATGATGTGAGCCATCAAGCCGCCTTCTTTTAAAGAATAGAAAGGCGGCCATTATAAATAGGCTTATCATCAAGATAGCCAATATAATGACTGATAATCTCATTTTTTCCCCATACTTATACTGATGCTGCGTAGTAACAATAACAAATTTAAAACCCTGCCTAACATAAGGCAATTCCTATTCTTTTGTTCTATTTTTTATTTAAATACAATAGATTATATTCTTGTTGCCGCGTTATAATTTATATCTCTTATCAAGTTTATATCCGCTAACAATGCTATCTTCGGGTAAAATAGCGAATCAATAAATAATAATATTCTCAAAAAATCAATAAATAACTAGGTTTGATAGCGGAGTGTACTCAATTTTTCTTTAAAAGCTAAATCTAATTGTTAGATTTATTTTGTCATTAGTGTGTTAAATTCAGGTTAATCTCTATTCTGCCAGGGGCTGTTATGAAAAAACTAAAAAAACCCAATATATTAAACGTTGATAACATCGCCCGTTCTCGATTATTTCAGATCCAATCAGTTAATCTGGAGTTTAGTAACGGAGAAAAGCGTACTTATGAGCGAATGAAACCTGCTAATCGTGAAGCCGTTATGATTGTTCCTATTATTGATGACAATCTTATTCTTATTCGCGAATACGCCGTAGGTATCGAAAATTATGATTTTGGTTTTCCCAAAGGCGCTATTGATCCTGGTGAAAATGCCCTACAAGCCGCGAACCGCGAACTAAAAGAAGAAATTGGCTATGGTGCTCACTCATTAATAGAGCTTGCAAAGCTTTCTATGGCGCCATCTTACTTTTCTAGCAAAATGAACATTGTTATTGCACATAACCTTTATCCAGAGCAACTTGAAGGTGATGAACCTGAACCATTGTTCCAAATACGTTGGCCTATCGCAAAAATGATGGACTTACTCGATCATCCAGACTTCACTGAGGCTCGTAGCGTCAGTGCTCTCTTCTTAGCACATCGCTATCTATTACAAAATAAGTAGATAATAAAAAACCGGACTTTGACATCCGGTTTTTATTTTCGATTAATTAGAATAGCTCGTTAGATTCACCATTATCCTCAAAAATCTTTGTTCCCACTTCATTTTTTGCTCTTTCTGTCGGTTGAGTGCCATCAATAAAATATTCTTTCATTGAAGCGCCATCACCTGCCAGTTTTCCTGTTCTTCTATCAATTTGAACAGCCACGACACCTTTTGGTACAGGCATCATATTAACGGGTACTCCATCCAGAGCCACTTTCATAAAGTCGTTCCAAATAGGTTGCGCTGTTTTAGCACCCGCTTCACCGCCACTAGCAGCGGTTCGACCTAAATTGCGGCTACTGTCATCAAAGCCAATCCAAGCTGTGGCAACAATATTGGCACCATATCCAGAGAACCACGCATCTTTAGAGCTGTTTGTTGTTCCTGTCTTACCACCAATATCTTGGCGTTTAAGATCACGAACAGCACGCCAACCTGTACCAGACCATCCCGGCTCACCCACAAGGTTTGTTCTCAATGCATCATGCATTAAATAAGCAAGAGGTGTACTGATAACATGTGGTGCATAAGGGCTTTCTTTTACAGTCTCAGCCAGTGGTGCTTGTTCTAATTCAATGTCAGGAGCTACATTGACAGACTGAGACTGATGAGATTGAGCAACGTTTTCCATATAGTCATCAGATAATGCAATAGAACGCATAGTATCGCCGTAAATAACAGGGATATCAGTACAATCTGGGCAAGCTACTTTTGGTTTTGCAGTAAACAGTTCTTCACCATCAGCATTTTCAATACGTTGGATATAGTAAGGTTCAATGAGATATCCGCCATTTGCCATAACAGCAAACCCTCGTACCATTTGCATTGGTGTAAATGATGGTGATCCTAATGCTAAAGATTCTGTTCTATCAATATTTTGATTAGGAAAACCAAAACGCAATAGATAATCAGCAGCATAATCCACCCCCATTGCACGCATTGCGCGTACCATCACTACGTTTTTAGACTGACCTAAACCTTGACGTAAACGAATAGGGCCTGCGTAAGTTGGCGGTGAATTTTTAGGGCGCCAATCTGTTCCTGCCCCAGCATCCCAACGGCTAATAGGTAAATCATTAAGCAGTGTTGATAACGTCAACCCTTTATCTAACGCCGCAGCATATAAGAAAGGTTTAATGTTTGAACCGACTTGGCGTAAAGATTGAGAAACACGGTTAAATTTACTGATCTCAAAATCAAAACCGCCAACAAGCGCAATAATCCCACCATTGATTGGATCTAATGCAACAAATGCAGCATTAACACCCGGAAGCTGCGCTAATACCCAATTGTTTTCGTTATTTTGACGTACCCAAATTTGCTCACCAACATGGACAACGGCATCAACTTTTGTCGGTGTTGCACCTTGAGCGGTATCAGAAATAAATTTACGAGCCCAACGAACCGCTTTTAAATCTAGCGTAATGTTGTCACCCGTTTTTAAGATAACTTTAGCTTCTTTAGCATCCGCGGATAACACAACAGCCGGAATTAAAGAGCCATACGTTTGGATCCCTTTTAATTTCTTGTTGATAGCTTCGTTATCCCATGGCGTTTGCCCTTCACTCCATAAAACTTCTTGAGCACCTCGGTAACCATGACGCATATCGTAGTCGATAACATTGTCACGCAACGCTTTTTCTGCTGCTAGTTGATCTTTACGAACAACCGTAGTGTAGATTTTATAGCCATCTGTATAAGCATTTTCACCATAGCGCTCATACATCTCCATTCTCACCATTTCTGTTAGATAAGGTGCAGAGAAATCAATTTGCGGTGCATGGTATTTAGCAACTATCGGCTCTGCTCTTGCACTTTCATACTGTGCACGAGTGATATAGTTCTCTTCATACATACGCTGTAAAACAATATTACGACGTTTTAAGGCACGATCATAAGAATAGAGCGGGTTAAGTGTCGATGGCGCTTTTGGTAAACCAGCAATCACTGCCATTTCATTTAGACTAAGCTCATGAACACTTTTACCAAAGTAAACATAAGCTGCAGCACCCACACCGTAAGCACGGTTACCTAGATAAATTTTATTTAGATACAACGCTAAAATTTCATCTTTAGTAAGCTCTTTCTCAATGCGGATCGCCAAAAAGGCTTCTTTAATTTTTCGCATTAATTTCTTTTCAGGTGTCAAAAAGAAATTTCGAGCTAATTGTTGCGTGATGGTACTTGCGCCTTGAGAGGCTTGTCCTGATGTTAATGCCACGACAACAGCACGAGTGATCCCAATAGGGTCAATACCGTGGTGTTCACGAAAACGTGTATCTTCTGTTGCAATAAAGGCATTGATAAGTTGAGGAGGCATCTCCTCCAATGTTAACGGTAAACGACGTTTTTCTCCGTATTGCGCGATCAACTCTCCGTCTGCACTAAATACCTGCATAGGGGTTTGTAAACGAACATCTTTTAATGTCGCGACATCGGGTAACTGAGGCTCAACATACTTATACATACCGTATATCGAGGCTCCTCCCAAAATTATGCAAGCAAAAACGAAGATGAAAAAATATTTTAAGAACTTCACCTTAAATTTCCCATGTAGTGTGAATTGGGCGGTTTATAAACAAACAGTGCGTAGTATAAAGGTAACGCCACTTTGAAAATAGGCAATTACTCATCAATAGATATGGATATCATTTATGGAAACACACAATTACCAGATTGGTATTGAAATTAACACTCATCATATCAATGCAGTTTTGGTATTTCAGCAGAATAATCAATGGAAGATCAGTGCATTTTGGCAATTCCCTTTACCTCTTAATGACGATTTGAATGATATAAAATTAAGAAAAATCCTAATAGATTGGCGTAAAAAATTACCCTCTGTTAATAATGTTACGCTTTCTCTACCGGATATTTATGAAAATTATCAAATTATCCCACTACCTCATGCTATTTCCCTTACATCAGCAGCATGTTATCGGTTAGCGCAACTACGAGCCACATCTTACACACAAAACACGAAAATCCCTGTTAATTTTGATTATCGGCAAAATAAAGGGAAACTCGCTATTCATCTATGTCATAAACCAATTTTAGATAAGTATATTGACTTATTTTCTCGAATAAACTTAACAATAACTGCGATTGATACCCCTGCATGTGCACTACGCTACTTAGCAACTTACCTTGATATCTCACCTCAAGATCCACTTTTATACTGTAAAAACAAAATGCTACTTTGGGTATCATCTGATGAAAACATGCCCCATTACGGCTCTCTCGCCTATGAAAACCAACAAGAACAACAAGCATGTATTGACCAGTTAATAGAAAAATATCATTGGTCATTAGAGCACTGTTACTTAACGGGTGATAATGAGGAGTATTTTAGCCAGTTAATGCCTATTTGGCCCTGTCATTCCCACGACTTATTTAAAATAACGTCAAATAAAGATCTCATTCCACTTATTGCTTTGGGTTTGGCATTACGCCCTGAAGAGGTGTTATGTACCAAGTAAATTACCTACCTTGGCGCCACCGGTTATTTAGACAGAAAGCAATGTTATGGCTTTCTCAAACGCTATCATTGGTCACAATCACTTTCGTTATTTGTAGCTATTACACTTACCATCTGACACAAAAACGAACACTCATAACGACACAACAACGTCAAACACAACAACAAGAAGATTTATTACTAAAACAGCTCGATATATATCAAGAACAAAGAAAGCAGACACTTTTACACTATCAAAACTATTCACTCTATTATCAAAACTGGCTGCGCTATTTACATTACATTCGCTTCTTTCGAGCTATCGAAACGCATCTTCCTTCAACAGGTTGGATTAACCACTATGATGAAGCAGATAATCAACGCTCTCTGTATCTCACTCTCCCCAATACACAATCACTCTCCTTTATTACCAACCTTAAAACTCACCCTATTTTATCCTCTTTAACATTGAGTTATTTAAAACAAAGCAAAGCTGATCCGTCTTATACAGAAGTACACTTAAACGGAAAATCAGAAGAGCAAGATCGAGGGTACGAAAATGAAGAAGATGAGGGAATCCAATGAAAATAAATGCACAATGGTTGTTATTTATTGCATTTTTACCTAAGTGGAAACTCACTTTATTGAGCTTAATTATACCTTTTATTACCTTTCTATTTTATTACCTCTTTATCTACACAGACTACCAACAAGAGATAACCCAACAACATATAGAAATTGCACAAAGGCTAAAGCGCATTAATCACCATCAAAGTACGTTAGAGACAATGCCTTCTATTAATTCACTGATCACACAGCAAATAGATTATGACATCCCATTAAATAACTCACCAGTTAGTGAGCAATTACAACGCTTACTGATGGCTTATCACTTTATACCGGAGACTTGGGAAGTTATGCCTAACTCTTTATATAAACTTACTTTTACTTTGTCTTACTCACAATTTTTAGCGCTATTGGAATACCTTAATCAAACGAGTTTAGCGCTTATTTCTCTGAATATTATTCCAATAGAAACCCATTTAATTTCAGTAAAAATGAGCCTTACAGAGCTAAGTTATCCTAGCGCAATACAGGGTGATATATCATGAAGATAGGAATTTTAATTATCATCTTATGTATGACAACCGCCATTTGGGCTCACACCAGAGATCCCTTCTTTCCTGAGAATATTGATGATGAAAAAATATCATCCACCTTTATTGAAGAGCGAACATCAATCACAGAACAACCTGAAGAATTACATCACCAACTTTATTCTTTAAATTATGCTGATGCTGAGAAATTAGGTGAACAACTAAGTAATCATACCATTCCATTACTTAGTCAGCAGGGACGTGTTATTGTAGATAGTGAATCAAATAGTCTTTCTATAGTTGATAATAGTAAGACACTGTCTAAAATTGAGGATTGGTTAAAATTACGGGATACTCCGCAACAACAAGTTCATATCACCGCACATATTGTGAGTAGCAGTCAGGATGCTTTAAATGAATTAGGTACTCAATGGGGATTACAAGCATTAAAAACACAAACCGAAGCCACATCTACAATACCTAATGCTATTCCAACAACCCCTTCACTTTCTGCATTATCACTCCATCAAAACACCAAAAACCCCCTTCATTATATTGCATTTAATATTGCCAGAATTAATGGGCGTCTATTAGAACTTGAATTAAGCGCGTTAGAGCAAGAAAAACAGTTATCTATTATTGCAAGTCCACGGCTAACGACCGTTCATGAAAAAACAGCATCCATCAAACAAGGAACGGAGATCCCCTATGTCAGTCGAGATAATGAAATGACACGAGTTCAATTTAAAGAGGCTGTCTTGGGTATGGAAGTAACCCCCATGATCCAAAGAAATAAAAAGATAAGATTAATACTTAAAATTAGTCAAAACACACCGGGTATTGCACTTGTTCAAGGTGGAAGTGAACATCTATCTATCGATAAACAAGAGATCAGCACAGAAGTAACTATTCGTGATGGAGAAACCATTATGTTAGGTGGAATATTTCAACAAAAACAGCAAGAACACACGGCAAAGATCCCTTTCTTATCCTCTATTCCATTCTTAGGGGCATTTTTTAGTCATAAAAGAGATCAACACAGTCGCCATGAATTGGTTATTTTTATTACACCCAAATTAATCTAATTTTTTATGCAATAAATACTTTTATCATAAAATACAAGGCACTATATGTTTTTTACTAGGATTAAACTGAGAGTTATTCATTGTTTTTTCTTATAATCAGTATTTATAGATTTGACGATGAGGACGATTTAGCTTACAAGGGTTAGCTAATTTGAGTGGGCCTGAAACATCACAATAAAAATACGGATACATTTTATGCACTTCCTCTATTCTTGGAGGTAGGGTTTTTTATATGTAATATTGATCGATTGATGACGAAAAAGACAATATTATCAGATGCGGTTTTCCGACTAAATTGTGTTAGAATCTCTGCGTTGCCAACAAAGATAATTACTTTTTTTAGTAGTTTTTGTTATGTACTGTGGGCAAAGGGATTTTTATCCTATGTTGTCGCTTATGACAGCATGTGGTTATTTTATAGCGATCTACTGAAAGAACTCAGTCTTATTGTGAGAGTAGATAACAAATGTTATCAGGTGTGCATTAGATAAACACTCATAAATTTCAGTTTAGGTCCCGTCGCTGAATGAATTTGGCGGGGCGGGTTATCATTAACGAATATCTTAGTAATACCAAAAACATGGCAGAGAAACGTAATATCTTTCTGGTTGGGCCTATGGGTGCCGGCAAAAGCACTATTGGTCGTCAGTTAGCTCAACAACTTAGTATGGAGTTTTATGATTCCGATCAGGAAATTGAGCGGCGTACAGGTGCGGATGTAGGTTGGGTATTTGATGTTGAAGGCGAAGAAGGCTTCCGTCAACGAGAAGAGAAAATAATCAACGAACTTACTGAAAAACAAGGCATTGTACTTGCAACAGGTGGTGGTTCGGTGAAATCGCGAGAAACCCGTAACAGACTATCTGCACGTGGTGTGGTTGTTTATTTAGAAACCAATATTGAAAAACAACTCGCTCGTACCCAACGTGATAAAAAACGTCCTTTATTGCAAGGTGTTGAACCTGTGCGCGATGTCCTAGAGACATTAGCTGAAGAACGTAATCCTCTTTATGAAGAGATTGCTGACATCACTATTCATACTGATGATCAGAGTGCAAAAATTGTAGCCAATCAAATAATTGAATTATTAGAACAAAACTAATAAATTCAGCTATTTATAAGGTTAAGTAAAGACAATAAGAAGAAGGCCACTGTTATGGAAAAAATCACTGTCACATTAGGTGAAAGAAGCTATCCCATTACCATTGCTTCTGGCCTTTTTCATCAAAAAGATACCTTTTTACCTTTAAAATCAGGGCAGCAAGTTATGATAGTCACAAACGTGACGCTTGCTCCACTCTATTTAGAAAAGGTAACAGACACCTTAAAAAAACAGGGTGTTTTGGTTGATAGCGTGACTTTACCTGACGGTGAACAATATAAATCGCTTGAGATCATGAATGATGTCTTTACTGCATTATTAGAAAAAAATCACAATCGAGATACAACACTTATCGCATTAGGCGGTGGTGTTATTGGGGATCTAACGGGTTTTGCCGCAGCAAGCTATCAACGCGGTGTTCGCTTTATCCAAGTACCAACCACACTCTTGTCACAAGTCGACTCTTCTGTTGGTGGAAAAACTGCAGTTAATCACCCTCTTGGCAAAAACATGATTGGTGCGTTTTATCAGCCCGCTTCTGTTGTTATCGATCTCGATTGTCTTGCCACATTACCGCCTCGTGAACTTTCATCGGGTTTAGCTGAAGTTATTAAATATGGCATCATTTTAGATAAAGACTTTTTTATCTGGCTTGAAAATAATATTGATAAACTCTTAGCTCTTGATCCTAAAGCCATGGCATTTTGTATCCGTCGTTGCTGTGAATTAAAAGCTGATGTCGTTGCTGCTGATGAAAAAGAAACAAGTGGTTTACGCGCACTACTCAACCTTGGCCATACTTATGGACACGCCATTGAAGCTCATATGGGATATGGTGTTTGGTTGCATGGTGAAGCCGTTGCCGCAGGTATGGTAATGGCGGCAAGAACATCTCAAGCGCTTGGTCAATTCACGGAAGAAGAGACTCAACGTGTTATTCAATTGCTTGAGAAAGCCAATCTCCCCGTCAATGGCCCTATTGAAATGACACCTGATGACTATTTACCTCATATGATGAGAGATAAAAAGGTATCTGGCGGCAAATTACACCTTGTTTTACCAAAAGGTATTGGCCAATCTGAATTGCGTGCCGATATTACTCGCGAACAAGTCCACAAAGCGATAACATCTTGCATTAATGCAAATTAAGCTCCCCATTACCTGACAAGAAATAAACCGGAATATTCATTTAAGGAAAATTCTGGTTAATATTGTCAAATGCAACGTTTCAGAAAAAGCGTTTCATCCTTATACTATGAGGTAATGGCTAAGGCTGAATAGAATATTTTTCGCTTTTTGACGCTCTGACGGAGGGCATAATGGACGAGTTCAAACCTGACAATGAAACCAAGGGTGATAATTCACTCAAACCTGATACATCGGATAGACCTGAACGTCGAACCAACCGACCTCGTAGCAATCCATTAAAAAACGCACGATTCTCTGTATCCCGTCAACAGATGATGATTGGTGTAGGTGTTTTAGTCCTTATTCTGCTAATTATCGCAATAAGTTCAGCATTAAAATCACCAGAAACAACTGAGCCTACCTCTCCGGCCAATACAGAAAGAAATATCGATCTGTCTCAGCAACCGTCATCCGTTACGCCTTCAGAAAATGGTCAACCATCAACACCTCAATCTATTTCTGGGCAAGATATACAACCTGCGACACCACCTTCACAAAATTTACCTCCAATGATTGATTCGCAAGGTCAACGAGTAGAGATCCCTGGAGATATTGTTGATTCATTAAATCAACAACAAGCGGGTATTAATCAAGCAACTAGTCAGCAGTTAAATGCTCAACAACCCAAACCGGTACAGCCTGTTACACAACCTCCTGTCACCAAACCTGTACAAAAACCGGCTGAAGTAAAAACACCACCGGCAAAACCAGTGACACCACCAGCAACAACGCAACCTAAACCTACAACGACTAAACCTGTTGTTTCAGGTTCATTATCAGCAGGTAATTTAAATGCGATCCCTGCCACTAACTATACGTTACAATTAAGTGGTGCAAGTCGCCAAGATACCTTAGAGGCTTTCGCTAAAAAGAACCTCAATGGAAACTACGCTATCTATAAAACTCAGCGTAATGGCAACCCTTGGTATGTACTCATCTATGGTAACTATCGTAATATAAGCGAAGCTAAACAGGCAGTTTCTTCATTACCTGCACCGGTACAAGCGAAACAACCTTGGGTTAGACCGATGAAACATGTTCATCAGGATCTAAAAAAATAATTAAGACGAAGTTCACCGCTGATATGCTGTCTGAAACAGAGTACAATCGGCGACTCTGAAACGATTGAGAAATTTGGACGGCATGAAAAAAAAACGCGCATTCCTAAAATGGGCTGGTGGTAAATATCCTTTGGTAGATGACATTAAACGTCATCTGCCTGAGGGTAATTGTTTAATTGAACCTTTTATGGGTGCCGGTTCTGTTTTTTTGAATACAGAATACGATTCATATATTCTTGCCGATATAAATAGTGATCTAATTCATCTCTATAATACGGTAAAGCAACATCCTGAAAAATTTATGAAGGATGCCCGCTTATTATTTACCCCTCAAATGAATATCGCAGAAGAGTTTTATCAACTACGACAAGAATTTAATCGTTCAACGGACGCTTATCAGCGTAGTGTGTTATTTCTCTATCTTAACCGTCATTGCTACAATGGGCTGTGTCGTTATAATTCAAAAGGCGAATACAACGTCCCTTTTGGTCGTTATAAAAAACCTTATTTTCCTGAAGCAGAGCTAATCTGGTTTTCTGAAAAAGCCCAAAAAGCCGAATTTGTTTGCCAAAGCTATTCATCAACTATGACAAATGCAGAAAAAGGCGCTGTCGTTTATTGCGATCCACCTTATGCACCATTATCACAGACTGCAAATTTTACGTCATACCATACAAATAGCTTTAGTTTTCAAGAGCAGGAACATCTGGCTCAACTTGCCTCAATGCTGGCTTACGAGAGACAGATACCCGTGTTAATATCAAATCATGAGACTGCGTTAACAAAAGAGTGGTATGTAGACGCAAAAGAGCTACACAGTGTGAAAGTCAGAAGAACAATCAGTAGCAACACACTCGGTCGTAGCAAAGTGAACGAATTACTTGCCTTATATAAATAATCGTTAACACCTCCCGACAATGGGAGTGTTGTCTGGAGAATGCGATGAAAGATTTTCTGATTGCCCCTTCTATTTTATCCGCTGATTTTGCTCGCCTTGGTGAAGATACTGAAAAAGTGCTCGCAGCAGGTGCAGATGTTGTCCACTTCGATGTTATGGATAACCACTATGTTCCTAATCTGACATTTGGTGCGCCAATTTGTAAGGCTCTGCGTAACTACGGTATTACAGCACCTATTGATGTTCATCTAATGGTTAAACCCGTTGACCGTATCATCCCCGATTTTGCAAAAGCGGGCGCAACTTATATCTCATTTCACGCTGAAGCCAGTGACCACGTCGATCGTACTATTCAATTAATCAAAGATTGTGGTTGTAAAGCAGGCTTAGTGCTTAATCCAGCAACCCCATTAAACTATCTCGACTATGTTATGGATAAATTGGATCTTATTCTGCTGATGTCTGTTAACCCAGGCTTTGGTGGGCAATCATTTATTCCTAATACCCTCGATAAATTACGCCAAGTTCGTAAGATGATTGATGATGGTGGTTATGACATTCGTTTAGAAATTGATGGCGGTGTCAAAGTCGATAATATTGCTGAAATAGCGCAAGCTGGCGCTGATATGTTTGTTGCAGGCTCTGCTATTTTCAATCAGCCAGACTATAAGCATGTTATCGACAATATGCGCCGTGAATTAGAAAAGGTATCGTAATGACAGATAAAAAACTCAAAGGTATCCGTGCTATCGCCTTTGATCTTGATGGCACTCTCACCGACAGCGCTGTTGGTCTTACAGAAGCAACAGACTATGCATTAAAAGCAAAAGGCTTCCCGCCTGCTGGCAAACATAATGTTACTATTTGGGTTGGGAATGGCGTGGATATGCTACTGACACGCGCTTTGCACAATGCGGGTGTTGAAGATGTGACTGATACCTTATTAAAAGAGATGCGTGATCTTTTTGATGAACATTATGCAACCTCAGTCAAAACGGGTAGTGATTTATTCCCTCACGTTAAAGAAACCCTTGAAGTATTAGCTTCACACAATATTCCTCTGGGTATCGTGACAAACAAACCAACACCATTTATTGCACCATTACTACAACAACTGGAAATTGAAAAATATTTTTCCTTAGTGTTAGGTGGCGATGATGTGAAAGAAAAAAAACCGCATCCAGCACCATTATATTTAACAATGGGCACGTTTGGTGTTAAAAAGGAAGAACTCCTTTTTGTTGGGGATTCTCGCAACGATATTATTGCAGCACAAGCGGCTGAATGCCCTTGCGTAGGTTTAACCTACGGCTATAACTACGGCGTACCTATTGCAGACAGCAAACCTGATTTTACTCTCGATAATTTTGCTGACTTGCTCTCTATCCTCGATATCACGCCAATGACAACTGTGGAACAGAATTAAAATGACGACTTCAGTAGAAAAAACGGCACAAAAGCCAATTGTATTCAGTGGTGCACAACCTTCTGGTGAATTAACTATCGGAAACTATATGGGTGCACTACGTCAATGGGTACAAATGCAAGATGACTATGATTGCATTTACTGTATCGTTGACCAACACGCTATTACAGTGCGCCAAGATCCTAAAGAGTTAAGAAAAAGAACCTTAGATACACTGGCTCTGTATCTTGCTTGTGGTATTGATCCAGAAAAAAGCACTATTTTTGTTCAGTCACATGTTCCACAACATGCACAATTAAGCTGGGCACTTAACTGCTATACCTATTTTGGTGAATTGAGCCGAATGACTCAATTTAAAGATAAATCAGCACGTCACTCTGAAAATATTAACGCAGGGTTATTCGATTATCCTGTATTAATGGCAGCGGATATTCTGATTTATCAAACAAACCAAGTGCCTGTTGGTATCGACCAAAAACAACATCTTGAATTAAGCCGTGATATTGCTCAGCGCTTTAACGCTATTTATGGCGATATCTTCACCGTACCAGATCCTTTTATTCCAAAAGGCGGTGCTCGTGTAATGGCATTACAAGATCCGACTAAAAAAATGTCTAAATCTGATGATAACCGTAATAACGTTATCGCATTGCTAGAAGATCCAAAAGCAGCGGCTAAAAAGATCAAACGTGCAATGACAGACTCAGAAGAGCCACCTCGTGTTATTTACGATCTTGAAAACAAAGCAGGTGTCTCTAACTTACTCGATATTTTAGCGGGTGTTACAGGTAAAACGATCCCTGAATTAGAAGCTGAATTTGAAGGCCAAATGTACGGTCATCTAAAAGGTGCTGTCGCTGATGCAGTATCTGAAATGCTAACCAACATTCAAGAACGTTTTAACACTTTCCGTAATGATGAAGCACTGCTCAATAAAATCATGAAAGAAGGTGCTGATAAAGCCAAAGCTCGCGCTCAAGCAACCTTGGACAAGGTTTATGACGCGATCGGATTTATTGCACATCCGTAATTTTTCATTAATACATAAAAACACCTCGCCTATTTTTAGGGAGGTGTTTTTTAGTAAAGAGGAATTATTGGGTTCTTAATACTACAAGCTAATTTTTATTAATAATAATATTAATTATCAACAAGTTAACTATTTACTCTTTAAATAACCGTCGATTAAAACTCTCAATGGTTTGATTTTGCAGTCTTAATTGCATAGTCTTGCTCCAACTTGCTGATAATCCTGCGACACTTAATAGACGATGATAAAGCTCTTCATCGAATGGCATATGAAAAGCAATCGAAATCGCTTCTTTAACAGAGACATCGCTGTTTCTTGAAACCAAGACAAGAGGATGATGACTGCCTGTTTCACCTGTACTCACAACACGATATAACCAGCCACAATAACCACTATCTTGCATAATTTGCGAAAAGTTACTGACTTCTGTCACAGTGTTAAGTTTGTAGCAAGGAGAGCGAGGTTGAGTAACTTGAATTAATGCTGTTCCCCACTGATAAATATCACCAATAAAAACATTCTCTTCTGTCATACCTGTTGTTGAGATATTTTCACCAAATGCAGGGGCATGAAAAAAATCTGTCAATTGTGGGAATTGCTCAGCCCAATAAAGATAATGCTCTTTAGGATAGTGACAAAGTGCACGATCAGGACCACCGTGAAAACTCTTTTCTGCTTGCTCATCACCTTCTAATCCTAGTGATGTTAATTTGATATGACCATCCACCAACCTTTTGGTGATCGCACTAGTAAATCCATTAGATGTTGTTGTGATATTACCGATAAAAACACTAGGAAAATAACGCATAGCTCACTACCTAAACAGAAAAGAATAACTCATAGTAAAGATAGTGTTCAAAAGAAACAATGCCAACATTTGTCGGCATTGAAAATATAAAAGAGAAAGGAAGTTATTAACTCAATTATACTTTGCTCTGAAAACGCTTTTGCGCTTCATCCCAGTTAACCACTGACCAGAACGCTTTAATATAATCAGGGCGACGATTTTGATATTTTAAGTAGTAAGCATGCTCCCACACATCTAACCCTACAATTGGGTAACCAGATGCGCCAGCTAACTCTTCACCCATTAATGGGCTATCTTGGTTCGCAGTAGAAACAACCGAAAGTTTGCCATCGTCTTTTAATACTAGCCAAGCCCAACCAGAACCGAAACGGCTAGCCGCAGCTTTTTCAAATAACTCTTTAAAGGCATCAACACTACCAAAATCACGTTCAATCGCGTCTTTTAGCGAGCCTTGTAATTGAGTACCTAGCTTCAGACCTTTCCAGAATAATGAGTGGTTAGAGTGACCACCAGCATTATTACGTAGAAAAGTACGTTGATCAGCAGGGACTTTATGAAGATTTTTAACTAACTCATCAATTTCTAAGCCAGCAAGCTCAGGCAATTTTTCTAATGCTGTATTGGTATTATTAACATAAGTTTGATGGTGCTTAGTATGATGAATTTCCATTGTACGCTCATCAAAGTGAGGCTCTAATGCATCATAAGCATAAGGCAGTGCAGGTAATGTATAGCTCATATTAATCTCCAGTGCTGTTTTATCTTGGATCACACCATGTGATTTATCTTTTCATTTCATTATAGTGAAAAAAACGTTAATGAAAATCATTATCATATCCATATTATTTTTGTGGTTTTTTTTATCCAGCACGGTTTAATTAATTTTCACAGTATATTATTTTAATTTAAAAGCGTTCTATTAAATGATAATCCTATTAAACAAGAAAATAATAGATAAATAATGCTCTACTCGCTTTAGCACTAATTGAACATTCCATGAAAAGCATTTCCATTAATTCGTGATCTTCTGCGCAAAAAAGAAACAATCTTTATTTGCCCTCTTTTGTTAACGACTTTTTGACATAGTATTAACAATAGTGAGGAGAACTATTATGACAAAAATAAACCAACATCATATTCCTGCAAGCATTGCAGAACATGCCCTGATCAATAAAGAGCAATACCAAAAAGATTATGAATTATCCATCAAAAACCCTGAGGCCTTTTGGGCAGATAAAGGGAAAATCATTGACTGGATAAAACCATATACCGTGGTAAAGAATACTTCTTTTGACCCAGGCCATGTACGCATTCGCTGGTTTGAAGATGGTCAGCTAAATATCAGTCAAAACTGTCTTGATCGCCACCTTAAAACACGAGGAGATCAAGTCGCCATTATTTGGGAAGGTGACTCACCTAATGAATCGAAAAAAATCACTTACAAACAACTCCATCAAGATGTTTGCCAATTCGCTAATGTATTAAAAAACTTAGGTATTAAAAAAGGCGATGTTGTGGCGATTTATATGCCAATGGTGCCAGAAGCTGCGATTGCTATGCTCGCTTGTACTCGTATTGGAGCTATCCATTCTGTTATTTTTGGCGGTTTCTCTCCTGAAGCTGTAGCTGGTAGGATCATTGATTCAAAAGCTAAATTAGTGATCACTGCTGATGAAGGATTGCGTGCGGGCCGCGCCATCCCTTTAAAGAAAAATGTTGATGATGCTTTAAATCACGCTGATATCCCTCCTATTAATCATGTAGTGGTATTTCGTCGAACAGGACATACCGAACAATGGATTGAAGGACGTGATGTTTGGTGGGATGAAATCATTCAAGATGTCAGCACAGAATGTGATGTTGAAGTTATGGATGCAGAAGATCCACTCTTCATTCTGTATACCTCCGGCTCAACAGGTAAACCTAAAGGTGTACTGCACACAACAGGAGGCTATCTCGTTTATGCTTCAATGACCTTTAAATACACCTTTGATTATCACGAAGGCGATATTTATTGGTGCACCGCTGACGTAGGTTGGGTAACAGGACACAGCTACTTACTGTATGGCCCTCTTTCAAATGGTGCTACTACTGTTATGTTTGAAGGTGTTCCTAATTATCCATCAGTTAACCGTATGGCTCAGGTCGTTGATAAGCACCAAATCAATATTTTATATACTGCACCTACCGCAATCCGTGCATTAATGGCTGAAGGTGATAAGGCGATTGAAGGCACTCAACGCACCTCTCTGCGTATTCTAGGCTCTGTAGGTGAACCTATTAACCCAGAAGCATGGGAATGGTTCTATCAAAAGATGGGGCGTAGCCAGTGTCCTATTGTTGATACATGGTGGCAAACAGAAACCGGTGGTTTCATGATAACCCCATTACCAGGTGCAATGGATCTAAAACCAGGTTCAGCAACACGTCCTTTCTTCGGCGTTCAGCCAGCAATAGTCGATAATATGGGAGAAGTACAGCAAGGGGCTTGTGAAGGCAACTTAGTGATTACTGATTCTTGGCCTGGTCAAGCAAGAACACTTTTTGGTGATCATGATCGTTTTGAACAAACTTACTTCTCAACCTTTAAAGGTATGTATTTCTCTGGTGACGGTGCTCGTCGCGATGAAGATGGTGACTATTGGATAACAGGGCGAGTTGATGATGTCTTGAATATTTCAGGTCACCGTTTAGGAACAGCAGAGATTGAATCCGCTCTTGTTGCACATCCTAAGATTGCGGAAGCCGCAGTAGTTGGTATTCCTCACAATATTAAAGGGCAAGCTATTTATGCTTATGTCACTTTAAATCACGGTGAAGAACCAACACCTGAACTTTACACTGAAGTTCGCAACTGGGTACGTAAAGAAATTGGGCCAATAGCCACACCTGATATCCTACATTGGACAGATTCCTTACCTAAAACACGTTCAGGGAAAATTATGCGCCGTATCTTGCGCAAGATTGCCTCTGGCGACACAACTAACCTCGGGGATACCTCAACACTCGCCGATCCGGGTGTTGTAGAGAAACTGTTAGAAGAAAAACAGTCTCTATCACTTACTGCTTAATACACAACAAATAGCTGTCATTTAAAAAAACGTAATACGACAAAGCAAAGGCATGAAAATGCCTTTGCTGAGCTCTCTTACCTAAAAATCATGAAATGCGGGGGATTGAAACCTCTAAATCAAGTGATAAACCAAACAATTATATAGAGGAGAACTCTGATGAATGCCAATATTTATCAAGAGATAGAAAATAACCCTCGCTTTAAAGAACTGGTTAAAAAACGTAGTCGTTTTTCATGGACACTTTCGATTATTACGCTCGTTATGTATGTCTCATTTATCTTACTTATTGCGTTCTATCCACAATGGTTAGGTACGCCGCTGTATGAAGGAAGCTACATTACACGAGGTATTCCTATTGGTATGGGCTTAATCATCGCCTCATTTCTATTAACAGGCGTTTACGTTATTAAAGCCAATACAGAGTTCGACAAACTTACCGCTGAAATTATTGAAGAGGTAGAAAAATGAGAAAGTTACTCTATGCAATAAGCTTATTTTTCCTCTCCTCAACGGTTGCTTATGCTAGCGCAATAACAGAAGGAGGAGAGAAACAACCTATGAATATTCAGGCCATTATAATGTTCCTAATATTCGTAGGATTAACGCTTTACATCACTTATTGGGCATCTAAACGCACCCGCTCTCGTGCTGATTACTATACTGCTGGAGGGAAAATTACTGGCTTTCAAAACGGTATGGCGATCGCAGGTGACTTTATGTCTGCTGCCTCCTTCTTAGGGATCTCCGCACTAGTTTATACCTCTGGTTATGATGGACTTATCTATTCAATTGGATTTCTGATTGGTTGGCCTATCATTCTTTTTATCATTGCTGAGCGCTTACGTAATTTAGGGCGTTATACCTTTGCTGATGTTGTCTCCTACCGTTTAAGCCCAAAACCTGTTAGAACACTCTCAGCTGTTGGATCACTGGTTGTTGTTGCACTTTATCTAATTGCACAAATGGTAGGTGCTGGAAAATTAATCGAACTTCTTTTCGGCTTAAATTACCATATTGCTGTTGTGCTAGTCGGTATTCTAATGGTGCTATATGTTTTATTCGGTGGCATGCTAGCCACCACATGGGTTCAAATCATTAAAGCTATTTTATTACTTGCAGGTGCTAGTTTTATGGCTGTTATGGTTATGAAAGCCGTCGATTTTAATTTCAACACCTTATTTAAAGAAGCAGTTAGTGTGCACTCAAAAGGGTTCTCTATCATGAGCCCAGGTGGTTTGGTTTCTGATCCTATATCTGCTCTATCTTTAGGTCTTGCACTTATGTTTGGTACCGCGGGACTTCCTCATATCATCATGCGCTTCTTTACTGTTAGCGATGCAAAAGAAGCCCGTAAGAGTGTTTTCTATGCAACAGGTTTTATCGGTTATTTCTATATCCTTACTTTTATTATTGGTTTCGGCGCTATCTTACTCGTTAGCCCTAATCCTGTGTTCAAAGATGCCGCTGGTGCTTTAATAGGTGGAACCAATATGGCGGCTGTTCACTTAGCAGATGCTGTTGGAGGTAATTTCTTCTTAGGCTTTATCTCAGCTGTTGCCTTCGCCACTATTTTAGCCGTTGTAGCAGGACTAACTTTGGCGGGTGCATCTGCCGTATCACATGATCTCTACGCCAATGTAATTAAAAATGGTCATGCGGATGAAAGACAAGAACTAAAAGTATCTAAAATTACTGTAGTTATCTTAGGTGTCGTCGCTATTGGTTTAGGTATTTTATTTGAAAAGCAAAATATTGCCTTTATGGTGGGATTAGCTTTCTCTATTGCGGCAAGCTGTAACTTCCCAATCATATTGTTATCTATGTATTGGAAAGGACTTACAACGCGAGGTGCTGTCGCGGGAGGATGGTCTGGTCTATTAGTTGCAGTCACGTTGATGATTTTAGGACCAACAATTTGGGTAAGTATTTTAGGCCATGAAAAACCTATTTATCCTTATGAATATCCAGCATTATTCTCAATAATTATTGCTTTTGTTGTCTCGTGGCTTTTCTCTATTACAGATAAATCATCTTTAGGTGAACAAGAGAAAGCAAAATTCCAAGTACAATTTATTCGTTCTCAAATTGGCTTAGGCATTGAACAAGGTAAACAACACTAACAACCTAAAATAATGTTATCTTTCTAAATAAAAGTAACCCCGAAGTGATTTTCAACTTTGGGGTTATTCATTTTCAACATTTTTATCAATTATCATAAGAATCTCGATTATATTTCTATCATTTACTTATTTAGAATAAATTTAAGCTTCAACTACATATCTATACGATTGTTTAAATAACTTATTATTAGTTATTCCATTATTATAAATAGGAAGATAAATTAATTTAAAATCAATTAATTACAAATAAAAATAAACACAATTTATTTGCTATATCACATATTAATAAACTCAAAAAGCCCAAAATAGTGAGGAATAACCATAATAATAACAATTTCAGACACACTTCAGCCAAACAAGGCTTGTATTGTCAAAAAGTAAATGGTTAACTTTTTATTCTACATAAGAAGAGGTGGTAGTTTTTAAATAGATTATGTCTCCGTTAACTCATTACGCACTTTTATTTTTCTTATCTATAGCACCAGCAATATTGGGTGGTTCAACGCTGTATATAGAACAAAAAATCTATATTGTTCTTATTGGTTGGCTACTTATGCTGATGTGTAGTGGCATTTATCGTTCTGTTTTTGGAAAAATAATAACCTTTATTATTAGTGCATTATGGGCTTTAAACCTTTCTATTTCTCTGTTTTTTTATCGTGAACACGATATTGCTTTTTCATCATCTATTGCTGAAACTTTTATTAATACTAACGGTAGTGAAACTGTTGGTATGCTCTCTTATAATAAGTACTATGTCTTATTTTACCTATGTGCTTTTGCCATTTACTATTTTCTCATCCATAAAACGGCTCGAGTCTCTGATCTAAAAACAGCAAAAAAAAGTGTGATTGTATTTGTTATATTAATCGCCATTATTCCAATATATAAAAACTTAGCATTAAGAAACGATAACAAAAGTAAATTACTTGCAGAATATGCTCTTTTAAATACCCCTTTTTATAATGCTGCAGCGCTTGTCCGAACCTTCCATGAAAATCGCCAAATTAGAAAAATTGCTACTCAGAAAGTAGAGTATCAATATAATAAAAGTAATGATAATACAGAAGTTTATATTCTTATTCTTGGGGAATCAGTTCGCAGAGATCATCTAGGAATTTATGGCTATCAGTACGATACAACGCCTAATTTGATGAAAGAAAAGAGTAATCTTATCCTATTCAATCAAGTTTATTCCCCAGCACCAGTAACTATTCTTTCTGTACCCATTTCACTCTCAAATATAAGATTAGAGCAGTTACAAGATAAAAATCATTATGCTGATAATATTGTTTCTCTCGCGAATCACGCCGGATTTAAAACATATTGGCTAAGTAACCAAGGTAAAGGTAATCAAAAAACCAGTGTTATTTCTGTCATTGCTAATATGGCTCAAAATAAAAAGTGGAATGAGTTTATCGGTTATGATGAAGAACTACTTCCTTATTTAGATCAGGCTCTCAATGAACCTTCTACACAGAAAAAACTAATTATCTTACATACATATGGTAGCCATGAACCAGCCTGTAATCGGTTTCCAAATCAATATTTAAAGAAATTCACGCAAGAAGATGATGATAACTGCTATGACAGCTCTATCGCTTATACAGATAAATTAATTAATGACATTATTGAGAGAGTCAAAGACAAGCCAGCTTCTATTCTCTACTTTGCAGATCACGCTTTACAGCGTCTCGATAAAAATAGAGAGGTTCGTTATCATCATGGCGTAAATACACCACGAAAAGAAGCTTATGATATACCGCTATTTATTTGGTATAGCCCATCATCTATTAAACCTATTATTAATGATGATGTAGTGAATAAACCTTATTCAACGGTAAATAACTATTGGCTGTTAAGTAGTTGGCTTGGGATAGAACATAATTCACCCCAAAAGTGCCATTCACCATTAAATGAATGCTATCAGCCTAAATCACAAATAACGGTTATTGATGGGAATAAAAATCTCTTAAACTATGATGTATTAAGTTCAGAAGAGCAGACACCACAATAATATTCTCGTCAAAAATATCTAAATACGAAATACACTTAATAATGAAAAGTGTATTTATATTCTCATTATTTATTTCTAATAAGATCTATCTGAGATGACAAGAGTTGAAAATAGCAGAATGCTAGGTATCAAATTAAGTGATGTTAGAAGAGGATAACCACGCCAATGAAATACCATAAATAGGGTTTAATTGCGTTAAAAGTGGCAATTTTATTGAGGAATATAACAACAATAATAGTTTTTTATTCGGAGTAGCTAAACCTACAAACGCAAAAAAGCCAACCCATTGGGTTGGCTTTTTCGTCTTATTTAATGCCTGGCAGTTCCCTACTCTCACATGGGGAGGCCCCACACTACCATCGGCGCTACAACGTTTCACTTCTGAGTTCGGCATGGATTCAGGTGGGTCCGCTGCGCTATGGCCGCCAAGCAAATTCTGTTTAATTACCCGTTACTTCGATTTCTCTTCATAACCAGCAATTTTCAATCTTAAAACAAGCTTACTTCATCTACTCTTTGTCTCTCAGACAAAACACCTTCGGTGTTGTCAGGTTAAGCCTCACGGTTCATTAGTACTGGTTAGCTCAACGTATCGCTACGCTTACACACCCAGCCTATCAACGTCTTAGTCTTAAACGTTCCTTTAGGTCACTCAAGGTGACAGGGAAGACTCATCTCGAGGCAAGTTTCCCGCTTAGATGCTTTCAGCGGTTATCTCTTCCGCACTTAGCTACCGGGCAATGCCATTGGCATGACAACCCGAACACCAGTGGTGCGTTCACTCCGGTCCTCTCGTACTAGGAGCAACCCCTCTCAATCTTCCAACGCCCACGGCAGATAGGGACCGAACTGTCTCACGACGTTCTAAACCCAGCTCGCGTACCACTTTAAATGGCGAACAGCCATACCCTTGGGACCTACTTCAGCCCCAGGATGTGATGAGCCGACATCGAGGTGCCAAACACCGCCGTCGATATGAACTCTTGGGCGGTATCAGCCTGTTATCCCCGGAGTACCTTTTATCCGTTGAGCGATGGCCCTTCCATTCAGAACCACCGGATCACTAAGACCTACTTTCGTACCTGCTCGAGCCGTCACTCTCACAGTCAAGCTGGCTTATGCCTTTGCACTAACCGCATGATGTCCGACCATGCTTAGCCAACCTTCGTGCTCCTCCGTTACTCTTTAGGAGGAGACCGCCCCAGTCAAACTACCCACCAGACACGGTCCCCGATCCAGATTATGGACCTAGGTTAGAACATCAAACGTTAAAGGGTGGTATTTCAAGGTTGACTCCATGCAGACTGGCGTCCACACTTCATAGTCTCCCACCTATCCTACACATCAAGGCTCAATGTTCAGTGTCAAGCTATAGTAAAGGTTCACGGGGTCTTTCCGTCTTGCCGCGGGTACACTGCATCTTCACAGCGAGTTCAATTTCACTGAGTCTCGGGTGGAGACAGCCTGGCCATCATTACGCCATTCGTGCAGGTCGGAACTTACCCGACAAGGAATTTCGCTACCTTAGGACCGTTATAGTTACGGCCGCCGTTTACTGGGGCTTCGATCAAGAGCTTCTCCCTAAGGATAACCCCATCAATTAACCTTCCAGCACCGGGCAGGCGTCACACCGTATACGTCCACTTTCGTGTTTGCACAGTGCTGTGTTTTTAATAAACAGTTGCAGCCAGCTGGTATCTTCGACTGGCTTCGGCTCCGTCCGCGAGGGACTTCACTTACCGCCAGCGTGCCTTCTCCCGAAGTTACGGCACCATTTTGCCTAGTTCCTTCACCCGAGTTCTCTCAAGCGCCTGAGTATTCTCTACCTGACCACCTGTGTCGGTTTGGGGTACGATTGTTGGTAACCTGAAGCTTAGAGGCTTTTCCTGGAAGCAGGGCATCAATTGCTTCACCACCTTAGTGGTTCGTCATCACACCTCAGCATTAAGTGACCGGATTTGCCTAATCACTCTGCCTACATGCTTGAACCGGGACGACCGTCGCCCGGACAACCTAGCCTTCTCCGTTCCCCCATCGCAGTTACCACCAGTACGGGAATATTAACCCGTTTCCCATCGACTACGCTTTTCAGCCTCGCCTTAGGGGTCGACTCACCCTGCCCCGATTAACGTTGGACAGGAACCCTTGGTCTTCCGGCGTGCGGGTTTTTCACCCGCATTATCGTTACTTATGTCAGCATTCGCACTTCTGATACCTCCAGCAT
>NZ_JAABNI010000010.1:0-2420 GCF_009915995.1 Proteus sp. G2618 | reverse complement strand
TAGATGGAGAAAAACCCGTGATTAAAACTTTTACTAATGCTCAAAGTGGAAATTAAATATGAACGATCAAATTATATACCAAAAAATTGGACAATTGCTTATTGATTCGAGCCCCTCTGATGCTAAAAAAATTATCGTTAGAGCTCAACTTTTTTGTGAAAGAAATGGTTGTACTTATGAATTTGACTATGTAGATAAAAATAATGAATTAAACTGGTATGATCCTGATGGTAAAGCTATAAATGATTTAACTGATATATTAGAAGATTTGAGAAGTTTTTATATTGATAACATAAAATCGGAAAAAAAATCATTTTGGCATGGGTGTGAAATTACTTTAGATCTAGAAACAATGAAAATTAATATAGATTTTAAGTACGAAGATTAAAATAAGATATTCAGAGATTGTAATTTACATCATATACTTTGCCTACTTTTAATGTATTAATTTCCATTTAAAAGTAGGCAAAGTATATGATGGGAAGAAAAGTTTTCAAATATTTTTGATCTGAGTTTATTAAGGAAATTATTACAGGATTATACCAACCAATCAGACTTTGGTACGGGCGGCAAATACACCCGTGCCATCCAAGCCATCACCGTATTTACACAAGGTGTCATGGGCAACAATATTGTTACCGCGATTGCTAATGGTTCCGCCCCTTATCTTGCTAATGAAGTGAAAAACCAAATTCAAGGTAATAGTGTTGAAAGTGATATTCAGCGCACGATAGCGCACGGATTACTGAATGCAGGCCTTGCGTTGGCAAAAGGTGAGAATGCAGTAGTGCAAGCCTCTGGCGCAATGACAGGGGAAACAGTGGGTATTTTATCGCACTCACTTTATGGCAAAACCCCCGAAGAACTCACTGAAACTGAAAAGCAGAATATAAGTGCATGGGCAACGTTAACTTCAGGGATTGTCGGTGGTTTAATCAGCGATAATAGCACAGGCGTTGCTAATGCCGCTCAAGCCGGGAAAGTGGTAGTTGAGAATAACTTTTTGGGAGATATTTCACGCGAGGCATTAGATAAAAGCCGTGAGGCATTACGGGAAAACAAATATACGGAGAGGGATGTTCGTGAGTTACTGGCGTTGGAAGTCCGTGACCAAATCAATGATGAACTGTTAAATCAGTACCGGAAAGATCCGGCGTCTTTGACACCGGAGCAGCAACAGAGATTTCTGCAGGAATTGCAGCAATATGCTTATGAAAAAACTCACTTGCACGATACCAAAACTGTCGAACAGCTGGTCATTATGTTGTTAAAAGAAGGGGATTCATCGCTGCTCTCGAACAAAGGCTTCCCATATGCAGGGCGTACAGAAGCGAAAAATGCTTGGGCAGACAAGGAAAGGCAACGGGCATATGAGCAAAACGGATGGCTGGGTGCTCTGAACTGGACACGTACACAAACCGAAGAAGAAAAACTGTTCAGAAAAGCCGATAACCTAGCCAATACGTATGGCTACCACAGAGATAATGCGGCTATTGGTGATGCTCCTCTTCAGGTATTGCAGGGTGGTTTGACAATCCGAGTTATGGCACCGCTATTGGGAGGGGCAGGTAAAGCCACGGCATATTTATTGGGAGATGGGACAGGCAAAATGATGCTCACAACAGGAACAATAGGAGCCACAGCAAATGCTGGGATTCAATATGGATTTACAGGAGAAATCAATTCCGTGGATGTAGTGTTTGCTTTTGGAACAGGCGCTATGACGGCGTATACGAAGCTTGGGGGAACAGTTGCCTGGAATGCAGGCATGGGGGGAGCAGCAAGTATGTTTAAGGGGGATGATCCTTTTACAATACTTACAAATGCCACTACTGCAGGTATTGGTTCTAGCGTGGGATATGGTTTCGCGGGTAAGCCTATAAGTTATGGATGGAATCAATATAAATTGTGGAAAACAGGAGGTTGGGATCCCAAATATAACCCTAAATTGCAAGGTGGAGCTATAAAAGGATTATATGGACTTTCGAAAGATATGAAACCCCATCCTTTGCCTGGTATTTTGGGAAATATAGGCTCTGCCTTTACAACAGAGACTACAAACTTTCTGATGCAAGAGAAAATTAAGGAAGTTGAGGAAAAAAATAGTGAATCAAAAAACTAATCAATTTGAATACTTTCTTGTTATGACTATTTTGTGTGTGGTAGTCCTGTTTATTATGGGACTGGTTATATACAGCATAGGTGAGTGTATTATTTGGTTATTGATTGGTGGAGATTTTATTTTTTCAATCGAGTTTTTAAAAAAGATTATTAAAGCAAGTCTATGGGCTGGGCTAGTCGTTGGAATAGGGATGTGGTTTATAGAATATAAGTTACGTAGATGATGTTAAGATCCCATCTCAAAATGGTGGGATCTTTCTTTTGGTTATCACTCCGTCTCAATAACCTTGGCTTGTTAG
>NZ_JAABNI010000001.1:0-126516 GCF_009915995.1 Proteus sp. G2618 | reverse complement strand
ATGCTGGAGGTATCAGAAGTGCGAATGCTGACATAAGTAACGATAATGCGGGTGAAAAACCCGCACGCCGGAAGACCAAGGGTTCCTGTCCAACGTTAATCGGGGCAGGGTGAGTCGACCCCTAAGGCGAGGCTGAAAAGCGTAGTCGATGGGAAACGGGTTAATATTCCCGTACTGGTGGTAACTGCGATGGGGGAACGGAGAAGGCTAGGTTGTCCGGGCGACGGTCGTCCCGGTTCAAGCATGTAGGCAGAGTGATTAGGCAAATCCGGTCACTTAATGCTGAGGTGTGATGACGAACCACTAAGGTGGTGAAGCAATTGATGCCCTGCTTCCAGGAAAAGCCTCTAAGCTTCAGGTTACCAACAATCGTACCCCAAACCGACACAGGTGGTCAGGTAGAGAATACTCAGGCGCTTGAGAGAACTCGGGTGAAGGAACTAGGCAAAATGGTGCCGTAACTTCGGGAGAAGGCACGCTGGCGGTAAGTGAAGTCCCTCGCGGACGGAGCCGAAGCCAGTCGAAGATACCAGCTGGCTGCAACTGTTTATTAAAAACACAGCACTGTGCAAACACGAAAGTGGACGTATACGGTGTGACGCCTGCCCGGTGCTGGAAGGTTAATTGATGGGGTTATCCTTAGGGAGAAGCTCTTGATCGAAGCCCCAGTAAACGGCGGCCGTAACTATAACGGTCCTAAGGTAGCGAAATTCCTTGTCGGGTAAGTTCCGACCTGCACGAATGGCGTAATGATGGCCAGGCTGTCTCCACCCGAGACTCAGTGAAATTGAACTCGCTGTGAAGATGCAGTGTACCCGCGGCAAGACGGAAAGACCCCGTGAACCTTTACTATAGCTTGACACTGAACATTGAGCCTTGATGTGTAGGATAGGTGGGAGACTATGAAGTGTGGACGCCAGTCTGCATGGAGTCAACCTTGAAATACCACCCTTTAACGTTTGATGTTCTAACCTAGGTCCATAATCTGGATCGGGGACCGTGTCTGGTGGGTAGTTTGACTGGGGCGGTCTCCTCCTAAAGAGTAACGGAGGAGCACGAAGGTTGGCTAAGCATGGTCGGACATCATGCGGTTAGTGCAAAGGCATAAGCCAGCTTGACTGTGAGAGTGACGGCTCGAGCAGGTACGAAAGTAGGTCTTAGTGATCCGGTGGTTCTGAATGGAAGGGCCATCGCTCAACGGATAAAAGGTACTCCGGGGATAACAGGCTGATACCGCCCAAGAGTTCATATCGACGGCGGTGTTTGGCACCTCGATGTCGGCTCATCACATCCTGGGGCTGAAGTAGGTCCCAAGGGTATGGCTGTTCGCCATTTAAAGTGGTACGCGAGCTGGGTTTAGAACGTCGTGAGACAGTTCGGTCCCTATCTGCCGTGGGCGTTGGAAGATTGAGAGGGGTTGCTCCTAGTACGAGAGGACCGGAGTGAACGCACCACTGGTGTTCGGGTTGTCATGCCAATGGCATTGCCCGGTAGCTAAGTGCGGAAGAGATAACCGCTGAAAGCATCTAAGCGGGAAACTTGCCTCGAGATGAGTCTTCCCTGTCACCTTGAGTGACCTAAAGGAACGTTTAAGACTAAGACGTTGATAGGCTGGGTGTGTAAGCGTAGCGATACGTTGAGCTAACCAGTACTAATGAACCGTGAGGCTTAACCTGACAACACCGAAGGTGTTTTGTCTGAGAGACAAAGAGTAGATGAAGTAAGCTTGTTTTAAGATTGAAAATTGCTGGTTACGAAGAGAAATCGAAGTAACGGGTAATTAAACAGAATTTGCTTGGCGGCCATAGCGCAGCGGACCCACCTGAATCCATGCCGAACTCAGAAGTGAAACGTTGTAGCGCCGATGGTAGTGTGGGGCCTCCCCATGTGAGAGTAGGGAACTGCCAGGCATCAATTAAAGCGTTAGTGTTTAATAACATTAATCGCGCAAAGAATACGCGGAGCGGTAGTTCAGTTGGTTAGAATACCTGCCTGTCACGCAGGGGGTCGCGGGTTCGAGTCCCGTCCGTTCCGCCAACATTAAGAAACCTAAGTCTAATGACTTAGGTTTTTTTTTGCTTAAAAATTAGAATAAACCAAAAATTAATCAGAGATTTTTAAGTAAATATAACTATTATGTATAAAAATAATTACTTTTGTTGATTATAGTGTCCTTTTAAAGGGTGAGAGCGAAGCTTGCCTTTGGTATACTTCAGTTATAGCAAGAGATCTTGCTGTTTATCTGAGGTTGTTAATGGCGAAAAAACCGACTTATTCAGTGCGTTTTGTGGCAGGTCAACCTGTTGAAAGGATTGAGCCTAGCCCGCCTCTAAGTGAAAGAAAGGATACTCTGCCTATTGGAATGCCTCTTTATACAGAAGGCTCTCTAAAAATTGCGGTTTGGAATATTTATAAACAGCAACGACCCAATTGGCGTAATATGTTGGAAACGCTTTCAACAGATACACATTTGCTTTTGTTACAAGAAGCGCAAACCACACCAGAGCTTGTCCGTTTTGCTGGCACTCATCATTTAATTGCAGATCAAGTTCCTGCCTTGGCTTTTCAACAACACCCTGCAGGTGTGATGACATTATCAAGTTCCCATCCTATCTATTGTTGTCCTCTCAGGGAAAAAGAGCCCTTTTTAAGACTACCGAAATCAGCATTAATTACGGTATATCCGTTAATTACAGGTGATCATTTAATGGTCATAAATGTTCATGCGATTAATTTTAGTTTTGGTGTTGATGTTTATCAGCGTCAGTTAAGTAATTTATCTGTTCACATCATGCATCATAAAGGACCTATTATTTTAGCGGGTGATTTTAATGCGTGGAGTCGCCCAAGAGTCAATGTATTAAAACGTTTTGCGAGAACGTTAAGGCTTAAAGAAGTTATTTTTGATAACGATTGGCGTACAAAAGCCTTTGGTAAACCGTTAGATTATATTTTTTATCGAGGATTATCATTGAATAAAGCTGAAGTCTTAATCACAGATGCATCTGATCATTATCCTTTAATTGCGACATTTTATTAGTGAGTAATTATAATATTAGTTAATATTAAATTTTTAATATTTGAATTGCATGTAATTATATTATCTATTGATTAGATATATTATTTTATAGGTAGTTTATCTATCTATTTAATCTATTTGTTATATTAATAACTTTTACTATAATTTTTCCGTCTATCTAATATTACTGGGTATAGGAAATAAAATGCCAACAAAAAATATAGTTATTATTGGCGGCGGTACAGGCGGAACTATTCTTGCTAATATCCTAGCTAAAAAGTTAAATGACGAAATATTTTCAAATAAAATCAAAATAACGCTTATTTCAGATAATCCTAATCATTATTACAAACCTGCATTTATGTATATTGCATTCAATCTTTTTTTAAAAGAAGAGCTAATGCGATCAGAAAGGAGCTTATTAAGACCTGAAATTGAATTTGTTATTGATAAAGCAGAACGTTTTGACTTTAATAATAAAGTTATTTATTGCGAGTCTAATAAAAAATACAATTATGATTTTTTAGTTTTGGCAACTGGTTGTGTTCCTAGCCCCCATAGAATTGAAGGTTTAAAAGAAGCAGGAAATCATTTCTACCAATATGAAGCGGCTAGAACACTCGCTGATAAGTTAGCTAAAATTGAAAAAGGTCGTGTATTTATTACTGTTAGCTTCCCTGAAACACCTAATGTACCTCATCAATGTGGTATTGCTCCTATGGAGACTACATTGATGCTGGATGAGCTTCTTCGCCAACGTCGGGTGAGAAATAATATTGAGATTGTTTATACCTATCCTACGGTTGCTCAACTACTAAGAAACTGTCTGTTTATGCAACAAGAAGTTTGTGAAGTTCTTCCTGCAGTATTCTCTGAGCGAGATATTAAAGCTAAACGAGGCTTTACGTTAAGCCATGTTGATCCTGATAAGAAAATCGCTTACTCAAAAGAGGGCGAGGCAGAGCCGTTTGATATCCTTATGAGTACACCGCCAATTACTGCGGTTGAGGCGATCCGTAACACAGGCTTAAGTGAACATAATAATGGTGAAGGCTGGTTACCTACTGATCCTGAAACATTGCAAGTTTATGGGTTAAATCAAGTGTATGTTCTTGGTGATACGGTTGATTTACCGATTAGTAAAGCCGGTGGTAGTTGTCATAACCAAGCTGGTGTGATTGCAAATAATATCTGTGGTGAGCTTCGCTATGGTTATCCTGCTGCGATTTATGATGGTCGAGTGCAAGCTGTCGCACAAATGGGATTATCTGCAGGTATGCCATTACAGTATGACTATAAACATGACGTAATTCCTACACCACCAACAAAGTTGGGTGGGTTATTGCGTAATAGTTATAACCGAGGCTTATATTGGGCAACCGTTAGAGGATTATTATAGGGGATACAATAATGAGTGAAAATAATTTAAGCCCAGCAGACATTCAACTTTTATCTGATGAAGATAAATTACATCTTCAACATTTATTAGAAAAAGCAAGACCATTATTGGCATTAAAAAGGTTTGATAATATCGTCGATTTATTATCTTTAATATCAGATTCAATAGATATTATGGATAATGCAACAGTTGAAAAACTTTCGGTTGCATTTGAAGAAACATTAATTCCAGTTTGGGAATTAAGTGCTGCTTATAATATGGCAAAGAAAGAATCTATTTATCAAGATAAAAAATATACATTAGGTTCAACTTTCGCATTATTAAGAAACCCTGATACCCTTAAAGGAATTTCAATTATTCTAAGAACAGTTCAGATTATCGGGGAAAATAACCAACGAATAGAAAATTAATTAATATTTAGGAGATATAATGACGCAAAGTAATAAACATTTTAATACTCAAGCAATACATTATGGTTATTCTCCGTTAGATTCTCAGGGGGCATTAGTGCCTCCTGTTTTTCAAACATCTACTTTTGTTTTTCCAACTGCACAATATGGTGCTGATTGTTTTTCAGGAAAACAAAAAGGGCATTTTTATTCTCGGATCTCAAATCCTACATTAGAGTTATTAGAAAAGCGTTTAGCTCAATTAGAAAATGGTGAAGGTGCTGTTGTATTTTCATCTGGTATAGGTGCAATTACTTCTAGTTGTTGGTCATTGCTTAAACCTGGTGATGAACTTATTGCTGATATGACACTTTATGGCTGTACTTTTACGTTTTTTAATCATGGGCTCGCTAAATTCGGCGTTAAAATAAAGCATGTTGATTTAACTAACCTAGAAAAATTAAAAGAAGCGATCACAGAGAAAACAAAACTCATTTTCTTTGAGACTCCGGCTAATCCCAATATGCGAGTGAGTGATATTGCAAAGATATCAGAAATTGCGCATCAGCATAATATTTTAGTCATGGTAGATAGCACTTATTGCTCGCCTTATTTACAGCAACCTTTAGGGCTTGGCGCTGATATTGTAGTGCATTCTATGACTAAATATTTATCAGGCCATGGTGATGTAACAGCAGGTGCAATTATTACTACACATGCCCTAGCAGATAAAATACGAGTTGAAGGTTTAAAGGATATGACTGGTGCTTGTCTGTCTCCTCACGATGCCTCATTAATTTTACGAGGTATAAAAACGTTAGGCATAAGAATGGAACAGATCTGCCAAAATGCACAGCGTATTGCACAATATCTTGAAGATAATCCTAAAGTCGAAACTATTTATTATCCTGGGCTAGCTTCATTTCCTCAATACGAACTTGCTAAGCGTCAAATGCGTTTAGCTGGAGGTATGATCGCCATTGAGTTAAAGGGAGGAATAAAAGCAGGTCGAGAGTTTTTGAATCGCTTAAATCTTTTTAGTCGAGCAGTGAGTTTAGGAGACTGTGAGTCTTTAGCTCAACATCCCGCCACAATGACCCATGCTACTTATAGTGCAGAAGAACGACAAAGGCATGGTATTAGTGATGGTTTGATTCGATTATCAATTGGTCTTGAAGATGTGAATGATTTAATTGCTGATTTAAAACAAGCACTGGTTTAGTGAAGATCGCATAATAAAGAAAAAGGCTGTGAATTAATCCACAGCCTTTATTGTTTAACTCAGAATTGTGATTTATTTCTGAGTCATTCTTGGTTTGATACCTACATAGTAGCCAATAGTTAAAATAGCTACCCATACCATACCGACAACCAATGCCATTCTGGTTGACTCAAAATAGCCTAAGATTGCGATAACAAACGCCATAAAGACGATAGTCAGTGCAGGAGCTACAGGCCATAGTGGTACTGGGAATTTCAGTGTTTTCACTTCATCTGCACTCATCTTACGACGCATCGCAACTTGAGAAAGTAAAATCATTAACCATACCCAAACTGTTGCAAATGTCGCAATAGAGGCGATTAAAACGAAGATTTGCTCTGGGATTAGGTAGTTAAGTACTACGCCCAGTAACAAGACAACAGACATCACTAGCACTGTCATCCAAGGCACACCATTACGAGTGAGCTTCATAAAGGATTTTGGTGCTTGTCCTTCTTGAGCCATTCCGTACATCATTCGACCAGCACCAAAGATATCACTGTTAATCGCAGAGATTGCGGCCGTGATAACCACAAGGTTTAAGATATTTGCTGCTGAATTGATCCCTAGATTTGAGAAAATCTGTACAAATGGGCTACCGTTATGGCCGATTTGTTGCCAAGGGAAAATGCACATTAGAATGAAAATTGTCAGTACATAGAATAATAAGATACGAAACGGTACGGCATTGATAGCTTTAGGAATGGTTTTTTCAGGATCTTTAGCTTCACTGGCTGTAATACCAATTACTTCAATCCCACCAAACGCAAACATGACAATGGCGAGCGAGGCGATAACCCCTTCAATACCATTTGGCATAAAGCCACCAAACTCCCATAAGTTAGAAATACCAATAGGGTGTTCAGTTTGTTGCCCAAAGCCATACATCATAATGACAACACCGCCAATTATCATGGCGATAATTGCAGTGACTTTAACAATAGAAAGCCAAAATTCCATTTCACCAAATATCTTCACATGGCAAAGGTTTAAGGCGCCAATAAAGCAAACGATGCCTAATACCCATATCCATTGATCAACATCTGGGAACCAGAGTTTCATATAGAAACCAAATGCCGTGACGTCAGCTAAACAGACAATCAGCATTTCAAAAACGTAGTTCCAGCCCGTTAAGAAGCCGGCTAAAGGCCCCATATAATGGCTTGCATATTGTGAGAAAGAGCCTGCAACAGGATGATGAACTGCCATTTCACCTAATGCACGCATAACCATAAATACTGCTGCACCACCAATAAGGTAAGCAAGCAATACAGCTGGACCCGCTTTCTCAATGGCAGCCGCAGAGCCATAAAATAAACCTGTACCGATTGCAGAGCCTAGCGCCATGAAACGAATGTGCCGCCCTGATAATCCTCGTGAAAGTTGATTCTCTTTTTGCATCTAAAGTATTCCCATCTCTGTCCAACGGAGGATATCTATCCTCTTTTTCAGTGTCTTCTCGCACGTTAGCTATTCAAAACAAACCATGTACCTTATCATAAAGCCTCTTACGGTGAGATAGTTATCTGTAATAATCATCAGCATTCATTGGATATCAGAGTTTCTTATGCAATACCCCATTAATGAAGTGTTTCAAACCTTACAGGGTGAAGGTGTTTTTACTGGCGTTCCTGCACTTTTTGTTCGATTACAGGGTTGTCCTGTAGGTTGTAGTTGGTGTGATACCAAACATACTTGGCAAAAAGAAGACCAAAAAAAAGTTCCTCTTGGTGATATTCCTATTAAAACGCAAGAAAGCGATGCTTGGGGAGAAGCCAGCGTTGCTCAGATTTTATCACTTTTCCAACAACAAGGTTATAGTGCAAAACACGTGGTTATCACAGGAGGCGAGCCTTGCTTATATGATTTACGCCCTTTAACCGAAGGGCTTGAGCAAGCAGGTTTCGCCTGTCAGATAGAAACCAGTGGTACTCACGATATTTTATGTAGTGAGAAGACTTGGGTGACACTTTCCCCAAAAGTGGGTATGAAGGGGGGCTTTAAGGTATTAACCAGCGCAATTAATCGTGCTAATGAGATAAAACATCCTGTTGGACGTGAAAAAGATATTGAAGCGTTGGATGCCTTACTGACATTACGCACAGAGCATCCCGCACCTGTTGTTGCTTTACAACCTATTAGTTGTAAAGAGAGTGCGACGGCATTATGTATTAAAACCTGCATTGAGCGTAATTGGCGTTTCTCAATGCAAACGCATAAATATTTAAATATTGCGTGATCGTGTTTTTAATATAAAAAATCAGCCAATAAAGGCTGATTTTCTTTTAGGTGATAACGGTTTAATGTTAAACCCGATTTACTCACCGCGATAAATACATCCTGCTGTACACGTCTCTTTCACCATCACCGTAGATAATAATGGCAATGACGGTTTTACTTGTTGCCAAATCCATTTTGCCAGCACTTCGCTGGTCGGATTTTCTAGGCCTTCAATTTCATTAAGGTAGTAGTGATCTAGACGCTCAAGAGTAGGTTTAAATGCGGCTTTCACATCAGCAAAATCAATAAGCCAACCTGAATGTGCATCAACTTCACCTGTTAGCTCTAATCTAACAAGAAAGGAGTGCCCATGAAGACGTCCACATTTGTGGCCTTCAGGAACATGTGGCAAATGGTGGGCTGCTTCAAACTGAAAATCTTTAAAGATGGTGGTTGTCATCAAAACTCTCTTGACTTAATTAGTAAAAAAAAGACACAAATAGTACGAAGTCTACCAGTGTAGCCGATTTAGCGTATCACGCCTAATCTCCCTTAATCTTAATGGCTTATTATGTTCCTTTTTGCTTATTGATTATATTGGTAAAGGAAACCGATAAATAAATTTAGCATTTAAGGTTATTAGATAGAGCCAACAGGTCTTTAATTCATCTTCTAGTCGTGGGATACCCTCTCAATATTAGAAATATTATCAAAGAACAATAAAGCACAGATAAGTGCTTCGCTTTTTTAAGGCAGGATAAATGAGCAATCAACCTCCATTATTATCAATGCTTCCATTAACACCGGAACAATTGAATAAATTACAGGATGCAACAAAAGATCTCTCAACAGCGCAGATTGCGTGGTTATCTGGCTATTTGTGGGGACAGCTTAATCCTTCTGTTGTATCCGCATCGACAGTGGTTACCTCTGCAACAGTTACCTCAGCACTCGTACCAGAGCAGGAAACCATTACATTGATCTCTGCTTCTCAAACGGGTAATGCGCGTCATCTTGCTGAACAGTTACGAGATAATTTGGTTGCTCACAAATTGAATGTAGAACTATATTCCGCAGGTGAATATAAGTTTAAGCAGATCCATAAAACAACAACCTTGATCATCATTGCATCTACGCAAGGTGAAGGTGATCCCCCTGAAGAAGCAATTGCTTTTTATAAATATCTGAACTCTAAAAAAGCGGCTGAAATGAAAGGAACGTCTTATGCAGTATTGAGCTTAGGTGATACATCGTATGAGCATTTTTGTAAGGCAGGAAAAGACTTTGATGAGCGAATTGCACAACTAGGTGCAACACGTTTATTACCAAGAGTTGATGCTGATGTTGAATATCAAGCTATTGCGGATGAATGGATAGAGCAGCTTACAGGGATCTTAAAGGCAAAAGTTCCGACACAAAGTACACAAGTCTTACAACAAACACAGTCAGGTACAACAGATACGATTGAGGCATCTATTTATCATCGAGATGCCCCTTTTACTGCCACATTACTGACTAATCAAAAAATTACAGGCAGAAATTCAGATAGAGATATTCGCCATATTGAAATCAGCCTTGAAGGTTCTGATTTGCAATATCAACCAGGTGATGCACTGGGCGTTTGGTTTAATAACTCACCTGAAAAAGTTGATGAACTTATTACTTTGTTGTGGCTAAGGGGTGATGAACCTGTCACGTTAAAATCTCAAACATTCACCTTAAAAGAAGCGTTACAGAACCATTGTGAGCTAACTCAAAATAGCGCACCTATCGTAAAAGCCTATGCCCAATTGACGCGTCATGAAGATCTATTGTCATTAGTAGCTGATAAAACCAAGCTTCAGCAATATGCAGACAAACATCCTATTAATGAGATGGTACGCCAATATTGTGCTCAACCTGCTGCACAAGATTTTGTTGATATTTTACGTCCACTGACTCCTCGTCTTTACTCTATTGCATCGTCACAACAAGAAGTCGAAGACGAAGTACACCTTACTTTAGGAGTTGTACGTTACGACGTTAATTCTCGAGCTTATACCGGTGGAGCTTCTGGCTTTTTAGCGGATAGATTGAAAGAAGGCGATAGCATCAATGTTTTTATCGAAAAAAATGCGCATTTTCGCCTACCTGAAGATAACACCACCCCTATCATTATGATTGGCCCAGGTACAGGCATTGCACCTTTTCGAGGTTTTATGCAACAGCGCGATCATGACGCTGCAACAGGTAAAAACTGGTTATTTTTTGGTAATCCTCATTTTGTAGAAGATTTTCTCTATCAAGTGGAATGGCAACGTTATGTCAAAAGCGGTCTGCTAACTCATATCGATTTAGCATGGTCACGAGATCAAGCACATAAAATTTATGTACAAGATAAATTACGTGAACGTGGTAGTGAGATTTGGCAATGGTTACAACAAGGCGCTTATCTTTATGTCTGTGGCGATGCGTCACGAATGGCAAAAGATGTTGAACAGGCGTTGTTAGATATTGTGATGGAGTATGGCAATAAAAATATTGAAGAAGCAGATGAATACTTAAGTGAGCTACGCCTAGAACGGCGTTATCAGAGGGATGTCTATTAAATGAAATCACACACTCAAGCACCCTTAGTGGTTGAAGGGAAACTGGCTGATAGTGAACGCATGAAAAAAGAGAGTCATTTTTTACGCGGCACTATTACAGAAGACTTACAAAATGGTTTAACGGGTGGTTTTGAAGGCGATAACTTTCTATTGATCCGCTTTCATGGCATGTATCAACAAGATGACAGAGATATTCGCGCTGAACGTGCGGAGCAAATGTTAGAACCTCGTCATGCAATGATGCTACGTTGCCGCTTACCTGGGGGTATTATTTCGCCTAAACAGTGGCTTAGTATTGATAAGTTTGCGACTGAAAATACGCTTTATGGCAGTATTCGTATTACCAATCGTCAAACATTTCAATTTCATGGCATTTTAAAGGGCAATGTAAAACCTGCTCATCAAATGTTGGTGGCAACAGGTCTGGATGCTTTAGCGACAGCGAACGATGTTAACCGTAACGTGTTATGTACTTCAAACCCAGTGCAATCTTCATTACACCAAGAAGCGTATGAGTGGGCGAAAAAAATATCAGAACATCTGTTACCCCGCACCCATGCTTATGCGGAAATTTGGTTAGATAAAGAGAAAATCGCAACAACAGACGAAGAGCCTATTTTAGGAGAAACCTATTTACCACGGAAATTTAAAACCTCGGTGGTGATCCCGCCTCACAATGATGTTGATCTTCATGCTAATGATATGAATTTTATTGCGATTGCTGAAAACGGGCATTTAGTTGGTTTTAACGTGCTTGTGGGTGGCGGTCTTGCAATGACACATGGCGATAAAAATACTTTTCCTCGCTTAGCCAGTGAGTTTGGTTATATCCCTATTGAGAAGACATTGGCAATTGCAGAAGCCATTGTGACGACTCAACGTGATTGGGGAAATCGAACTGAACGTAAAAATGCAAAAACAAAATATACACTGGAACGTGTTGGTATAGAGACATTTAAACAAGAGGTTGAACGTCGTTCTGGAGTAATTTTTGAGGCTATTAGAACTTATGAATTTACCCATCGAGGTGATCAAATCGGTTGGTTAAAAGGTGTTGATAATAAATGGCACCTAACTTTATTTATTGAAAGTGGGCGATTGATTGATACGCCAGATACTCCATTAAAAACAGGCGTGGCGGAAATAGCCAAAATTCATCAAGGTGATTTCCGACTGACTGCTAATCAAAATTTAATAGTGGCAGGTGTATTAGAGAGTGAAAAAGCCAATATTGAAGCGATTGCTCGTCGATATGGTTTGATGAATAGCCAAATTACACCACTGCGTGAACATGCGATGGCGTGTGTTTCTTTCCCAACTTGCCCATTAGCGATGGCAGAAGCTGAACGCTTTTTGCCTTCATTCACCGATATCCTTGATAGTTTGATGACAAAACATGGTGTGAGTGACGAGTATATTGTTGTGCGTGTAACAGGATGCCCGAATGGTTGTGGTCGGGCTATGTTGGCAGAAGTTGGGCTGGTGGGTAAAGCACCTGATCGTTACAACTTGTATTTAGGGGGAAATCGCATTGGGACACGTATTCCTAGAATGTATCGTGAAAATATTACCTCGCAAGAAATCATTGCAATACTGGATCCACTGATTGGTGAATGGGCAATTTCTCGTCATAACAATGAAGGTTTCGGTGATTTTCTTATCCGCACTGATGTTGTTAAACCTGTACTGAATTCAGCGATTGATTTTTATGAAGTGCAGGAGGCGGTATGAGTTTATTTCAGCTTGCTTCGCTAAAACAGTTACCTGTTGAAGAACAAACACATGCTTTGAGCGAGATTAATCAACAGCTAGAGCAATTAAGCGCCATTGAACGGGTTATTTGGGCTTTAGAACATTTGCCTAAAGCCTATGTATTAAGCTCTAGTTTTGGTATTCAAGCTGCGGTATGTCTGCATTTAATCACTCGGCAATATCCTGAAATTCCTGTGATTTTGACTGATACAGGTTACCTGTTTCCTGAAACCTATCAATTTATTGATACATTGACTCAGCAGTTACAACTTAACTTGAAGATCTATCGAGCTGAAATATCTTCATCTTGGCAAGAAGCGCGCTATGGCAAACTTTGGTTAGAAGGCATTGATGGTATTGAACGTTATAACCAGATAAATAAAGTAGAGCCGATGGAAAGGGCGTTAAAAGCATTACAGGCTCAAACATGGTTTGCAGGTCTTCGCCGACAACAAGCTAAAAGCCGTGAACATTTACCAGTGCTTTCAATCGCAAAAGGGATCTTTAAGTTTTTACCTATCGTTGATTGGGATAATAAGCAGGTCTATCAATATCTTAAAGAGAACGACTTACCTTATCACCCTTTATGGGAACAAGGCTATCTCTCTGTAGGAGATACTCATACAACCCGAAAATGGGAAGAGGGTATGAGTGAAGAAGATACACGATTTTTCGGCTTAAAACGTGAGTGTGGATTACACGAATAACGTCATTATCTACCAATAAATAATTGGGGGAATAGAGCTTATCTATTGCCCTTTTTGCCATTTTTAAAATTATAACTATTTGAAAAAACTTTATTTTTCCTTATTCCTTTCAGTTCCATCACATAGCTTTTTGTCATTTCATAACTTCTAAAGCACCTTTTATAGTCGTTAGTTATAAAGTGAACAACGAAGGTGAAATGCGCGTATGGATTACCTACCCTTATTTGTGGAATTAAAAGAACGCCCAGTGTTATTGGTTGGTGGTGGTCATGTTGCTGCGCGTAAAGCTTTGCTGTTGTTAAGAGCTGGCGCTCGCTTAAGGGTGATTGCACCTCAGTTGTGTGATGAATTACACCTCGCCTATCAGCAAGATAAAATTGAATGGGTATCAGCAAAATATCAATCTGAACATCTATTAGGAATGATGCTTGTAATTGTAGCCACTGATGACAGTGTGCTTAATCAGCAAGTTTATCTTGATGCACAAGCACGGCATATTTTTGTCAATGTGGTGGATTCACAACCTCAATGCTCATTTATTTTTCCTGCCATTATCGATAGAAATCCTATTTTGATTGCCATTTCATCAGCAGGAAAAGCACCTGTTTTAGTGCGAATGATCCGTGAAAAGTTAGAAGCCTTATTGCCAAGTTCATTAGGCGCAATGGCGACAATAGCAGGAAAATGGCGCAACAAAGTGAAACAGCACTTAGAGACTTTTCAAGCTCGTTGTCGTTTTTGGGAGCAAGCTTTCAGCGGTAAATTTGCTTCTTTAGTGGCAAGCGATCAATTAGCACAAGCAGAAGCCTTGCTTGAACAACAATTGAAACAAAAAGAGTGCCAACAAGGCGAACTTGCATTGGTTGGGGCTGGTCCCGGTGATGCAGGGTTATTAACACTGCGCGGTTTACAGGTTATTCAACAAGCTGAAGTTGTGCTCTACGACAGTTTAGTGAGCCCAGAGGTTTTAGAGCTTGTTCGCCGTGATGCTGACACTATTTGTGTAGGTAAAAGAGCGGGACACCATAGTGTTTCTCAAGAAGAAACCAATGCACTTATTGTGAAATATGCGCAACTTGGTAAACGCGTTGTTCGATTAAAAGGTGGCGATCCCTTTATTTTTGGACGTGGTGGTGAAGAAATTGAAGTTGCTATCGCGCATGGGATCTCTTTTCAAGTTGTACCGGGGATCACTGCAGCGAGCGGAGCTAGTGCCTATGCGGGGATCCCGTTAACCCACCGACAATATGCTCAAAGTGTCACCTTTATGACAGGGCATTGTAAAACGGATGGGATCGAGCCGGATTGGGCATCGTTAGCGCAAGCTAACCACACTCTCGCTATTTATATGGGAACAGCAAAAGCAGAGCTTATTAGCCAGCGTTTAATCAAACTAGGACGTTCTCCATTAACGCCTATCGCGGTGATTAGTTGTGGCACTCGTGGTGATCAGCAGGTCTTCACGGGAAATCTAACACAATTAGCGCAGTTAGCTGAAAAAGCACCGACTCCCGCTTTATTAATTGTGGGAGAAGTCGCTGCACTACATCACCAACTTGCGTGGTTTGGTGATAGATACGCTTATCAATCCTTACCGTCACTCCATTCACCTTTGGTTCATTTTGCCTAAACGAGGTTGTTATGAATGAAACACAGTTAACCCATCTTCAGCAATTAGAAGCAGAAAGTATTTATATTCTGCGTGAGGTTGTCGCTGAATTTGAAAATCCCGTCATGCTTTATTCAATAGGCAAAGATTCCTCGGTGATGTTGCATTTAGCTCGTAAGGCATTTTATCCCGCGAAATTACCTTTTCCTTTGTTGCATGTTGATACGGGCTGGAAGTTTCGAGAAATGTATGAATTTCGAGATAAAACGGCTAAAGAATATGACTTTGATCTTAAGGTTTATCGAAATCCACAAGGGGTAGAACTTGGGATCAATCCGTTTATTCATGGTAGTGCAAAACACACAGATATCATGAAAACCGAAGGACTAAAGCAAGCCTTAGACAAATATGGGTTTGATGCGGCATTTGGTGGTGCGCGCCGTGACGAAGAAAAATCACGAGCTAAAGAACGTATCTATTCGTTTAGAGATAGAAAGCATCGCTGGGATCCGAAAAACCAACGCCCTGAATTATGGAAAAACTATAACGGACAGATTAATAAAGGTGAAAGTATTCGTGTGTTTCCGTTATCTAATTGGACAGAACTCGATATTTGGCAATATATCTATTTAGAAAATATCGACATCGTTCCGCTCTATTTTGCAAAAAATAGGCCGGTTATTGAACGAGATGGTACTTTAATCATGGTAGATGACGACAGAATCGATCTAAAACCCGGTGAAGTGATCTCACAGCAAAAAGTAAGATTTAGAACGCTGGGATGCTGGCCATTAACTGGTGCCATTCATTCACAAGCAGAGACTCTACCGGCCATTATTGAAGAAATGCTGATTTCCACCAGCAGTGAACGACAAGGGCGTTTAATTGACAGTGATCAGTCGGCATCGATGGAACTGAAAAAACGCCAAGGTTATTTTTAATCGGAGGAAATATGGGACTTTTAGCCGTAAAAACGAATCAGCTTGTTGCAGGTGAAATCGCGCAACAGGGCGGTGTAGAGCGCTATCTCAAGACTCAACAGAATAAAGGATTACTGCGATTTCTAACCTGTGGCAATGTCGATGATGGAAAAAGCACATTAATAGGACGTTTACTTCATGACACAAGGCAGATCTATGAAGATCAGCTTTCTACATTACAAAATGAAAGTAAAAAGATCGGCACTCAAGGTGAAAAGCTCGATCTTGCTTTGCTGGTGGATGGATTAGCGGCAGAAAGAGAGCAAGGGATCACTATTGATGTTGCTTATCGCTATTTTTCAACTTCAAAGCGTAAGTTTATTATTGCTGACACACCGGGACATGCTCAATATACCCGCAATATGGCGACAGGTGCATCAACAAGTTCACTTTCTATTCTGCTGATCGATGCTCGAAAAGGCGTACAAGAACAAACACGGCGACACAGTTTTATCAGCACACTCCTTGGGATCCGCCATTTAATCGTTGCAATCAATAAAATGGATCTAGTGGATTATCAGCAAGCAACCTTTGATTCGATCCAACAAGATTATCTTCATTTTGCCGATCAACTCCCAACGGATCTAACCATTGAGTTTGTTCCTATTTCTGCCCTTGATGGTGACAATGTGGTTTCTTCCTCATTAAATATGTCTTGGTATCAAGGAAAAACGTTGCTTTCATTATTGGAAGATGCGCCGGTTAAATTAGGTTCAGACGTGCAACCACTGCGTTTCCCTGTGCAATATGTGAATCGTCCAGATTTAGATTTTAGAGGATACAGCGGTACGGTGTCTTCGGGCGTGCTTTATCAAGGGCAACAAATCAAAGTACTACCTTCAGGAAAACAGACAACGATTAAACGTATTGTCACTTTTGACGGTGATTTAACACAAGCCAAAGCAGGGCAAGCAATTACACTGGTTTTGGCGGATGAAATTGATATTAGTCGTGGGGATATTATCGTTGATGATAACGATACAACCCCCAATATTAGTACTCATGCATTAATTGACGTAGTGTGGATGTCAGAGCAACCTTTAGTACAAGGGCATACTCTAGACATCAAGATCGTAGGCAAAAAAAGCCGCGTCAAAATAGAGAATATTCATTATCAAGTGGATGTGAATAAGCTTACTCAACAAGTTACGGATAACTTAAGTTTAAATGCAATAGGTAGTGTTGAAGCCTCATTTGAAGAGCCATTAGTGCTGGATAACTATCAAACCAATGCCGATATGGGCGGGCTTATTTTTATTGATCGACTAAGCAATGTCACTGTTGGTGCTGGACTTATTCGAGAAACAAGAGATAACGCGATACAAACCACGACACAATATGATGCTTTTGAAATCGAGTTAAACCAGCTTATCCGTCGCCATTTTCCCCATTGGGGAGCAAGAGATCTTCTTGGAGGAAAATAGTGGTGATAAGCAACGATATTGTTTGGCATCCCCATAAAATTGGATTAAATGAACGCGAATCACAACAAACACACAAAGGATGTGTGCTTTGGTTTACAGGCTTATCTGGCTCTGGTAAATCCACACTTGCCGATGCGCTAGAACAAGCGCTTTATCATTACTCACAAAAGCATTCACTCATCCATACTTATCTATTAGATGGAGATAACTTACGTTATGGATTATGTCGTGATCTTGGATTTAGTGCAGAAGATAGGCACGAAAATATCCGTCGTGTGGGTGAAGTGGCTAAATTGATGGTAGATGCGGGACTGATTGTCTTAACGGCTTTTATCTCGCCTTACCAAAAAGACAGACAACAAGTTAGAGATCGTTTTGAGCAAGGAAGATTTATTGAGATCTTCGTTGATACGCCACTTTCTGTTTGTGAAGCCCGTGATCCGAAAGGACTTTATCAAAAAGCAAGACGAGGTGAGATAAAGGAATTTTCAGGTATCGATTCGCCTTATGAACGGCCCATTGATCCCGAATTACATTTAGACGGCACACTTCCTATAAATACCCTTATCCAACAAATCACCACATACTTACGGCAAAAAAAAATTTACTGTTAATTTTATGATGGCATTAAATTATCTCTACACACCCCCACACAAAAAGGGAGGATGTGTAGAGATAATGTATGTATTTAAAGTAAAATATGCATATTACGCCATACTATTTCAAATGCGACTTACGCATTAATTAAGAGCCCATTTATTTATAAATAACCCCCATAGCACTTCATCTTAATAAGAAAAAATTAAACCTTAATCTGAATTTTATAGAAGTCATCCACGTTTATAGTGAGGATAATGGGAATAATAATGTAATATATTCCAGCACTTTTGTGGCGTCTGTGGTTGAGTTGTGGGATGATTAGCCCATTAATCTTGGGGGTGGTAATGGGGAAATTAACAGTCTTACTTCTGATTTTACTTGGCTGGCTACAATATTCATTGTGGTTAGGTAAAAATGGTATCCATGATTACAACAAAGTAACTCAAGAAGTTGAATCTGCATTGGCGCAAAATACGCAGCTAAAAGAGCGTAATGATCGTCTATTTGCAGAGATTGATGACCTCAATGGCGGGCAAGAAGCGTTAGAAGAGCGTGCTCGTAGTGAATTAGGAATGATAAAGCCTAATGAGACATTTTTCCGTATTGTGAGCGATAAATCTCAACCACGTCGTTAATTTATTGAATTAATAGTGTGTCCTGATACAAATATCATAATGAATATAACAAACTCTACTCTTCCTATTGTTGCCGTTATTCCGGCAGCCGGTATCGGAAGTCGAATGCAATCAGTCTGCCCAAAACAATATTTGAAGATTGGCGGATTGACTATTCTTGAACATACCATTAATGCCTTATTGAAACACCCACGTATAACGCAAATTATCGTGGCAATCAGCCCTAATGACAGCTACTTTCACACTTTACCTTTAGCGCAAGATAAAAGAATAATTACGGTTGATGGTGGTGGTGAACGCGCTGACTCCGTATTGTCAGGTTTAGAATATGTCACTCAACATTTTCCTGAAAACACATGGGCATTAGTTCACGATGCAGCAAGACCTTGCCTACATTTTGGCGATCTTGATCATCTAATTAAACTCATTGATGAAAACGTGATGAAACCTCACTTTTGTGGTGGCATTCTTGCGACACCGGTTCGCGATACAATGAAACGTAGTCATCACCAAGATAACCATATTGAACAAACAGTAGAAAGAACAACGCTATGGCATGCTTTAACGCCACAATTCTTTCCTGCATTGTTATTAAAACAAAATATAGAAAATGCACTCTCTCAAAAAGCAACGATCACTGATGAAGCCTCAGCGATGGAGTTTGCTGGATATGAACCTTTATTAGTCAAAGGTCGTGCAGATAATATCAAAGTTACTCAGCCAGAAGATTTAGCGCTTGCAGAGTTTTTCCTCTCACGCCAAATCATCAGTATAAGGAACACATAATAAATGAGAATTGGACACGGTTACGACGTACATAAATTTGGTGGTGAAGGCCCTATTATTATTGGCGGTGTCAGAGTTCCTTATGAACAAGGGCTATTAGCTCACTCTGATGGCGATGTAGTATTACATGCAGTTACAGATGCTATTTTAGGTGCGGTGGCAATGGGTGATATTGGCACATTGTTTCCTGATACCGATCCCGCATACAAAGGCGCAGATAGCCGTGTACTCCTTCGTGAAGCCTTCTCACGGGTAAGAGAAAAAGGTTACCGAATTGGCAATTTAGATGTCACGATCATTGCTCAAGCTCCCAAAATGCTACCTCATACACCACAAATGCGCGTCAATATTGCAGAAGATCTTCATTGCCACGTTGATGACATCAATGTGAAAGCGACCACAACAGAAAAGCTTGGATTTGTCGGTAGAAAAGAAGGCATTGCCTGTGAAGCCGTTGTTTTACTAATGAAAGAGTCATTACCTGAATGAGTGATTTACCCGAACTCCGTTGGTTACATGGAAAACCACAAGCAACAGGTTTGTTAAAGTCAATTCCTGAAGATTTTATTGTCTGTGAAGATCTTGGCTTCACCCTTGATGGTGAAGGTGAGCATGTCATGGTGAAAATCAGAAAAACAGGTTGTAATACGGCTTTTGTTGCTGAAAAATTAGCAAAATTTGTTGGGATCCATCCTCGTGATGCTAGTTACGCTGGTCTAAAAGACAGAAATGCAGTGACTGAACAATGGTTTTGTCTGCGTATGCCGGGTAAAGAGATGCCTGATTTCAGCCAACTCGCTTTAGAAGGTTGTGAAATTCTAGAAACGACTCGTCAGCAACGTAAATTACGTATAGGAACACTAAAAGGTAATCACTTTACATTGGTGCTACGAGATATTTCTGATCGCAATTTTGTTGATGCTCGTTTGGCGCAAATAAAAGCAAAAGGCATCCCTAACTATTTTGGTGCTCAACGATTTGGTCGTAATGGTGATAATTTACGACAAGCCATGCGTTGGGCAACAGACGAAATCCGCGTAAAAGAACGAGGAAAGCGTAGCTTTTATCTCTCCGCAGCCCGTAGTGCGATGTTTAATCATATTGTCAGCAAAAGATTGGAATGCGATTTATATTCAAAAGTGATACTCGGTGATGCAATGCAACTTCATGGGCGAGGTAGCTGGTTTGTTGTTGATGAAGCAGAGCTGACTCAAACACAAACTCGTTATGAAGAGCATGATGTTCATATTACTGCACCTTTACCGGGTAAAGGTGATTTAGGTACACAATCACAAGCATTAGATTTTGAAACTGAAAATCTGGCAGAATATGAAGCCTTCTGGTCGTTAGCTCGACAAGAACGCGTTGATAATACAAGACGTGCTATCAATGTATTGCCAGAAAATATGTCATGGAATTGGGTAGACGATACCACTGTTTCTTTGTCATTCTTTTTACCTGCAGGAAGCTTTGCAACTAGCGTTGTACGTGAATTAATTTTATTAGGGAATGATGATGCTGAAAATATTGGTGAGTAATGACGATGGTGTGATGGCGAAGGGGATACAGACCCTCGCTAAAGCATTACGTCAGCGTTATGATGTACAAATTGTTGCACCTGATCGCAATCGTAGTGCTGCATCTAACTCTTTAACAATCGACAAACCTCTACGTAAGCAAGAGCTTGAGAACGGGGATATTGCGATTGTTGAGGGTACACCAACAGATTGTGTTTATCTTGGTGTAAATCATTTAGTGCGCCCTCGTCCTGATATTGTGGTTTCTGGTATTAATCATGGCCCTAATTTGGGTGATGATGTTATTTATTCAGGTACGGTTGCTGCGGCAACAGAAGGGCGTTTTTTAGGTTTACCTGCCATTGCTGTTTCACTTGATGGTGAAACGCACTTTGAGACAGCAGCTCAAGTAACTTGTGAAGTCTTGGCAATGTTACAACAAGTACCTTTAAGAGCCGGAAATATTCTCAATATTAACGTACCTGATATTCCTATTGATGAAGTAAAAGGTTTCCGTATTACACGCTGTGGTAGTCGTCATGCATCACAACATGTTTATACGCATACCGATCCTAGAGGAAATAGTCTTTATTGGATTGGGCCTCCAGGTGAAAAAAATGATGTAGGTCCCGATACAGATTTTGCTGCTGTTGATGAAGGTTATGTTTCGATAACTCCATTGCATGTTGATTTAACAGCGTATAAAGCACTTGATTTACTACAAAACTGGTTAAATAAAGCAGAGGTCAAAAAAACATGTTAAGTCGGTCAATGAAAGACTTACTGACAATGTTAAAACAGCATGGCATCAAGGATGAAAGCCTGTTGGAAGCAATGAGTAAAGTACCTAGAGAGCTTTTTATTGATGAAGCGCTTTCTCATAAGGCTTACGAAAATACGGCTTTGCCTATTGGCAATGGGCAAACTATTTCACAGCCTTATATTGTTGCCAAAATGACAACATTACTGGAATTACAAAGTACAGATTCTGTATTAGAAATTGGTACAGGTTCGGGGTATCAAACGGCCGTATTAGCAAATTTAGTCCATCATGTTAGTTCTGTTGAGCGTATAAAAATATTGCAATGGCAAGCTAAACGACGTTTCAAACATCTTGATTTACATAACATCTCGACACGCCATGGTGATGGATGGGAAGGTTGGTCATCAAAAGCGCCGTTTAATGCCATAATAGTGACAGCATGTGCAACAGAAGTACCACAACAGTTATTGATGCAGTTAGCCGATGGTGGCAGGATGATAATACCTGTTGGTGAACAACAACAAATACTGAAGTTTATCCGACGTTTAGGTAATGATTTTCACTACCAATCTATAGAAACAGTTAGATTTGTTCCTTTAATTGCAGGCGAGTTAGCATAACTTCCAGATAAATCTGACCGTTTTTTATTACTGCTTTTTAATAGCTTGTCGTAATCTGCACTAATAAATGAAACATTTTCAAAAAATTGCAGTCTTTTTGTTTAACTCGACAAATTGCTAGATGCTAATGCCTTTTTAAAGGGAGAAGGAAGTATGAATTCAGAAAGCCCAATTAAGCATGTCCGCTGGGCAATCATGTGTTCGGTAATTGGATTTGCATTAACAGGCTGTGCAGATACACCTTATCGTCCTGCACCAATTACCTCTGTAAATGATAGCTCTTCAAATAATACGGTATCAACCGCACCTGTAATGACTAACAGTAATGCGACACCTATTGAAAGAACTACCCCCTTACAATCGTCACCTCCTCCTTCAATTAAGGTGAACTCCGCTTCGTCTAATGGAGGCATGGTTCAGTCTCAAAACCAATCTCGTCCTCAAACATCTGTTGCAGCGCAAAATGTAAGTACTGATGGCTCTGGACGCATTGTGTATAACCGTAACTACGACAGTATTCCGAAAGGAAACTACAACGGAAATACGTACACCGTAAAACGCGGTGATACCATGTTTTATATCGCTTGGATAACAGATAGCGATGTAAAAGAGCTGGCATCAATGAATAATATTTCAGAGCCTTACAGTTTAAATGTGGGGCAGGTGCTGAATATTGGTAACCGTCAAGTCAATACGGGAACCAATACAAATGTGAACACATCCGTTATCAATCAACCAAGTAGTGCAGGTGTTCAAACGGCTCAAACGAAACCGACAAATAACACATCAATGGGGCCATTGATCACTAAACCGGCAACAACACCGCCGAAAACAACGACTCCGCCACCAACAACCAACACGAATACCACAACGACAGCGAAATCAGCACCAACAACGGTTTCTGGTAAGTGGATTTGGCCTGCGCAAGGTAATATCATCGAAAGCTATTCAAGTGCGCCAGGTGGTAATAAAGGTATCGATATCGGTGGTACAAAAGGTTCACCAATTGTTGCAACCGCAGCGGGTAAAGTGGTTTATGCTGGTAGCGCATTACGTGGTTACGGTAACCTCGTTATCATTAAGCATAATGACGAATACCTCAGCGCATACGCACATAACGACACCATTTTAGTGCGCGAACAACAAAATGTGAATGCAGGCCAGCAAATTGCCACAATGGGTAGCTCAGGAACTAGTTCTGTCCGACTACACTTTGAGATCCGTTATAAAGAAAAATCACTCAACCCAATGAGTTATTTGCCTAAGAAATAGGTAAGTGATTTTTTACACGTATAGTGAATAATCCTAAAGTTAAGCCCTCTCCTTTACAAAAAGAAGAGGGCTTTTTCTTATCTGTAATTAATTAAAATATTGAAACAAAATAAATTTTGTCTAAGTATAAGTGCTTATTTAAAGGTTATTGAAAATGAGAGGTCAATATAAAATTATAGATAACGTTAAATTAGACGGTTGATTCTCAACCAATGAATGCGTATGCTAAAAATTGTTATATAAAAAATGAATAAAGATTCGTTGTTATGAAAAGATGAACTATAAAACAACCTATTGTTTAGGTAGGTATTTTCTTTATTAGATTATCTTTTTAATAATAGTACGTAATATAAATTATTGGATATTATTTTAGTATTATGGATTTTTATTTGTTTTTTTAGATGTAAATAGTCACAAATAGTACATCAAATAGAGTAATTTTACGCATAGATAGATATACGTAAAATATAATAAAAAAACTGTTAATAACCTGCACTCAATAGTTAAGTTATATATTGAATAAAGAAAGAATAAAATTAACAGTAAAATAGATTATGTTATCTTTTATTTTGTAATTCGTTACAAGGGAAAATCAGTAAACCCGTTGTGTCGTGACACAGCGATAAACTGGTAAATAGACTTTAATTAGGAGTCGTTTACCTAAATTATCAAGGGTAGGAGCAGCTGATGAGCCAAAGTACGCTAAGAGTAGACGAGTTATATACAGATGAAATTGAAGAGAACATGGAAGAGTTCGATGAAGTTGCTGCAAAAGAGGCAGAAAATGAGTCTGATGCTCAAGATGAAATTGAACTTATTGAAGGAGTCAACCAGCGTGCGCTCGATGCAACTCAGCTTTATTTAGGAGAAATTGGTTATTCTCCGTTGCTGACCGCTGAAGAGGAAGTTTTTTTTGCCCGTAGAGCGTTGCGAGGCGATATTCCTTCAAGACAACGAATGATAGAAAGTAACCTACGTTTAGTTGTTAAGATCTCTCGTCGTTATACAAACCGAGGTCTTGCCCTGCTTGATTTGATTGAAGAAGGGAACTTAGGACTTATTCGTGCTGTTGAAAAATTTGATCCTGAAAAAGGTTTCCGTTTTTCAACTTATGCGACATGGTGGATACGTCAAACTATTGAACGTGCCATTATGAACCAGACTCGTACTATCCGCCTTCCCATTCATATCGTTAAAGAGCTGAATGTTTATTTAAGAACAGCAAGAGAATTAGCACATAAACTCGATCATGAGCCTAGTGTTGAAGAAATTGCGCAAACACTTGATAAACCAGTTGAAGATGTGAGTAAGATGCTACGTTTAAACGAACGTATTACTTCTGTTGATACTCCAATTGGTGGTGATTCAGATAAAGCATTACTCGATATTATCTCTGACGAAAATGAAGAAGGGCCGGAAGTAACAATTCAAAATAATAACCTCAAGGAAAATATCATAAAGTGGTTATTTGAATTGAATCCTAAGCAACGTGAAGTATTAGCACGTCGTTTTGGGTTATTAGGCTATGAAGCAGAAACTTTAGAAGATGTTGGTAGAGAAATTGGTCTAACAAGAGAAAGAGTTCGTCAAATTCAAGTTGAAGGACTGCGTCGCTTAAAAGACATTCTACAAAGTCAGGGATTATGTATTGAAGCACTTTTCAAAGCATAGTTAGCCATCCTTGTTCTGTTTATAGCTTTAATTGACAAATTGTTATTACCAAAGCCGATTAGTGGATTTACTAATCGGCTTTTCTTTATCTTGTATTATGCGACTTAAAACGATAAAACAAGACCGCAGTCTTGCACCTTATTAGCCTGATGAAAGTAATAAAGGAAGATATGAAAGATTATTTTTTAAACGTTAAATTAGAACGTTGCGATTTTAACCAAAGTAAAATCTCCCCGAATGGAATGGTGAGATTAATAGCATCAGGTAAAAACTTCTATCTTAATGAAGAGGATTTTTCTAATTCTCAAGATTTTCTTAAACGATTAAAACAAGGTGATGAACTTAAAATCTGTGCTGAATTATTGAAGGATGGCAGTTTTTGGGTGCAATGGATTTATCATGATACTAAAGGAAGGCTTGAGCCTGAAAGAAAATTCACGCTAACAGCAAAACAACAAAAATGGTTATTGCTTGCATTTATTCTGACGCTTGTTGGCGGTTATTGGAGCTATTTTTCGATCCTCTATCTTGAAGTGAATTTCTTTATCGTTGTTTCTATGGTTATTGCATGTGGCGCAGTGATGGCGGGGATCAGTTATATCGGAGAAAAAGCTTATCGCTATTTTCAGCGCACCAGACCCAAACATAGAAAGAGAATAAAGGCGTTAGATAAAGTTATAGCCAAGCAAACCTTGATAGCGCCAGATGGCGAGCGCCTCATTATTACTGGAATAAAATCAGCACCATTACCTTCATTGACTGTGATTAAAAAATCGTTTCCTCAAATAAAGCAAAGTAAAGTACAACGAGTTCGAGGAATAATACAAATTCATAGTAGTAATAGAATTAAAATGCATCACCGCAATGGTGAGACGGTGATAATGCAAGTATCCTGCCTGATTGATAATCATCCTTTCGTATTAAGTTATAGAGAGCGCTTATTTTATTCTGATCATAATCTGTTTCTTGCTGATGATGATGATGTTGAACTGTTCTTTTGGCAAGCTGAAGATAAGAACTCAGGACCTGTTATTTTGGGGGTTTATAATCATACAGATAATGGTGCTTATACAATATCAGGACAAATATATATTGGTCACCAGCGTACATATCGTTTATCACTGTTAATAGTCGCATTAGTCAGTGTTTTTATTTTCTCAATGGTCGCAAGTTTCTCTATTTCTGATGTTTATGATAATGGCAATTATTGGGATAAATGGGATTGGTATTCTATTGGTGATAGCTTTTTAGGTATGGGAATTATCTATGGCTTAATCATGAGTGGCATTGCTTTTTTAACTGCCTTATTTTCAAATCTTTATATTTTGTTATCAGAAAAAGGTAATAGCAGTTATCAAACCTATTTTTTACTTCAGCAGCAATGTGTTGAAAGCAAACAACCCCTGTATATTACGGAGTTGCGTCAATGAATCCTTTTTTCCGTAAGCCTTTTATCATTATCACAAGTTTATTTATTTTAAGCTTACTGCTTTTTTATGGCGTGCTTTTTCATGGATTCGCCTCTAAATGGCAATGGAAAAATGAAAGCTCTTCTGAATTATCTTCATACCCTTATTCTCACTATGATTGGCGTAATACTTTTTATGCTTCTAGCGGAATATTAATTAAAACTGAATCTGATCGTGGCCGATATGATGTAGATATTTATGGCAGACTTCACCGCCAAGATAACCAGAGAAAATATACGCTGTATTTTTCTGATAAAGAAGGCTTGCGCTTTGTATCACAAGGTCAAGGTAGCTTTTATAACGCATATTGCGTTGCCGATAAATGTGTTTTATTTACAGAGCAGGGACGGCAAACTATAGATTTAACAGAGTTTATAGTAGCAGATTTAATTCCTTGGCAAGAGGCTAACAATAGTTATTATCGTTTCCCTTTAGCGCTTATTGGTGGAAAATTACTCTTTTCACAAACAACATCGCAATTAGTATTAGTTGATAATAAGACGATATTAACAAGTTTAGATGAAGGTGAAAGCTGGGAATATTCAGTTAATACAGAAGATCTGGTGAAGCAATATTACGCTGAAGATTTCGGTGAGTTTACACAATTTCATTACGCTTTATCAGATGATTCCCTCATTATTTTTTATAACCACCATTACACAACAAATACGTTAGAAATCACGCTAAATTTAGTGAATAAAGAAGTGACAAAAACACGCTGGCTTCCTTTGCGTGTTAAAGAAGTTGCCCAAAATGCTAATGGTGATATTTATCTTATTACTCAACATGCTTATCGAGATCTCTATTCTGTTGTTCGACGTCAATCTGATGGCAATTTAAAGACTTTTTATGAAAGTGGTTATAAATATATAAATGGTTTAATGGTAAGTAATGACAGTTTAATTATAAATAAAGGTTATAATGATGATAAGGTTACACTAGTTTTTTTATTAAAAACAAATGGCTATACAATTTATGAGAAAATTACTGACGATATGATGTTTAATCCTGCTTTATCATCATTTGTTCGCTTATTTGACAACTATGGTGATGAAGACACTTTATTGTTATTGGGTGAGCGACTGAAATATAGCCATGCTTCAATTAATTAATGTTGTATTTATCTTTGATTATCTTCATTTGAAAAATTATAAAATAAGCCATAAAAAAGGCTCTGAAAAATCAAACAGAGCCTTTTTGCTATCAATATTTAGTATTTGTTATGACTTATTTTGCCATCTCTTTTAAACGATAGAGTTGTTCTAATGCTTGTCGAGGTGTTAATGCATCAGGATCGATTTTATCTAACGCTAATTCAATGGCAGAAGGCTCTGCTTCTGTTAATAACATCAGCTGTGACGTTTCAACATGACCAGAGCCAGTATGACCTGATAGCATTTCAAGCTCTTTTAGCTTCTGCTTAGCGCGACGGATCACCTCTTTTGGCACGCCCGCTAATGACGCTACCGCTAAACCATAACTTTTACTTGCAGCGCCTTCTTGGACGCTGTGCATAAAGGCAATAGTATCGCCATGTTCAACGGCATCTAAATGAATGTTTGCAGTGCCTTCAAGTTTTTCAGGCAGGGTAGTTAATTCAAAATAGTGGGTTGCAAAGAGAGTCATCGCTTTAATGCGATTTGCTAAGTTTTCAGCACAAGCCCAAGCAAGAGATAACCCATCATAAGTGGATGTACCCCGACCAATTTCATCCATTAAGACTAAGCTATTTTCAGTTGCATTGTGCAAAATATTAGCGGTTTCTGTCATTTCAACCATAAAAGTAGAACGTCCAGAAGCAAGATCATCAGAAGCACCGACACGCGTAAAGATGCGATCGACAGGGCCAATTAAGGCTTTTTCAGCAGGTACAAAGCTACCAATATAAGCAAGTAAAGTAATTAATGCAGCTTGGCGCATATAAGTACTTTTACCACCCATATTAGGGCCTGTAATGATCAATAAGCGACGTTGAGGTGCTAATTGTAATGGATTTGAAATAAATGGTTCGCTAAGGACTTGTTCAACAACTGGGTGGCGTCCCCCAGTGATTTGAATACCTGTTTTTTCACTTAATTCAGGGCGAGTATAATTTAATGACTCAGCACGCTCTGCAAGGTTAGAAAGAACATCTGTTTCAGCTAAAGCTTCTGCACTAATTTGTAATGCTGTAAGGTGAGGTAGTAGCTTTTCAAAAATCTCTTCATAAAGCATTTTTTCGATAGCTAATGCTTTACCTTTAGAAGTTAATACCTTGTCTTCATACTCTTTTAATTCAGGAATAATATAACGTTCAGCATTTTTCAATGTTTGACGACGAACATAGTGCATAGGTACTAAGTTACTTTGCCCGCGACTGACTTGGATGTAATAGCCATGTACACCATTAAAGCCAACTTTTAGAGTATCAATACCCCATTTTTCACGTTCACGGATTTCAAGTTTATCAAGGTAATCACTTGCACCATCGGCTAATGCACGCCATTCATCTAATTCGGCATTATAACCAGAGGCAATAACACCACCGTCACGTACTAATACAGGCGGTGTTTCAACAATGGCATGTTCAAGTAATTCACATAATTCATCGAACTGGCTAATACGCTTTTGTAATTCTTTAATGTAAGGCATATCAGCTTGTTCAAGCACTTGATGAATATCGTGATATTGCTGGAAAGCATGGCGCATACGAGAAAGATCACGAGGACGTGCGGAACGTAGTGCTAAACGCGCTAAGACTCGCTCTAGATCACCAATTTGTCGTAAAAAAGGCTGCAGTTCAAAATAGAGAGGCTGTAATGCACTAATAGCATCTTGGCGTTTGATAAGTTGTTCACGTTGGCGCAAAGGCGAGTGTATCCAACGTTTCAGCATGCGGCTTCCCATCGGGGTAACACAAAGGTCAAGTACGGATGCGAGTGTGTTATCGGTACCACCTGCAAGATTCTGTGTTAATTCAAGATTTCGACGAGTCGCCGCATCTAAAATAATTGAATCTTGAGGACGCTCCATAGTGATGTTACGAATATGGGGCAATGCAGTGCGTTGTGTATCTTTTACATATTGTAATAAGCACCCAGCAGCACAGAGCGCCAAATGTGCATTTTCAACACCAAAGCCTGTTAAATCACGAGTACCAAATTGCAGGTTCAGTTGTTGTTTTGCTGTTTCTGGTTCAAATTCCCAAATAGGGCGACGGCGCAAGCCTTGCTGGCGCTCAATCAGTGCCATCGACTCAAAAGTTTCTGGATAGAGTAATTCCGCGGGATGAGTACGTTGCAATTCGGCAGTCATGCTTTCACTATCTGGCATTTCAGTAACACGAAAACGCCCTGATGTGATATCTAACGTTGCATAACCAAATGCGCCATTTTTATCTTGCCAAATAGCCGCTAAAAGGTTGTCTTGGCGCTCTTCAAGTAAGGCTTCATCAGTGACAGTACCTGGCGTTACAATACGAATAACTTTGCGTTCAACAGGGCCTTTACTGGTTGCAGGATCGCCAATTTGTTCACAAATAGCGACAGATTCTCCTAGTTGAACTAATTTAGCGAGATAGTTTTCAACAGCATGATGTGGAACACCTGCCATAGGAATAGGTTGACCTGCGGACTGACCTCGTTTTGTTAATGAAATATCTAATAAGCGAGAGGCTTTTTTGGCATCATCAAAAAACAGTTCATAAAAGTCACCCATACGATAGAACAGTAAGATTTCAGGATGCTCTGCTTTAATCTTAAGATACTGCTGCATCATTGGTGTGTGGGAGTCTAAGTGTTGAATGTCAGTCATGTTGTTGTCTGTCTTAACGTATTGAATTTTGAGTTATTTGTGAAAATCTGTTGTTACACCGCATATCGTTCTATTTCACAAGCATTGCGTGATCATATCACAAGGTTTCAGTTCATTGTTTTAATGATCCAAATATCTTTTTAGACCAAAAACCAAATAATTTTACACACTATAATATCGTTGATTCACCATTAATGACAATCTGCACTTTTCTGAAAACTCTTTATTTTTAATTTATTATATATTGATTTAAATGATGTTTTATTGCATTGATAAATAAAGTGATAGTACCTGCTTTATTGATTTTATATTAAAGCTTATTGCTCAGGCGTTAAAAGAAGGAATTGAAAATAGCTAATATAGGATATTTATAAATTCTTTAAAAAATACTTATAAATATATAACATTATATTTAAGTAAATATACGTTATCAATCAAAGCTCGATACTCTTAGCAAGAGTATTATTGAGATGCTTCAAATTAATTTAAGAAATAATAGCCATTAATTATTAAACTCATTATAGTTTATAGCGGGTTGATTACTTAATAATATAATGAGGGATTATGAAAAAGAACATATTGGCATCGATAATAAGTCTTTTATTAATATCAGCAGTAGGTTGTGATAATTCAAATGAAAATTCGAATACAGGAATACCTTCGCAAGATAAAAATAAGACAGAGCAAACAACACAATCTAAACCTGATTCAAAAAACACTCAATCTGATGAAGTTCAATTTAGCCAGAAAATTGAAAAAGGCAACTTGTGGTTAGCAACGTTTAACGAAGATTTTGGCACCATAATTCAGAAAAAAACTGGCAGAATTTCGGGAACAATTAACGTCAGTCTTTTAGATAACACAAAAACAGTTTTAACAAGCTTAAGTTCTGATAATGGCAAAACCCTTGATCTAACACCTTTCAAAATACTCGAAAATGAAGCAGAGACTGATCAAATAAAAAGAATGAAAGCGAACAGTGCGCTAATGCCTGTTAGAAGTGCTTTCTCTATGTATTTGAGCGAATCAGGTGCCGAACGCGCTCAAGAGTCTTTTGAATTTATGAAAACATTTTCTCCTACACTCCCAGAGCTAGATACTGTGGGGAATACTTATGGTGAAAGTTATGTTGATCTATATAAGAAACTGCTGAAGTTGGGCGATTATCTTGTTGTAAAGGAAACTTACCGTTTAGATGGCTTCGCACAAGCAAGTACTTTGTATGAAGATGTGAAAAATGCTTATGCCAAACTAATCGATGAGAAAGAAAAAGCCGCTGAGGCATATGAAAACTATTACCAAGCAATGCATATTGAAGAGCTTGAATTAGTGAAAAAAGAAGGCTTAGTTGTTCGTTATCAAATTATGCAATCATTGGATACAGTAACTAATACTCTTGATTCAATGAACCTAGATAAAATTGATGTGGCTGCACTCTCTGCTGCAATTACAAAAATTGAGGAACAATCAATTGAGTTAGGAAAAGTATTTGGTGATGAAGCATTGCTAAATAAAGAAAATATGAAAAGTACTGATTATTCAGTTAAAAAATATCTAGAATTATACCAACAACTTGTTATTGAGTTAAAAGTGTTAGAGAAAAAACTCAATGAGAATAAAGATATATCAGGTAGCATAAATACGATTTCAAATGAATATAAATATTTAATAGAGAATTATAATTCTCTAATAGCGAAGTAATATTTACGCTATAAAAATGTAAATCGCACTTTAATAGTGCGATTTCTTTTGCAAAACTCACTTTTTTACTGTGTTTTATTAAACATTAAATGATTGTTAGAAAAAGATGATACAAACTAATGCTCAGAAGAGTCTTGAAATAAAGTGGAATACTAGGAAAAAATATTAAGAATGTAGTCTGTCTTTATATAATAAAATTTAAAATTAATGATAAGTATTCATTCTTATTCTATATTCTTACTTTATTATAGTTACGCTATTTATTTTGCTCTTTGGCTTAATTTTACTGATAAGAAATACGTTTTTATCGGTGCAAAATAGGACTATCTATATGGACGTATTGCGTTTTTTACTTTCCTTCCCTTTTAAACTAATCCGTTTATTTGGATGGATCATTGTTTTTTGTATTCGTCTTTTAGAGAAGATACTCAGCCCATTTATAGGGAAAATACAATGGAGTACGCCTGTTTGGATTGACTTTTTTGCCCGCCATTTACGGAAGATCGAAAATGGTATAGTAGGTCACCCTAAAACCGCATTAGGTTCTATTATTTTTCTTATTGTTGCGTCGTTTGGCGGCTATTACGGTTATCACAGCTATCTCAATCGACCCGTTCCTATTGATGTCGCGCCTATCGTTGTACAAAATGTTAATGTGAAGCTTACAGGCCCCACACAAATCAATTATGCAAATGATAATCCTCAACCACAGAAAATCATTTTATCTTTTTCTCGATCCGCAGCACCTATTGCGCTTATTGATAAAGAGGTAACTGAAGGTGTGACATTAACACCTGCGATTGAGGGAAATTGGCAGTGGCAAAATGGCTCGACCCTTATTTTTACAGCCAAAAAGCCTTTTGCTATGGGTAGTGAATATAAAATTCAGCTCGATGAAACTAAATTATTATCGCCACAATTTTCATTAAAATCAAATAGATATGAATTTAAAACAACCTCTTTTGATTACAGGTTAGGAAATAGTGAATTTTATCAAGATCCTCAAAATCCATCACAAAAACACGCCATTATAAAGATCTCTTTTAACGCTCCTGTCGATATTCAGAGTTTTGAAAAACGCCTTTCAATGAAATATGGCGATAATGAAAAGCTGAAATATGTCATCAATTACGATAATAAAAAATTAACGGCTTGGGTTCACTCAGAGCAATTAACGCTAAAAGACATTAGTAGCAAGGTTTTTCTTAAAATTAAACCGGGCATAGCCACAACAGTAACCGCCAATACAACATCCAAAGAAAAAACATATCATGTTGAGATCCCAAGTCTATACAGTCTTAATGTTTCAAATGTAGAGAGTGAATTAGTTGAGTCTGAAAATGGAAAAGATGCACGAGTACTCATCATTTCATTAAGTGATGAGTTAAATGAAAAAGAGATAAAAAATGAGATTTCCGCGTGGTTATTGCCTCAACACAATTTAGAGTTAGAAAATACTGACATTCGCCAAGATGAAGACGATTATTATGATTGGAACTTGAATGATGTGAGTAAAACTATTCTTGCTCAGTCAGAGAAGCTAATGCTTGAGATGAATGATAATGAGCAAGAAAAGCAAGCCACTTTTGCTTTTAAATACAATGCACCAGCTTATCGCTATATATTGGTTAAAATCCCAAGCGGGATAACATCTGTGGGTGGATACCAACTAAAAGAAGATCGTTACCAAATCGTCAGTGTGCCAGATTATCCACAAATGCTGAATTTTGTTTCTGAAGGTGCTTTGCTTTCTATGACGGGTGACAAACAGATCACTGTTTCTGCTCGTAATTTACCGGGGTTACAACTTGATATAAAACGAGTGATCCCAAGCCAGTTACAACACATCGTTTCCTTTAAAGATAAATACTTTACTTCAACACGATTTGGTCGCCTTAATGATGAATATTTCACAGAACACTTTACTTATCAAACAGCACTAAATAATGAAGATAAAGGTGAAGTTCAATATAAAGGTATTGATTTAAGTCGCTATTTATCAGCTGATCCTAATGCTAGACGCGGGATATTCTTATTAAAACTCTCTTCATGGGATCCTAATAAAGCATCCAAAACAGACGAAGATGACGATGAATACTATGAAGATGATGACGACGAAGAGCTTTCTGATGCGCGCTTTGTTGTTGTGACAGATTTAGGGATCATTGCTAAATCATCGATTGATGGTTCTCGAGATGTCTTTGTGCAATCTATCTATAATGGTGCTCCTGTTAGCGATGCGAAAGTCTCAGTTATTGCTAAAAACGGAACAACGTTACTGAGTAAAATGACCAGCTCTGATGGCCATGTCGCTTTTCCTAATCTTAAAGATTTTAGAAATGAACAGACAGCCGTTCTCTTTTTAGTTGAAAAAGATGGCGATATTTCATTTTTACCAACAGATGCTTATTACGATAGACAACTTAACCTATCTCGCTTCGATATCTTCGGTGATGATACGCCAAGAGATCCGCGTACTCTTGATAGCTTCTTATTTTCTGATAGAGGTGTTTATCGACCGGGTGAAACCTTCAATATCGGTCTTATTACACGTACCTTTGACTGGAAGACAGCCCTTGAAGGCGTACCTTTACGCGTTGAAATTCGAGATCCTCGTAATACATTGATGTTAAATCAATCTATGGTATTAAACGAGTTTGGTTTCAATGAATTAAACTATACTACATCAGAAAACTCGCCTACTGGAGATTGGAATATCTATCTCTATTTAGTCGGTAAAAATAATAAAGATGCCAGCTTACTAGGTAGTACAACTATTGTGGTTAAAGAATTTGAGCCTGATTTACTTAAAGTTGCGCTTAATCTAACGCCAGATAGACAACAAGGATGGGTAAAACCTTCTGAATTAAAAGCTTCAATCGATGTACAAAATTTATTTGGCACTCCTGCACAAGATAGACGAGTTGTTTCCAAATTAACCTTAAGGCCAATTTATCCTAATTTTTCACGTTATTCCGATTATCGTTTTTATGAAAACCGTCGTAATCACGATAGTTTTGAAACCGATTTAGAAGAAACAACAACGAATGAAAAAGGGCTAGCGGATATTGATTTAGGGCTAACATCTTATGATGATGCTACTTATCAACTACAACTTATCTCTGAAGCATTTGATGCTGGGAGTGGTCGTTCTGTAACGGCTGCTGCGCGTGTTATGGTATCTCCTCATGATTATCTGATTGGTGTGAAAGCAGATGGAACGCTTGACTATATTAATCAAAATGCACAGCGCAATCTCAATTTCATTGCAATTGATCCGACATTAAAACAAATTGCTCAAGAAACATTAACGTTAGAACGCTATGAGCAAAAATATCTCTCTGTTTTGACGCGACAAAATTCTGGTGTTTATAAATATCAATCTAAACTCAAAGAAGTGTTTATTGATGATGTTCCACTTTCTATTGATGAAAAAGGAAGTTCTTTTGCATTAGAAACACAGACTCCGGGTAACTTTGTATTATTAGTTAAAAACAAAGAAGGTAGTGTACTTAATCGCATTAACTATACTATTGCGGGTAATGCGAATGTGACCCGCTCACTTGATCGCGAAGCAGAGCTACAGCTCACTTTAAACAAAGACACATACAAAGCGGGTGAAGAGATCGAAATTGCCATCAATGCTCCTTATGTTGGTAGCGGTATTATCACGATAGAGAAAGATAAAGTTTATTATTGGCAATGGTTTACATCTTCAACAACAAATTCGGTACAAAAAATCCGTGTACCTGCGCAATTGCAAGGTAATGGCTACATCAATGTTCAATTTGTTAGAGATATAAACTCTGATGAAATATTTATGAGCCCACTTAGCTATGGCGTTGTCCCGTTTAAAGTCAGTCGTGAAAATTTCCAAGCTCAAATCGAATTAGAGTCACCAGATATTATTAAACCGGGCGATACCTTACCGATTACAGTAAAAACAGATACTCCACAACAAGTTGCTGTTTTTGCTGTTGATGAAGGTATCTTACAAGTTGCTCGATATAAATTAAAAGATCCATTGGATTACTTCTTCCGTAAGCGTGCATTAGAAGTTGAAAGCACGCAAATACTGGATCTCATTTTACCTGAATTTAGAAAAATGATATCACTGGCTTCAGCACCGGGAGGGGATGCGGGTGAAGGTGTCGATCTCTATCTGAATCCATTTAAACGCAAGAAAGAAGCGCCTGTCGCTTATTGGTCTGGTATTACAGAAGTAGATGGAGAAGCCGTCTTTAATTACAAAGTGCCAGAGTATTTTAATGGCAAAATAAGAGTTATGGCTATATCTGTTACACCAAATCGTATAGGAAATACGCAACGCTATACGACTGTGCGTGATGATTTTGTATTAAGCCCACATATTCCTACTACAGTGGCGCCTAATGATGAATTTGATGTCACTTTAGGTATCGCAAATAATCTGACCAGCCTTAATGGTGTTACAACTAAACTTGATGTGGCGATAACAGCAGCACCTCAATTAGAGGTTATCGGACAGAACAATTATCAATTGGAATTAGGTGAGAAAAAAGAAACAGTAGTTTCCTTTAGACTAAAAGCGAAATCGCAATTGGGTAATGGCGCTATTACTTTCTCAGTGAACAACGAAGGCAAAGTGACTCAAAGAACGGTGAATCTCTCTATTCGCCCAGCTTCAGCTTATCGCACTCAATCAAGCTTAGGTCGTATGGATGGTAAAGAACAGAGTGTCACATATATTCGCCAAATGTATGATGAGTATGCAAAAAGGGATGCGCGTGTTTCTTATTCGCCTTTAGTGCTAAGCAGTGCATTGGCACAATATCTGGCTAATTATCCTTATAATTGTTCAGAGCAAATAACCAGTCAGGCAATACCGTTGTTATTCCATCAACGTAATCCTGAAATGAAGGCGATGTATTCACAAGATAAAATTCGCACTCAACTTGAACAGACAATGGCAACATTACTGACTCGCCAAAATGCTCAAGGTGCTATCGGAACATGGCGTTCAACACCATCAACTGATCCATTTGTGACTTTATATGTCGTTCAATTTTTACTTGAGGCACAAGAGTCGAATTATCCTGTATCAGATACGCTATTACGTTCATCCAATGAATATTTAACTAAACTTGCCATTAATGCAGGGCTAAATAATCAAGATGAACTTAGAATGCGTGCTTTTGCCGTCTATTTATTAACACGTCAAGGTAAAGTGACGACGGGTGAAATTGCGGCTATTCAAACGCGAATGCAAAAGAATTATCCAAAAACATGGCAAAGTGATTTAGGCGCTTTATATCTAGCGGCATCTTACAAAATGCTGAAAATGGATAAACAAGCGGATGAATTACTCAAACCCACATGGCAAGAGCTGAGCAAAGCTTATAGCAAAGCGTGGTGGTCACATAATTATTTAGATCCTCTGATCCAAGACAGTACAAGACTGTATTTGATTGTGAAGCACTTCCCAGAAAAAGCGGGAGATATACCGCCACAACTACTGGAAAATATGGTTATGAGCTTTAAAGAAGAGCGCTATACCACACAATCATCAGCAATGAGTATCTTGGCGTTAGAGCATTACACTAAACAGATCCAAAATATGACAACACCGACACAGCCATTAACGGTGAGTGTAAAAAGTGGTGAAAACCCACCAGTTGTTATTTCATCTATGACAAATGCCACTGCGATAGGTCAGTTTAAAGCAGGTACTAAAGAGATCTTATTTAATAATCCAACTAATAATGCTGCTTGGTATGTTGTGACACAATCTGGTTTTGATAGTGAACAACCTAAAGAAGCACTTTCACGAGGATTGGAAATTTCTCGTGATTATGTGAATGAAAAAGGTGAGGTTGTTAATAGTGCAACCTTGGGTGAAAAACTTTATGTGCACATAAAAATCAGAGCGAATGCAAAACAAGGTGTGAATAATGTAGTGCTGGTGGACTTATTACCTGGTGGTTTTGAAGTTATACAACAATCAATGGAGAATGTGGACAATCCTGAAGTCGAATGGTTATCGCCAACCGGTAGTAAAGGTACACGCTGGTCACCAGAATACAGCGATATTCGAGAAGATCGAGTCATTATTTATGGTACTGCAACTCAACAAGTACAAGAGTTCGTCTACCAAATTAAAGCCACTAATTCGGGAATATTCTCTATACCGCCAGCATTTGCAGAAGCTATGTATGACAGGGAAATTCAGGCATTAGCGATTGGTAAAGGCGCTATGACTGTTAACAAACCGATGCAAAATAATGGCAATGTAAAATGAAATTAGTTTGTATTTCAAGTGCTTGTTTCTGGTTATTTTAGAATGACGAGAAGCAAGCGAGTTTTACAAAACATATTGATGGGTGGCTTTTTAGTCGCCCTCTTTTGTGTAGGATTTCGCCTTTTTCCACATCCAGCACTATCAGAAGGCTTTTTATCTTCAACAGCCTACTATGACAGCAATGGAAATTTACTGCGTTTAACATTAGCTAATGATGAACGTTATCGATTGTGGACAGAGTTAGATGATATTTCGCCTTTGATGATAGATAGCGCCATGCGATATGAAGATCGCTGGTTCTATTATCATCCTGGATTTAATCCTTACAGTTTAATTCGAGGTTTTTTTGTCAGTTATGTTTATGGTGAGCGATTACAAGGTGGTTCAACGATCACCATGCAATTGGCTCGTATGCATTGGCAATTAAATACACGTACAGTAGGGGGCAAATTTGTTCAGGTATTACGTGCTATTCAATTAGAACTCAGTTATTCAAAACATGATATTTTAGAAGCTTATTTCAACTATGCACCTTATGGGCGAAATATAGAAAGTGTTGGTGCTGCAAGCCTGATTTATTTTAATAAAAATCCTAAAGAATTAACGTTACCTGAAGCGTTAACACTTGCCGTATTGCCTCAATCACCGAGTTATCGAATTGAGCCAAACAGTGATGGTATTAGCCTTTCTTTAATGAAAACGCGTAATCAGCTTTATGATTATTGGCTGGAAGAACATCCCAAAGATGCCGATTTATCTGCATTGTTTCAATTACCGCTTCGTCTACGCCAACCTGAAAAGATGCCTTATATAGCACCTCACTTAGTTGAGCAACTTGAAAAGCAGGAAAAGTTTAATCCAAGAAAGCCTACAACTATAGTTACAACCATTGATCTTTCATTACAAAACTTAGTTGAAAAACAAGTTGATGCGTTTATTGAACGAAATAAACACCTTGGTGTGAAAAATGCCTCGGTGATCCTCGTTGATACACGAGATATGGGCGTTAAAGCGCTAGTTGGTTCGGCGGATTATTATAATGCTGATATCCATGGGCAAGTTAACGGCACTAATGCGAAACGTTCACCAGGTTCAACATTAAAGCCTTTTATCTATGCATTAGGGATAGAGCAAGGCATTTTACATCCTCGAACAATTTTAAAAGATGTGCCTTCTACCTTTGGTAGCTACGCACCAGAAAACTTTGATTTACGCTTTTTAGGACCTATTTCTGCCACCCAAGCGTTAAATTACAGCCGAAATATCCCCGCTGTGTCGATAGCCTCTCAACTGAAAAATCCAACGCTTTACCAGTTTCTACAAATGTCTGGGATCAGTAATATGGCGAGTGAAAGACATTATGGTTTATCATTGGTATTAGGGGGTGGTGAAATTACAGCCCAAGAATTAGCGAAGCTCTATGCAATATTAGCTAATCGAGGACAACTTAAGCCGTTAAGAATGCAAAGTACAGATGCTATTGCTAAACCTCTTCCATTATTAAGTGAAGAAGCGAGTTTTATTACGCTGGATATGTTAAGTCAACATCGAAGACCTGATGATACTTTGGCGCAAAAATCAATGACATTGCCCGTTTATTGGAAAACTGGCACATCTTGGGGGTTTCGAGATGCATGGAGTAGTGGAATTTTCGGGCCTTATGTTTTAGTTGTTTGGATCGGTAATTTTGATGGTAAAGGGAATAGTGCGTTAATTGGAGCTGAAGCCGCAGCACCGCTATTTTTTAATATCATAGATAATATTGTTGCAGATTATCCGAATTTAAATGAGCCTAGATTTAAGCCTCCTGAAAATATTAAGCAAGTCGATATTTGTTTAGCGAGTGGTAATTTACCTACGCCATGGTGTCAACGGAAAGGTAAGACATGGTTTATTCCGGGTAAATCACCAATTAAAGTTGATACAATTTATCGTCCTCTAGCAATTGATAAAGTGACGGGAGAAGTTGCTTGTCCTCCATATAATGAAGACCAGGTCAAGATTGAGGTTTTTGAATATTGGCCTTCTGATTTGGCTAAAGTATTTGCTCAAGCTGGGTTACCAAAGCGAATACCACCTTCTACTGCCCACTGTAAAAATGGAGATATGGCTATTACAGGAATGCCTCCTCGTATATTATCTCCATTACGTAATACCACTTATACTTTAAGACGTGTTTCATCACCAAATACATCAATTGTATTTAATGCAACAACGGATAATGACAGCAATATTATTTATTGGTTTGTTGATGATGCTTATCTAGGGAATAGTACAAATCAGCGTTCAATAGAATGGTATCCCAAAGAAAGTGGTCGCTATCGTATTCGTGCAGTAGACGATAAAGGAAGAGCGGATACGCGAAATATTCGTGTTGATATTATTGGGGTGATTAACAAACAAGAAATCGAAGCACATTAACATTGAAGTTAAAGTCCGTAGGTTTTACTTAATGTTTTTCTTAACGCTAAAATATTAATCTCTATCGTTATCTTATCCTAACTGTTATTACCCTATATTGTTGCGAGATAATTATTAGGTAAAATATTGAAAAATTTATTTTATCTCGTGAGCAAGGAAGAAATAACCCGTATGAAAACTAGAATTCTAAAATTAGCTTTATTAAGTGCATTAGCATTACCGTTAGTGGGATGTGGTGATTCAACACCTAATTGTGATAGCACTGAAGCAAAGAACTTAGTGGTTGATATTACAAAAGATGAATTACGTGATCAAAAAATGGCGGCAGTGATCGATCAAATTAAGATCAAAGTAGAAAGCGTACGTACCCGTGAGCATGATGAAAAGAGAGATACTTATTCATGTGCTGCTGAACTTTCTTTTGAAGGTAAAGGCGGTAAAAACTCTATTCCGATTACTTATACCATTGAAAGTACAGATGACGGCAAAGAGTTTTACGTTAATGTATTTGGTTTGTAGTTGATCCAGAAAAAACCAGAATAGAAAGTAGATATATAAGTAACAAGCCTATATATCTACTTGTAATAAATTACACGAGATCATCCAGAAATTCTGGTGATGGAACAAAGAATAATGTACCAGTTACAGGGGTACTGAATTTAAGTAATTTATCCGTATGGCCCTCAGGTGTACCTGCAAACATATTTTCTAACATACGATTAGTTGTTGAAAAATAACGTGCATAACCAATAAAGTAAGTACCATATTCATTTTTAGATGGATTGGAAAAAGGCATATTGGCTCTGACAATTTTTAAATCTTCGCCGTTCTCATCTTGAATATTGGTGACAACATTGTGTGAACCGGGCTCTTTTTCTTCATCGGTTAATTCCACATCATTGAATTTATGTCTGCCAATGACTTTTTCTTGTTCGATAAGAGGCTGTTTTTCCCATGCTTCCATATCGTGAATATATTTTTGTACAAAGGCGTAACTACCACCTGCAAATTCAGGATCTTCATCACCAATAACGGCATAAGAAGCTCGTTCATCTTCATACTCTGGGTTTTCAGTTCCATCGACAAAACCAATAATAGAGCGCCCATCAAAATATCTAAATCCATGTACTTCATCGACAGGCGTAACAATATTCTTTAGCTTTTGGCTGATGATAGATGCTAATTCGTAACAGGCTGAAACTTTGAGTGCTCGAATATGGAAAAAAAGATCGCCTGGAGTTGAAACCGCGGTATAAGTATCACCTTTAATTTCTTTAAAGGTATTTAGCTCTTTGGGTTTAGGCTGATTGGGAAATAATGTAGTCCATGCATTTGCCCCGAATCCCATTACACAACTTGTTTCCAATTCAGGAAAACGTGTTCTCATACTACGTATCAGGCCAGAAAAATTATTACAAAAATCGATCAGTGTATCGCGGTTTTCAGGTGAATGGGTGAGGTTAAAAACTAAAAAATAAGCATTCTCACAGGGTGATTTCGTAACATCTTGGTATTTCATGGTGATCCCTAAATGACGAATAATAGATGAATAGTAATTAAGTTATATTTACAAAACATTGTTTTTTTAGTTTTACACCAAAAACCTCCCTATTACAAAGAGAGGGTTTGAGTTTTATTCAGATTTTTATCAATAAACATTATCAGAAATGCTATTGTTTTCTCTATTTTTTATAATGCTAATACACTGTATTAATTAATATTCTCATGACTTTGATAAACTAAAGATAGGTGCGGATGTTCCCATAAACTAGCTGGAGTGACAGTAGTTCTTTCCCACGGTATTTGCCCAATAAACCATAATTTCCAAAATTGTAATTTGGCATTAGGATTTTTGCTTAATAACTCTTGGAATGTTTCTATTTCACCTACACGAATAGAGAGTGCTGATTTATAAATATCAAAAACAAATTTAGAGCAAAACTGGCGGGAAGAGTCGTATTTAAAACCTGTGTGGTAAAGCTTATTTAATCTTTCAGGTACTTGTGCAACAAGTGCATTTTTTTGTTCGTCAGAGAGTTGTGTTGATAGCCGGCGTATTGCATAACGTTTGCCCGCAGAGCGGTTAATAAAGCGGGTTAATGTGGTTGTGGTTGAGAGCGGAACTCGGCTTTCGGCAACTAAATAATCCTCACCATTATGACCAATAATAATGCCAACATGATTACTCCAGCATAAAGAAGCTGAGGAAATTTGACGAAATAAAGAGGTACCAATACACGTAAATACGATATCACCAACTTCTAATTTTTGTGGATAATCAATTTTTATCATCATTATATGACCTATTAAATAGAAACATAATCACCATTCTTTGACCATAATAAATAGATAAGGCTTCTATTTGATAACTCAATGATCTCAAGATAAAAAGAACACTCGGATTTAAGGCGTTCTTAATTTTAAGAGAAAAATAATTATTTATTTAGAATAAAAAGATAAAATTAGAATATTAAATTAATATTTTAATTGAGTAATAAATATATATTTAAGTGAATTAACTTAGTTGCTCATTTGAAATATCATATTTCACGACCACACTATTTTCATAAAGTAATTCTGATGTAATTAATTGAGGAAAAGCACCCACATTGTTCTTAGTGTAAATATCTCGCCAAATTTCATTACAGCGATATACATGCTCTCCTTTTTTGATAAAAGAAGAAGATTTCTCATAAATATGATAACGATATTCCCTTGCTTCGCTACAAAGGAGTTCGCCTTCTAACTGATGCTCAGCTACATGTAATCTAATTTGGTAATCATAAGGCGTTGGATTATATAAGACTAAATCGACATAGTTATAAAAAATAGCAGCTCCGGAACCAAAAGGGAGTACTCGGCCTTCATCAGGGAAAGGATCAAAACTATGATTTGCCTTTTCAATCACTTTTAATTCAGAGTGTAGTGCTAACCAATGTATTAAATTACTAGCCTGACAAATTCCACCGCCTACACCTTTTTGTGCTTCGCCATAGGAGAGTTGCATACCATCAATAAAACCTCTTTTATAGCTAGGTTTACCGACTAAATAGCAAAAAGAGAAATACTCACCTGGTTTTATCACTACGCCATCTAACGCTTTTTCGACTAATTTAAGATTCGTTATTTTATTGTATTGTAATTGAATATCACTTTCGCCACGGCGACTAATTAATTTAGATGTATGTTTTAGATAACGGTAAGAAAGTCGTTGTTCTGGCTGAACGTCTTTGCTGTATTTTCGACCTGAAAAGTACCAGCTAAGAGAACGAAATAAACGACGCTGCGCCACTCTCAACGTATAAAGAATAGGGTGATAAGACGAGAGTGTTCTACGCATAAAATCCTTTTAAACAATAGAAAGAAATAAACGCGAGTATGATAACGATTTAATGAGGATATTGATACGCTGATATCCTTAAAATAATAGGGCTAGAAATTTAGCTACTAAATTTATTTATTGATATCTTTCGTTAAAATTTGAGCTTGAGATTGTAAAACAGATAAAAAATTCTTAGTGGCTGGAGAGATATATTTTTCTTTATGGTAAAAGTAACGAATACCTCGGCTAAATTGAATATCATCAAATGCAATTTCACATAGAAGACCAGATTTTAATTCTTGCATGATAGACAAACGAGATAAAATTGAGATCCCTAAACCATGAATAACACCCTGTTTTATTCCTTCTAAGCTATTTATTTCCATCACATTTTTGAGTTCTTTATTATTTTCTTGGATCCTATCTAATAAAAAATCACGAGTAGCAGAGTGCTCGGGTTTGATCAGAAAAACTTCTGATGCAATATCAGAAAATCTACAATGTTTATTTTTTGCCAACCAATGTTCAGGTGAACAAATAAGCACTAAGGGATCGATAAGAAAGGTATCAAGATGATATTCCGTCGGATCTAAATAGATATGATCTGACATGATCAAAAATTCTAATTCTTGGGTATCAAGCTTACGGATAAGTTGGGTTGAACTTGAAATATCCATACTTAATTTCACATCAGGATATTGCTCTCTAAACTGCGCCATAATTTGAGGTAATAGGTAAACGCCAACAAAATGGCTAGCGCCAAACTTAATTTCACCTTTAGAGGGATCATCAAATTGTCGCATATGCTCAGAAGAGGATTTTACCAAATTAATAATCTGAGTTGCGTACTGTTGATAAACCTTACCTTGGGGAGTTAAATAAAGCCGATTATTGATCCTTTCAAACAATGTTGTTTGCAACTCTTCTTCTAGTTTTCTGATTTTAATACTTACACTGGGTTGAGTGCAGAATAGGCGTTCTGCGGTTTCAGTAACATTAAAACCGTTGGCTAGTAGTAAAAAAGCATCAAGTTGGCTTAAATTCATATTAACACCATAAATTATTTTTATAGTTATAATATATTAATACAATTATCTTTATACCTCAATATTTCTATACTGGACTTCCTACCCTACACATTAAGAGGAATCGGTTATGGAAAAGACTGCGAAGCGAGATGACATCGCTAAACCAGCGCCATCATCACCAAAACAAAACGGTAAGAAAATAACCTTAAAAACCATAGGAATACCTTTAGCTTTATTGGTATTGCTCGTTTTATTTTTTATGCCAACACCAGATGGATTAAGTATTGAAGGGCAAAAAGCCATTGCTATTTTTTGTGCTGCGTTAATTTTATGGGTGTGTGGTTCTTTACCCATTTATTTAACCTCAATGCTCGTTATTGTTTTACTTCCAATAACGGGAACTGTCGCAAAAGAGAAAGTGGTTTTCGGTACATTAGGTTATGACGTTATTTGGCTGATGGTTTCAGCATTTGTTTTAACGTCCGCCATGATCAAATCGAATATTGCCAGACGCTTTGCTTTATGGATGATCACCAAATTTGGGCAAACACCCAAAAAAGCGTTATTTGTTCTTATTTTAATTAACTTCAGTTTAGTTTTCTTTGTTCCTTCGACGACTGCACGCGCAACATTAATGGTGCCTATTTGTATGATCTTATTAGAGATACATAAGGCGATCCCAGGAAAAAGCAATTACGGGAAATTAATGATGTTGCAAGGGGTACAGGCTGATGCTTTAGCAACATCCGGTGTTATGACAGGAACTGCTGCCAATATAATTGCGGTTGGATTTATTAATTCACAAGCTGGCGGTTCTATTGGTTATATGGATTGGCTAATTGCTTCTTTCCCATTGGCAATTGTTGGCATGACTATCTCCTTTTTTATTGGATTAAAATTATTTTCCTTCAAAGGTGAGGTGGATTTTGAAGGTTCACTGGGAAAATTAAAACAAGAACGCTCTCAGCTTGGTGCGCTTACTAAGAATGAGAAAAAAGCCATGTATATCTTTTTAATGGCGGTGTTCTTATGGGCAACAGAAAGCTATCACCAGGATATGTTTGGCTTCAAGATTAGCGTTTATATGACCGCTGTTATTGCTGCCATTCTTTGCCTGATGCCTCGTATTGGTTTATTAACGTGGAATGAAGCCAATATCAAATGGGATCTAATGATATTTGCAGCAGGTGCTTATGCGGCTGGTAACACCTTAGAATCTACAGAAGGAGCACAATGGCTAATTGGTAAAATGGTTTATGGGCTTGGGCTAGAAAATATGAGCACTACAATGGTTTATATTGTGGTTGTCTTTATCTGCATGTATAGCCATTTAATTTTTACCAGTAAAACAGTAAAAACAACCATCTTAATTCCAGCCATTATTGCACTTGCTAAAACATTGGGCATGGATCCGGTTACATTGGCATTAGCTGCGTCATTTACACTGACTTATACCATTACCTTACCACCACATTCGAAAGTAAATACTATCTATTTCTCAAGCGGCTACTTTAGTGTGTTAGAGCAAATGAAATATGGATTAATTACTTGTTTTGTTGGTGCATCGGTAATTTCTATTGCGATATTTACTTGGTTCCAAATTCTTGGATATGGTCTTTAAACCATTAAATTAAGGAATAATAATGAGACTAATTTTATTAAGACATGGTGAAACCTTATGGAATATGGAATCACGTTTACAAGGACATGCTAATTCTTGTTTATCACCAAAAGGAATTAATCAAGCAATGGCGATAAAAGAGAGTATTAAATTGTTATCACCTGCAAGGATTATTACGTCAGATTTAGGGCGAACAGTACAAACTGCAGAAATTGTTGGTCATCCTGAAGCAGTTAAAGAGCCATTATTACGTGAGTTAAATATGGGAGAGTGGACGGGACAACGAAAGCCAGAACTCATAAGACACCATGCAGATAAATACAAAAATTGGCGAGCAGGAACATATACGCCACCTAAAGGCGAAAATTGGTTTGATTTTTGCGATCGCATTGGTGCGGCATTACAAGGATGGGTGCATAAAGAAGATAGCGATTTATTAGCGGTTGTGCATAGTGGTGTTATTCGTGCCGCCTGCAAAGTATTCTTAAATTTGTCGCCTGAGTTTTTATTACCTGCAACACCGGGCACAATAACGATATTTAATTTTGATCTTAATTCTGACAAAGCACCAAAATTAGAAGCCTATAATATTGGCTCTTATATGCCAGACAAGAATGTCGCTGATTAAGATTAATAAGTAGTGGTTTTTAAATTAATCGTAGTAAATTAATGTATATAATTATCTAAAAAATACTCCGATATTAAATCAGAGCAAGGGAAACCTTGCTCTTTTTTTGTCTATAAAAAAATCATATTTTTTATAAATAATATTTTTATTCAATTTGTAACTGATAGGTTAAGACTAAATTTGTTCAAAAATAACACGTTAAGAAGTTATTTTAATCAAATGGAATAAAAAGTAGCTTTTATTATTAAGAGGAAATAATGCTTTTTTTCATTCACACCATATGCGTTATAAAATAAAATAAAAAATTATTTATTAATGAAAAATAGTATTTAAATTTTATTTTGATTTAACAATGTTGTATCAATATATGAAAATTTAAAATAATTAAAAATAAACTTCATTGATTAACTAATAAAGAGTCCTCTTGGTTTTAAATCCTGATTTAAATAAAAATTATGAATATTATACCGCTATAACCAAAACTTGTTTATTGTAAAAAACAATTAGATAATACTCACATACTGAGTTAATTAAGTATTTTTTAATTAATTTGGTTTTATTAATAAAAATTAATCGGAGAAAAAAATGAGAAAAAATTTACTTGCAACATTAATTGCTGCAACGACTATCTTTGTCACTAATAATGCGTTAGCAGCGGATGGTACTATTGATTTTACAGGGGAAATTATAGATAACGCATGTGAATTAGCGGCGGGTTCTGATGCTTTAAAAGTTAATTTAGGTACCGTCTCTAAAAAAGCATTACCAAGTACAGGAAGTACTGCTGCAGCGACAAAATTCACAATTAAATTAATTAATTGTCCTAAAACAGTGACCACTGCATCTGTTAAATTTGACGCAGATTCATATGTAGGTGATGACAGTGTTATTGCCCTGAAAAAAGAGTCGGGTGTAGCAACTGGAGTGGGTATTCAAATTACGGATGATGCAAATGTTGTAGTACCTTTGTTTACAGCATCTAAAGCCTATCCATTAAAAGAAAATATTGAAAATAATTTAGATTTTAGAGCTCGTTATATTGCTAAAACAGATTCTGTTACTGCGGGTTTAGCAAATGGTAATGCAACATTTACTATTAACTATAACTAAATAAGATTAAATATAAATTAAGGTTTAAAAGGACTTGAACCTTATTATAAAAATACAGTGGTGATAATATGAAGTCTATTATTGTCTTTTTAATTTCTATTCTTTTTTTTATTAATCAATCTTCTGCTGGTGTTATTATTGGCGGAACTAGAGTTATTTATACAGAAGGGAATAAAAACGTTAGTATTAATGTTGAAAATCCAGATAAAATCCCCTATTTGATCCAGTCTTGGATAGATGATGTTAATGAAAATAAACAGTCAAAATTTACTATTACTCCACCTTTATTTAGATTAAATCCAGATAAGGCGAATACGCTGAGGATTTTTTTAACTGAAGGGAATTTGCCTAATGATAAAGAGTCTCTATTTTGGCTAAATATAAAAACAATACCTGCTACAGAAAAAACAGAAAATTCATTGCAGATTGCTTTTAAGACTCAAATGAAATTAATTTACCGACCTGAAAATTTAAAAAAAGTGAATTTTGAGGAAAAGCAGAAAAAATTAATATGGTCAAAAGTTGGAAATAAAATCAGTGTGAATAATCCAACACCCTATTATTTTAATTTCCAGATGATTAATTTTAATGGGAAGTTAGTAAATGATGTTTCTTATGTTGAACCTTTTTCAACAAAATCATTTGATATAAATGATAGTAATGAACATGGCACGATAAGCTGGGAAGTTATTAATGACTATGGTGCTAGCGTAAATTTATCAGAAGTTAAAATATAATAAATTATAAATTTAGGTTTTAATATGAAAATTAGCAAGATATGTATTAGCCTAATTTTATATTTGGGCTATACGGCTTTATTATATGCGGAAAACGACAAATCAGATAATATCTATTTTGATCCTGATTTCCTTGAGTCATCGGATAAAGAGAGCATCGATTTATCTCCTTTCGAAAATAACCAGCAATTAGCGGGAAATTATTACGTTGATATCTATGTAAATACTAATTTGATCCTAACTAAAAATATTAGATTTGAAAAAAATAAAGACAATCAACTTATTCCATGTTTATCAATTGATGATCTTAATGATTTTGGTGTTAAAACAAAGGATTACCCAAAGCTATATACAATGACTGATAGCTGTGTGAATTTATCTGCGATACCTGATGCTAAAAGTGAATTAGAGTTTGATTCTCAAAGATTATATTTGAGTATTCCTCAAATTGCTTTATCTAAGTATCCGCGAGGGTATTTAGATTTAAATAAGATAGATAATGGTATCACTGCACTTTTACTTAATTATAGTTACAGTGGGTCGAAAAATTACGATCGTAAAGATAATAACTCAAGTGAAACATCTCATTATATAAATTTAAGACCTGGGTTGAACTTTGGACCGTGGCGATTGCGTAATTATACCACCTGGTCAAATTCAGATAATCAATCAGGAAAGTGGAATACTGTTTATACTTATTTATCGCGTAATATAAATAAGATAAAAAGCCAATTAATGTTAGGTGATGGTGTTTCTCCGTCTGCTATTTTTGATAGTGTGCCATTTAGAGGTGCTCAATTATCAACAGATGATGATATGTATCCAGAAAGTTTAAGAGGTTATGCTCCAGTTATTAGAGGTATTGCGCGCAGTAATGCCCAAATTACTATTAAGCAAAATGGATATATTATTTATCAGACAGAAGTCGCCGCAGGACCTTTTGAGATTAATGATTTATATCCCACAGGGAGTAGTGGGGATTTATACGTCACAATAAAAGAATCTAATGGGAGTGAACAGCATCAAATCGTACCATTTGCTTCTTTGCCTGTTTTACAGCGTGAAGGCTATTTATCTTATAGTGTGACGGGAGGTGAATATCGCTCTTATGATAAGAATGTGGATAAAACTAAGTTTGGGCAATTTACATTAATTTATGGCCTACCTTATGGAGTGACAACTTATGGTGGTAGCCAATTAAGCCAAGACTATCAATCTTATTCTTTAGGTGCAGGAAAAAACTTAGGTGTTTTTGGTGCAATTTCTGTCGATATCACACATGCAAACTCAACCTTTAATAATGGTACTAAGCAACAAGGTCAATCTTATCGTTTTAGATATAATAAAAATCTGAATAATATAGGAACTAATATAGCATTAGCAGGTTATCGTTATTCTACAAACGGCTTTTATAGCTTATCAGAAGTCTTTGATAGTTTCCGACGTACTAATTATATTCCTGAAGTTGAACGTCGTCGTAATCGTGCTGAAATTACGATTAACCAAAATCTAGGTGAAGGGAATGGTTCTTTAGCAATTGGCTATATAAAAGAAGATTATTGGAATAGTAATAAAAAGACACAGTCTGCTACGTTAGGTTATAACAATAGTTGGCAAGGGATCAGCTATGGAATGAATTATACTTATAATAAGAATACAAATCGTTACTCTTATATTTCAGGCGAGAAAACACAAAGTGAAAACGAACATTTATTTGCATTTTCGGTGAGTGTGCCTTTTAGTGTTTTTGACGATACTTTTTATTATAACTTTAATACAAATAGTAGTAGTAATAATGCAAGTACTGGAAGTGTCGGAATTTCTGCATCTCAACTCAATAATAGATTAAATTGGAGTGCACAACAGGGATTTACCAATCAAGATCAAGGATCTTCTGGAAATATCAATGCATCCTATAAAGGTCAACTAGGTGATATTACGGGGGGATATAGTTATAGCAAAGACAACCATAATCTTTATTATGGGGTCAATGGTAGCGTAGTTGCTCACTCTGGAGGAATAGTCCTTGGACAACAACTGGGTGAAACGTCTGCAATTGTTGATATTCCTAATGCAGGTGATGTTGCGATACTAAACCAAGCGGGTGTCAAAACTAATAGTATGGGTTATGCATTAGTGCCTTATGTTACACCGTATCGCAAGAATACCTTAGAAATTGATACATTAATGCTGCCTGAAAATACAGAAATGGAATTGACTAGCCAAACGGTTTCGCCTAGTCGAGGTGCTTTAGTCAAAGCTGATTTTTCTGCTAACGTGGGTTATCGCGTATTGATGACGATTAATCTTGCAAATAAAAAACCAGTTCCATTTGGTGCTCAAGTTATTTTTAAAGATAACAGCCAATTGAATAGTATTGTTGGTAATGATGGAGAGGTTTATTTATCGGGGTTAGAGCAACGCGGAAACTTAACTATTAAATACAACAATGAAACATGTCATGTAAATTATGATTTATCAGGTGTTCTTGATTATTTAGGACTCTATAAAATCAGTGTGACTTGTCAGTAGTAAATTTAAATAGCATTAAATTTAATATATTAAACCCAGTTATTTCTTTTATAGCTGTCGATATTTGCTACGCGTAGGAAAGTGAAATGACTATATTAATAAGATTTTTTATTTTAATAACCAGTGTAATAATAAGTTTTCCTTTACTCGCAGGGAATACGGTTACTGTTAATTTTTCTGGAAATATTAGAGCAGCAACTTGTAATATTTCTGGAGGAAATAATATTAATATTGATTTAAAGGAAATGCCTGCAAATTTATTTAAGACAACAAATTCGAGTTCGGTGTGGAATAATTTTACGATTAAATTAATTGATTGTTCACCCACAATAAATCAAGTAAAGCTAACATTTACTGGTACACCAGATAATGCTGATGTCAATAATTTATATAAAAATGAAGGAACTGCAAAGAATATTGCTGTGCAATTGCAGAATGAAAATAGTAATGGATTAATACCATTAGGTAATCAAAAATCACTGTATATCGCGGTTAATGGTCAGTCATCAGTGAATATTCCTTTAAGAACACGGGCATTTAGTAAGCTTGGAAATGCCACTCCAGGTACGGTATCTGCAAAAATTACAGCAACCATAGTCTATAGGTAGAGGCAGAATATTATGTATAAAATCATACCATTATCCCTATTATTTTTATGTTCTCCTTTTGCAGTAGCAAGTGTTGTTAATATTAATGTTTATGGCTCTGTGATTGCATCACCTTGTGAATTAGAAACAAAAAATTATTTAATTGATCTTAACAAAATAAATATTAGAAATATTAAAAATAATCAAAAATCAGATTGGGTTGATTTTTCTATAAGGTTGAAAAATTGCCCAATAACAACGAATAAAGTCACAATGACCTTAAAAGGAACTGTTGATCCTAATTATCCAGAATATTTTATTAATAGTGGTACAGCAAAAAACACGGCATTAAATATTGCGACTCAATTAAATAAAAACATTATAAAAAACAATGAAAAATTAATAGTGAACATTAATCAGCAGACACACAATGCTGAATTTCCTTTATCGGCAAGAATTATAGGTTATGGAAGTAATATCACTGTGGGTTCATTTAAAAGTCATCTTGAACTTACACTTCTTTATAATTAACGAATAATAAAGGAAATAAAAATGAGTCATATTTATCCTGCCTCAAAAATGATTGGAAAAAAAATAGCTTATTATAGAGTTATGAATGGGTACACTTTAAGTGAGCTGGCGGAAATAATTGGTATCAGTCAACAACAGCAATCAAGATATGAACGAGGTATTAATAGAGTTAGTTTGGATAGACTTTATCAATATGCTCGTGCTTTTGATATTTGTTTAAGCCAATTTTTTATTTTAGATGAAGAAGAACAAAAAGAGATGAAAACTAAAATAATAGATAAATTAGGAGATAAAAATGCGCCATATAAGCATTAAGTCTATTTTTTTATTAAGTGGGAGCTTATTTTATTCTACATATGCTTTTTCCGCTTGTATTCAAAACCCGAATCTAAGAAATATTAGAGTGGATATACCGAATAGAGTTTATTCAATTCAATATGATGATATGGGGACACGTGTATTAGATGAATTTCGTATAAATTATAAAAATGGACCTATAAATACATTTTCTGGTAACGATGGAAAATGTGGTAATTCAATAATAGTAGGTACTTATATTAATGGTTGGGTACCTAATGCTAATAAAATAGTGCAGACCAATATTCCGGGTATTGGTATACAAGTTAAACTACATGAATTAGGATTATTAAATTTAACTCACAATAATATAATAGATCCATCAAATAATCATTATACAATAATAAATCCATACTGGACTGTTAAAATATTAAAAACAGGTAGAGTTACTGAATCAGGAAGTGTAAATTGGGGAATGCTGGCTAAAGTTGTACAAAATAACACATTACCTAGAAATAGTACTTGGAATATATCATCATTATATTTACCGTTAAATGCAATAAGAGTAAATTCCTTAAAATGTACAACTAAATCATCGAGTTATAATGTTAATATGGGCACTTGGTATGATACCCAATTTAAAAATATTGGCGATGTAAGTAAAAATATTGATATTCCTATTACGCTAAGTTGTGCTGCAGGAACTAATATTAAAGCCACTGTAACGAGTAGTGCTGGATATATTGATATAAATACAGGTAAATTAAAGTTATCGGGTACAAATGCAGCAACAGGAATTGGGATTCAGTTATTAGATAAAAATAATAATCCTATTAAATTAAATACTAAAAATAGTTTGCAAAATCAGGTTGCATCTGGCGATTATATTTTTGGTTGGAAAGCGCGCTATATAAAAACAGGAAGCACTATAACACCAGGAAGTGCTAACTCAATTGCTACGGTAAATATTTTGTATGAATAATTAATGAGTGTGTTTTTGATATTATCAATTTTATTTTTTGGAGATGTTATGAATAAAAAAATATCAAGATTAGTTGGCGCTAAAATTAGAGAATTAAGAATAACACACAGTATGAGTGGCAGTGAGTTTGGTGCTTTATTGGGAATAAGCCAGCAACATCAATCTCGTTTTGAAAATGGTGAGTCAAACATCCATGCAGAAAGTATTTATATATTATCCTATCTTTTTGATGTCGATTTAAATTACTTTTTTGATGGCGTTCAACATACCGTTGAGAAAGACAAAATAGAGAATAAAAAAAGTCATTATCAATCAGAGTCAATTATTGTAAGTAACGATATCTGGCGTTAACTTTATAAGATGCCTAACAATAAGCTAGGCATCTTGTATTTGTTTTATTTAAGGCTATTTTTAAACCTTACCAATATCCCAGTACTTTCCACCATATGCTACCAAGGGTTATCCAAACGATAAGGTTAACTACACTCATCACGAATCCTGTTTTCCACCATTCGCCCAATGTGGCGTAACCTGAACCAAAAATAATGGGAGCAGTACCTGTACCATAATGGGTTAATGACATCATTAATGAAGATGAGAATGCTAAAATAAGCCCTAATAACATTGGTGGTGCGCCAAGGGCTAAGCCTGCGGCATAGAAAGCGGCAAACATTGCAGTAATATGGGCGGTAGTACTGGCAAAGAAATAGTGAGAATAAACATAAATTAGTACCAGTAATATCATGCCACTGACCCAACTTATTCCCATGCTATCAATACTTGCCCCTACACTGAGTGACAACCATTTAATTAGTCCTAATTTTCCTAAGAAGGATGCCATCATTACTAATGCAGAGAACCAAACTACGGTATCCCATGCACCTTTATTTTTTAAAATATCATCCCAATTTAAAACGCCTGTACATAATAAAATAGATAAGCCAATAAATGCCGCAGTCGTCGCATTAACGCTAAATCCATCACCAAATAACAATGCAGGAACACCAGCCCACATAATTAATAATAAGGCGAAGACGGCAAGCGTTATTTTTTCAGGTAATGAAATAGGCCCTAGTTGTGCTAAACGCTCTTTAGCGAAATGAGGTGCATTAGGAGTGCTGGTTATTTCAGGTTTATAAAGTAGATAGATAACAATAGGCATTAAAATTAATGAAACGATAGCGGGTACAAAAGCCGCAATTGCCCACATCGACCAACTAAGCTCATGTGTGGGATCTGTTTCACTAATAATTAAACTGACAATGAGTGGGTTGGGAGCCGTTGCTGTAATAAACATGGCAGAAGTAATAGGATTTATATTGTAGTTCACCAAAGAGAGATAACGACCTATTTTACCACTTGTGCCATCTTCTGCTTTAGAGTTAAAACTGTCTGATATTGAACGCATAATCGGGTGAATAATTCCACCACCACGCGCGGTATTACTTGGTGTTACTGGGGCTAATATTGTTTCAGCAATAGCCAATGAATAGGCTATTCCAATGGTTTTTTTGCCAAATAGTGAAATAAAATAATAACCAATTCGAGCACCAAGTCCGGTCTTGTTTAGACTCATTGATACCATAATGGAAATACCAATTAACCAGATAAGGTCATTGGAAAATCCACTTAATGCATCACCGATAGCAGCTTTGGTTGAGTTAGGGTTAGTGACCCCTGTAACAGCGACTAATGCGATAGCAATAATAGAAACAGCACCGATAGGGAGAGCTTTACCAATAATAGCGGCGATAGTACCAACAAAGAGTGCTAATAAGTGCCAAGCATTGGGATCAACACCTTGTGGTACGGGAATAAGAAACCAGATAATAAGGGTAATAGAAACGGCGATTAATGTAGGTATGGGTCGTAATGGAGTTAATTCGTTCATTAGGTTATTCCATTAGGTTGCAGGTTAAATAAATAATCGGAAGTAAAAAGTAAAACTAATAAGTATTTTTATTAAGGATGATCTTATTAACATATTATTAAATATTCATTGATTAATGTCATAAAAATAAAATTATTTATTAACTTGTTTTTAAAATAAGTTTTTTTATGTAACTTGATGTTATTAATATGCAAAGTGATTATCTATCTTTATGTTTTATAATGAATTTTACTAAATCAATCAAAGTTTAATAATAAAAACAAATTTCAGTGATAGGTGGTAATAAAATTAAATTATGGTATGTGAATTAATTCAATGTCACATTTGTAATATTAATTTAATTGGTTTTTTTTGAATTATGATATTATCTTAGATCGCCTTTATTTTATTAACCTATGTGATTATAATATTATTAACAAAAGTTGAATAATGGAAAATAGTAATTACAATTATTTTCTCCATAACATCAATAACTGAAACAATTCAGCTTAATATGTAAAATAACCTAATGGGTGATACACAATGAAGTATGATTTAAATGACCTCTACTATTTTGTGAAAGTCGTTGAGTTTGGTGGTTTCTCTCAAGCGGCTGAAACATTAGGAATACCTAAATCTAAGCTGAGTCGCCGTATTGCTGATTTAGAACAAAAGCTCAATGTTTCTTTAATATATCGTTCTACGCGACAATTTCATGTCACCAAAATTGGGCAAACTTTTTATCAACAATGTAAAAATGTGGTTGCAGAAGCTGAGATTGCGGAAGAGGTTATTTGTTCAGCACAAGGGCATCCTCATGGCACAATTAAACTCTCATGTCCTGTCGCATTATTACAAATATATATTCAAGATATTTTGGTCGATTTTATGGAAAAATATCCGGATATTAATATTCAGATATTAGCTATTAATCGCCCAGTTGATGTGATTAGTGAAGGCCTTGATCTTGCATTACGAGTCAGAGCATTGCCGCTAGATGATTCAGGTTTAACAATGAAAATTCTAGGTTATTCTCGGCGAGTATTAGTTGCTAGCCCATTGTTATTTCAAGGGAGAGAGATCCCAAATTCCCCCGAACAACTTACAGATTATCCCATTTTGGCAAATAGCGAACATTCCCAGCATTATACACTCACACTCACTCATGAAGATGGTGCGGTTTCTACACAACATGTTACGCCTAAATTAGCCACAACCGATGTTTTGACTCTTTATAAAGCAACATTAAAGGGATTGGGAATAACAAGATTGCCCTTGAGTGTGGTTGAAAAAGAGTTACAAGATGGCAAGTTAATTGAGGTATTGCCATCTTGGCGCTTTCCTAAAGATGTGGTTCATGCTGTTTATCCATCAAGAAAAGGGCTATTACCTGCAATCCAAGTCTTGTTGGAATACCTTGCTGATAATATGTCACCAATGAAAGAGTAAAATTGATATAAAAACGGCTCCGAATAGAATAGGGAGCCGTTTGATTTCATTGTTTTTGTATAAAATAAAAACGTTATTCGTTAGGTATACGACCAAATTTACCTTGGTTAAAATCATCAATGGCTTGTCTGATTTGTGCTTCGCTATTCATTACAAAAGGGCCATAACCTACAACAGGTTCATTAATAGGCTCACCACTGAGATATAAGATAACAGCATCTTCAATAGCTTCAAGATTAACAGAGCCTCCTTCATTATCTAAAATAACCAAATCGCCAGTTTGTAATTGGGTTTGATTATCAAGATAAACACTGCCATGTAAAACCACTAAACCAACATAACGATCTTTTTTCGTTAGTAATGTGGTCGATTTTGCACTCTTTAATTGAATATCCCATACATCAACAGGCGAAAAGGTTTTTGCTGCGCCTTTCGTATCGTGATAATGCCCTGCAATAACGCGAAGCTGCCCTGCATTATCAGATAAAGGCAATACAGGGATCGCACTTTCTTTCAGTAATTGATAACCAGCAGGTGCTGATTTGGCATCTGATGGGAGATTAACCCATAATTGCACCATATCTAATACACCACCTTCTTTGGTAAAAGCATCAGAATGGTATTCTTGATGCAAAATACCCGATGCCGCAGTCATCCATTGGACATCTCCGGGACCAATAACACCGCCTTCACCCGTTGAATCATGATGCGCAACTTCACCTTTATAAACGATAGTGACCGTTTCAAATCCTCGATGAGGGTGTTCCCCGACACCACGATTATGTCCTTGAGATGCAGGAAAATCAGTAGGCCCTGCTCTATCTAAAAGTAAAAATGGGTTTAAATATTTACCATGATTACCATAACTAAAGAGTGAGCGAACATGAAAACCATCGCCAACCCAATGTTGACGAGGTGCTTTATAAATACCTATGATCTTTTTCATAAAATGTTCCTATAAAATTTCTATAGGGCTTATTTTAGAGCGGCTAATATATTTAAGTAGTGCCAAAAATAGATTTCATCATCCTAAAAATAGAACAATAATAAAATGTTTCAGTGTTCTATTTTTAGAATAGTGTTTATCAGAATTGCTACTACCGAGCTTTTAATTAATTGATTATTGTTTATTACAACGAAAGAGAAACGATATGAAGATATTTTTTTCTAATATTGTTCTTCAATCATGTTAATGATCAACTTTATTAATTAAAAGGAATAAATAAATGAGCACTCCAGCAAATTTTAATGGTCAACGCCCTGTAATTAATCCAGAAGATGCGGTTATGTTATTAATTGATCATCAAAGTGGTTTATTCCAAACAGTGGGTGATATGCCAATGACTGAATTACGAGCTCGTGCTTCAGTATTAGCAAAAATAGCAACATTAGCTAACATGCCTGTTATTACAACGGCTTCTGTACCACAAGGTCCTAATGGTCCATTAATTCCTGAAATTCATCAAAATGCTCCTCACGCAAAATATATTGCACGTAAAGGTGAAATTAATGCTTGGGATAATCCTGAGTTTGTTGAAGCCGTTAAAGCCACAGGTAAAAAGCAATTAATTATTGCGGGTACTATTACGAGTGTTTGTATGGCATTCCCTGCAATTAGTGCCGTTGCTGAGGGTTATCAAGTATTTGCAGTGATTGATGCATCAGGTACTTACAGTAAAATGGCGGAAGAAATTACCTTGGCTCGTATTGTTCAAGCTGGCGTAGTACCGATGGATACCGCAGCAGTTGCTTCTGAAATTCAAAAAACATGGAACCGTGCTGATGCAGCAGAATGGGCGCAAGCGTATACCCAGATTTTTCCTGCTTATCAGTTATTAATTGAAAGTTATAGCAAAGCTCAAGATGTATTAAAAAATAACGAAGTTTTGGATTCTCAGCGTTAATTAATTTTCAACTCTCTTTGTAATTTATATTTTCTGTGTTTAAAAACGCCTATAAAGTTTTTTCTTTATGGGCATTCTTTTATAAAAATATATTAGGAAACTATAATGAAATTTATTTTATCTGCCATAATATCATCATTATTACTTGTGCCTACAGTACAAGCAAATGAATATAAACTTGTGCCTACAGTACAAGCAAATGAATATAAACTTGAGCCAACACACACTAAAGCCATGTTTTATATTGATCACTTTGGAACTTCAACCAATAGTGGTGGTTTTTATGAAATTGAAGGGAATTTAACGTATTCACCAGAAAATAATAGAGGAAAAATAAACGTTTCTATTCCAGTTAAAACATTAAATACGGGATTAACGGCATTTGATAATCACGTAAAAAGTGCCGATATCTTAGATGCAGATAAATATCCAACAATTCAATTTTCTTCAACACAATGGCATTTCTCTAATAATAAGCCCACATTTATTGAAGGGTTATTAACCATGAAAGGAAAAACACTGCCAATTCAATTAACGGCAACTAAATTTAATTGTTATGAAAGCCCTGTATTTAATGCACCTGTATGTGGGGGCGATTTTGAAACGACCATTAAACGTTCAGCTTGGGGTGTAGACTTTTTAGTTAAAGAAGGGATGGCTGATAATATGACATTAAAAATTCAAGTAGAAGCTATTAAGCAGTAACTTAAGTCATATATTAAATATTCTTTCTATTTTAAAAGCCTTATTAAATACAAGGCTTTTTTTGCTATTTTATAAAATTAAATGCAATTAAAAATAAAGGATAATTTAAAAATCTAAGAAAGAAAAATAGCTTTTTTTATTTGTTGATAATAATAATTTATTACTGTATGTTATGGAATTGTAACTTACAAATCAGTTGTCTTTGTTTTATTTGAAATTTATAGCTTGGTAATTGTTTCTTGTTAGTTAAATCTCTTTCTGAAGTTTGTGGTTTTATTCCAAAATTAATAAACTTTTCTCATCATAATTTATTTAATAAATACCGTTCGATTAAATAAAAATTTTTTACAATAAATAAGTGTGACTTCTATCACTCTACATTTTGATATTTCTTCAGTATGTTTATACGCAGAGATTAGAAATTAATAAATCAGACATTTATTTATATTGCTTAATAACTTAAGCAAATAGGCTTCTTATTATCAAAAAAACGAAATGCAAATAAATATGTGCTGTTACATATATTAAATGCGTTAAGGATATCATAATGATCCATGCTTTTATTAAAAAAGGGAGCTTTCAGGATTCAGTAAGCCTGATGATTATTTCCCGAAAATTAAGTGAAGCCCCAGAGGTGGAAGAAATTTCCGTCATGATGGGAACACCAGCGAATAAATCTCTTCTTGATGTCACCGGTTTCTGGCATGACATGTTTAACGAAGCAACACCGAATGACATTTGTGTTTCGATTAAAGCGGAATCAGATGATCCTGCGATTATCGATATGATTTCTACTGCGTTAGAAGAAGCATTAGCAGAAATTGCAAGCGGTCAAAAAGGCGGTAACAAATTAACGACAGTACGTAGCTGGCGCACCGCTAAACAAAAAAGCACTGATGCCAATATGTTGCTTATCTCTATTGCCGGTGAATATGCTGCTGAGCTAGCGGATACGGGTTTAGAAGATGGCTGTAACGTTATGCTGTTCTCTGACAACGTATCTATTGCAGATGAAAAAGCATTAAAAGAAAAAGCAGCAGCCAAAGGTCTGATTGTTATGGGGCCTGACTGTGGTACGGCAAATATTGCAGGTGCTCCTCTTGCTTTTGCTAACATTGCACCGAAAGGCTCAATTGGTATCGTTGGCGCATCAGGTACAGGTATTCAAGAAATTACCTCTCAAATCGTTTTACAACGCCAAGGTATTTCTCACTCAATTGGTTTAGGTGGTCGTGATTTAACAGAGCAAATTGGCGGTATCAGTGCAATCACTGCTATCAATATGCTGGCGGCTGATCCTAATACTCGTGTTATTGCCTTTGTTTCTAAGCCACCAGCACCAGCTGTTCGTCAAAAAATCATTGCAGAAATGAAACGTCATAATAAACCGATTGTGGCTCAATTCTTAGGAACAACACCTGAGAAATTCCAAGACGACAATATCTATTTCACTCGTACTTTAGATGAAACTGCACGTATTGCGGCTGAATTAGCGCGTGTTGAAGATATCGCAGCAGAGTTACCAAAAGTAGCTGGTAAGAAAATCATTGGTCTTTATGCCGGTGGTACGTTAGCTGCTGAGTGCGCCATGCTGTTATCTGAAAAACTTAATGTTGAAGTCGATAACGAGCATAAACAAGGCACGATGTTAGATGTAGATGGCCACAAAATTATCGATATGGGTGATGACTTCTATACACAGGGTAAACCACACCCAATGATTGACCCATCTACACGTAACAAATTTATCAGTGAGCTAAGCAATAAAACAGAAGCCGGCGTGTTACTGGTTGATTTTGTTATTGGTTATGGAGCAACTCAAGATCCAGCTGGCGCGTTAATTCAGGAAATCAAGAAACTGAATGAGAAACGTGGCGAAGCTAATCCACTAATCACTATCGCAACTATCACTGGTACTGAAGATGATCCACAAAACCGCAGCGAACAGCAAAAACAGCTGAAAGAAGCGGGCATTATTGTGATGGATACGTTGCCAGAAGCCGTTTTATTAGCAAAAGAATTAATCCAGCCACATCCAGCAGAAGCACATGCTGAAGTGTCGCCACTGCTTAATGGGATCTCTGTGATCAACGCAGGATTACGTAGCTTTGCAGACGATCTGCAATCAAGTGGCACCCCTGTTGTTCATTATCAGTGGGCACCTGTCGCAGGTGGCAATAAAAAATTGGCTGAAATATTAAAGAAATTGAAATAAGGAATTGCAGATATGTACTCAACTATCGAACAAGCGAATGAAGCAGTTATCGAACGTATCCGTGAAGCCCGTCCTCACTGGTGTGATGTTAGCTTAGCAAAAGAAGTTGTTCCTACTTTAGAGTCAGGTAAAAAATTACTTCACGCAGGTCCACCAGTAACTTGGGGAGAAATGAGCGGCCCTGTTCGTGGTGCATGTATCGGTGCTTCTTTATTTGAAGGCTGGGCAGAAACTGAAGAGCAAGCATTAGCCATGTTAGAAGCAGGCGAAATCGAGTTTATTCCTTGTCATAACGTAAATGCAGTAGGTCCAATGGGTGGTATTACTTCTGCTCATATGCCAATGCTGGTTATCAAAAACCACATTCATGGTAACTATGCTTACTGCAATATGAACGAAGGTATCGGTAAAGTGATGCGCTTTGGTGCTTACGGCCCAGATGTGCAAGAACGTCTACATTGGATGCAAAAGAGTTTAGCGCCAGTATTAAAAGCAGCGATTGCAACGTTTGAAAACGGTATCGATCTAACTGCAATTATGGGGCAGGCAATTACGATGGGTGATGAATTCCACCAACGTAACATCGCTGCATCTGCACTGTTACTGCGTCAGCTGGCACCTGTATTAAGTACATTAGATTTTGAAGATGCTGAAATCACAAAAGTGACTAAATTCCTGAGCATTACAGATCAGTTCTTCCTGAACTTAGCAATGGCTTACTGTAAAGCGGCGATGGATGCAGGTGCTCAAATCAAGCAAGGTACTATCGTCACTGTGATGACTCGTAATGGTAGCAACTTTGGTATCAAAATCAGCGGAATGGGTGACCAATGGTTTACCGCTCCAGTCAATACACCGCAAGGTTTATTCTTCTCTGGCTTTAGCCAAGCAGATGCAAATCCAGATATTGGTGACAGTGCAATCACTGAAACTTTCGGTATTGGTGGCGCAGCAATGGTTGCGGCTCCTGGTGTAACACGCTTTGTTGGTGCATCCGGTGGTATGGATGCAGCACGTGAAGTGACTGAAGAAATGGCTGAGATCTATCTTGCTCGTAACATGATGTTGCAAATTCCAACTTGGGATTTCCAAGGTGCATGTTTAGGCTTAGATGCGCGTCGTGTTGTTGAAACAGGGATCACTCCACTGATTAACACTGGTATTGCACATAAAGAGCCGGGTGTTGGTCAGATTGGTGCGGGTACTGTACGCGCACCTTTAGGTTGCTTTGAAAAAGCGATTGTTGCACTTGCTGAAGAGCTAGGTATCGACGCTTAATCTCGTTTTCTAACGACAAAGCACAGCAATAAAGGGGGCATTATGCAAATTCAAGCACTTCAAACCAGCCAGCATATCACTGACTTTGAAGGTGAGATTAAATGTGTGGGCATTTATGATCATGCTTTGAATTTCATTTGCCCTCAGCGACGCTTAATGACTTTTCATCGTGAAGGAAGAGGATTAAGTCCGATGGGGTGGTTGCTGAAGCAAGATGATTTTGATTATTTTGCAAAACAGTGCCATCCCTCGATTGTGATGGATCTTAAAAATCATCAAGCAACACTAACAAATAAACTCACATTGATCGCAGGTCAAAGTGAGAATTTGCGCTTGCAAGATAAAGCGGATTTAGATTTACGTTGGTTAGAAAGTTTTTTTTCTCTGTTATCACCCTCGATTGCAACGGGGTTATATGGATCATTGAAAAATTACCGTCAAATCGCGCAACTAAGTGAAATTAAGTTATTAACTAAGCTGTTTCATAACCAACTATTAGGCAATGCAGTTAACTGGGCTATTTTTACAGGGAAAGGCCCCGGGTTAACGCCAAGTTCAGATGATATGCTGGTGGGAATGTTATTTGCGCATTATTTAGCAGAGCCTGAAAAGAAACTTAATAATTTTTTTAATAACACACCACCTTTATCTGAATTGACCACTATTGTCAGTAAGCATTATTTGGAATATGCCACACAGGGAATATTTTCTACCTATCTCATTCAACTAGGTAAAAAAATAAAGAATAAAGAGATTATTTTTAAGGATATGTTGGAAATACTCTCTATTGGTCATCATTCTGGAGCAGATACATTACTGGGATTATGGATTGGTTACCAAGCTAAAAAACAACAACAGCATATTGATTAAATTTTTTTAATAAAAGAATTTATATAAACATTCGGATACGGATAATTATGAAAACAATTGTTATTGCTTTAGGCGGAAATGCATTATTGCAACGCGGAGAAGTTTTGTCTGCTGAAAATCAATATAAAAATATTGAATTGATGTCAGAGACAATTAATAAATTAGCCAAAGAGTATCGTGTTGTATTAGTACACGGTAATGGGCCTCAAGTTGGATTGCTTGCACTGCAAAACCTTGCATATCAAGATGTTCCTGCATACCCGTTAGATATCTTGGTGGCAGAAAGCCAAGGTATGATTGGTTATATGATGATGCAGAAAATTAATCAAAATCATCCTGAACAAGCTATTACAACGGTAATGACTCGAGTTTCAGTTGATATTAATGATGAAGCATTTAACGATCCAAGTAAATTTATTGGCCCTATTTATGATGAAGCTGATAAAGAAAAATTAATTGCGAAGTATCAATGGACATTTAAACAAGACGGTAAACATTATCGCCGTGTTGTTCCATCTCCAACACCGAAAAAGATTATTGATATCGAGGCAGTAAGACTTTTATTAGATAAAGGTCATATTGTTATTTGTGGTGGTGGTGGTGGTATTCCAGTCAACAATTCAAATAATGAGTTTATTGGTAGTGAAGCGGTTATTGATAAAGATTTAACTGCGGCTTTAATTTCTCGTGAATTAAATGCTGAGCACTTTGTTATTTTAACAGAGGCAGATGCTATTTATAAAAATTGGGGTACACCAGAACAAGCTGCAATTCGTGAAGCAACACCAGAAGAACTTGCACCAATGGCTGTCGCTGATGGCGCAATGGGACCAAAAATTATGGCAGTGAGTGATTTTGTTAATGAAACAGGGCAACAAGCTCATATTGGTGCATTACAAAATATTCAACAAGTTATTGAAGGTCAGTCTGGCACTTTAATTTATAAGTCTTAATAAAAATGCTTTCAGGAGCGTCATTATGAACGATGCACAAGTGAATGAGAAAGGCAAAGTCCCTTATTGGGTCAAACTGACCATTATCTTCTTCTTTGGTTGGATTGCACTGTATGGTAGCCGCGCTATTGTCGGCCCTTTAATGGTCAATATTGGTGCTGAGTTTGATCTTACTAAAGCTCAACTCGGTTCTATCATGAGTATTTTCTTTATCGGATATACTGCACTTAATATTCCATCAGGAATGATAGGTGACTATTTAGGTAAGAAAAAAGTATTAGTAACAGGGGTTGTTCTCTTTGGTGGATTTACCATTATTGCGGGGATGATGCCAACTTACGTGACCTTTATGTTTGCATGGGTCATGGTGGGGATATTCCAAGGCTTCTATTATGGCCCTCAGTATGGCTTATCTTCAGAAGCAATACCGAAGCATCGTATTACATTAGGTAGTGCGATTATCAATAGTGGTATGGCATTTGGTCTGTCTATTGGTTACTACATTTCAAGTATTTCTGTCGGTGAGATGGGAATGAGCTGGCGTGCTCCGTTCTATATCATTGGTGTGCCAATTATTATTATTGGTTTGGTGATGTTATGGATCATCAAAGATAAGCCAAAAGCACAACCTGCGGCAGAAAGTGGCGCTCCAAAACAGAAAGTTAAACTGACATTTAAAGATCTATTTGGCAATCGCAATATCAACCTTGCATATGTCACTATCTTCTGTTCAATCTATGGCTTCTTTGTATTAGTCACTTGGTTACCGTACTACTTAGAAACTGAGCGTGGAATTACAGGAACTCAAATTTCAACTATCGCATCATTAATGCCATGGTTTGCTATTCCTGGTTCACTTATTTTTAGCTGGGTTTCAGATAAAATTGGTCGTCGTAAACCTGTATTACTGATCATGTTACCGCTGTCATTAGTCGCTATTCTTGCTGTACCAATGTCAGAATCAATGCCTGTGTTAATTGGTGCTCTGATCCTTTACGGTATTGTAGGTAAAATCAGTACAAACCCAGTCCTTGTTGCTGTAGTTGCTGATAACTCACCGCGACATGCACTAGGTACATCGTTTGGTGTTTATAACTGTATCGGTATGTTAGGTTCTGTTTTTGCTCCAACATTAACGGGTTTCTTATCAGACAAAACAGGTAGCATGGACTCAGGTTTCTACTTTGCAGCTATTCTGATTTGTATCGGTATTGTGGCAAGCCTCTTTATTAAAGAAAGCAACAACAATAATGAAGAAGCAAAAGCGTAGCACACTATTCAGATAGTCACTGAATAAACAGTTAAAGGGCAAACTTCGGTTTGCCTTTTTAATTTAAAGGATCGTAAAACGATTGCACACTAGGATGATTTTGCTTAAACAACTCCACTAAATAGCTCACTACAGCACCTTTTTTATCTTCACACCATGCTAATGAAAGAGGGGAGTTATGACGACGGTTTTTCACTTCTTTCGCAATTAACTGTCCGCTATCTATAAGTGGTTTGCATAAACTTAATGGCAAAAATCCTATTCCTACGCCTTTTAAGTGACAGGCTAATTTGGTATGTAAATCAGGCACACGGATCTCATGCTGACCCGATAAACGCCATGCTGTACGTTTAGAAAGATGGCGAGAGGTATCTTCGACGTTTACAGCAGAATAAATACGCATTTGGTCATCACTTAATACACCACTGATATTGGCTAAAGGATGATTAGGCGCGACAACAAATTGCCATTGAATTTCGCCCATTGCACAAATGTTAATATTATTCTTAAGAGATTCATTGCCAGTAACGCCGATAGCAAAATGATAATCTTCGTTAATAAGCGCATCCCAAACACCCATATAGACTTGGCGAGTGATATGAAACTGGGTAGAAGGAAAGCGTTGATGAAGACAAGCCAACATACTGGCAACTGCGGTGCGATCATAAAGCAGATTATTGATGACAATGTTGACCTGATGTTCGACACCCGCGTTCATCTGCTGAAGTTCCACAGGCATTGACTCTAACCATACAATCCATTGACGACATTTTTCTAATAGATATTCGCCCGCAGGTGTCAGTGTAACGGTTCTTGTGGTGCGATTAAAAAGTTGGGTGCCGATATTTTCTTCTAATGTTTTGATACGGTAACTAATTGCTGCTGATGTTTTATGAAGCACATCGGCTGCTTTGGTAAAACTTTGGCAATCGGCGACCTGTATAAAGGTTCGGATCATTTCTTGGTCTAACATATTTTTTGTCCTGGTAATAAGAGAGGCAAAATATCAGCAGATAACGCTGAACTAAAAAAAGCAAAAAAAGTAAAAAAGCAAACAGAGCAAAGCTTACCTATTTTTTCTGAGGTCTATACCGCAAAGTAAGACAACTTCTTATCGTGTTAATGGATGTTATTATTTTTGGCTTATTGTTGTTCGCCGTATGAAGTGTTGATTATTTATAGATAAGCGATAAAGCATACTAACAAAAATTTCATCAGATGATGGGCGCAAATAAGAATATCTGTATTCTATTTGTGTGATTGCTTTCACGTTTCACTCATCCTTTTACTGATGAAGTTAAGATATCAGTAAAAGGCAGTGAAGATCAGAATAAAAATTAAACCAGTATTAAATGGTGATAAATAGAGATCACGCGATTTTAAATGGGTAAGTAAAGAAGAGAAGGTGAGTCAGGTTAAGTGCAAAGTGAAATAGCGTTGAAACCCAAAGTCGACCACTCCACATCCACGCTAATCCATAAATAATACCTGCCAGTGAAGCAAATATGATCAACAGTAATCCGCCTGCAGAATGTGCTAAACCAAAGATAATGGCTGCTATTAATAGCGCGACATAAGGGGGAAGGTAACGTGATAATGTTTGCTGAATAACACCTCTAAATAATGCTTCTTCAGCAAGTGATACAAAAAAGAGATTCGCGAGAATAAATGCAGGTAGCCACGATGGTAAGTGCAATTCAATTGCCAATCCTCCTAGCTTTACAGCGATCAATAATAATGCAGGAATGGCAATAATTAGCATTGCCCAATGTAATTTATTTGCTTTTTTTAATGGCGCGCAGACAAAAAGTGTAGGAATAAAAATCAGAAAAATAAAAGGTAATAATGCTTTATCGGCATTGAAATAAAAAGAAAAAGGGGCGCTTTTCATACCTATAATGGCATGTGAAAGGTAACGTAAATTGTTAAAACCAGGAATAAGGTGAAAAGTTAATCCACTGGCAATAATGACAAGTGCGAGAATGATGATAGCTCTAAGTAGAGGCTGTTTTTTATAGCGAGAATAGGCGAATGCGAGTAAGAGAATACTAAAAATAACTGGCAAGGTTTGCCATGTAATAACACCCGTTATAAATGCGCTAAGTGCTGTAAATATCAATGTAATAAACGCAAGCTTACGATTGAAACCCAGAAATAACAAAGAAAAAGCAAGAAGTAGCCAAGTGATCATAATTGTAAAGGATCTAAAATAAAAAGGAGCGCTAGGGTAAAAGATAGCAGCCTTCTAAGCTATCATTATAAATAAAAATGGAGAGAAATCAGACCTCTTTATTCGTTATGTTTTTATTTAATTATTTGATTTATATGTAAAATGGTTCTTTTGTATTTTTAATCTAAAATTAAAACAAATGTTTAATTTATATAATGATAGTCAATTAGTGATATTAAATTAGCATGAGCGAAATAGGGCGTATAAAAATGCCGATGGTTTTAATATCGGCATTTGAGCCTACATCGGGCTAGTTTACATTTGATTAAACAAAGTAAAACTAAACATAAAAATAGCGAATAACATGGAAGAAAATAGGCGCTGCAAAGCAGAGAGAATCCATTCTATCCATCATGCCACCATGACCTTCGATCATCGTACCAAAATCTTTTACACCACTGTCTCTTTTGATTGCTGACATGCATAAACCACCAGCAAAACCGGCCAATGTAATTACTAAAGAGAGTAAAAATGCCGCCCACCATGAGAAAGGAGTTGCCCACCACAACATCATGCCAATCAGGCTGGCAGAGATAATTCCACCAAAAAAACCTTCCACTGTTTTATTTGGGCTTAATTTAGGTACGATAGGATGTTTGCCAAATAATTTACCAAATACATATTGAAGTACGTCAGAAACTTGCACCACTATCATTAAAAAGAGCAGTAAATTGATATTACGACCTTCAAAACCTTCTATTGGTAACATTAAAAGTGCTGGTGCATAACTTAGGCAATAAATTGCTATCATCACGCTCCACTGTACTTTTGCCATACGTTCTAAGAAGTGGCGAGTATCACCTGAAAGTGCCATACGTGTTGGTATTAATAAGAAGGCGTAAACTGGGATAAATACCGCCATTAAGTTATACCATTGCACGCCAACAAGAATGTATTGGATAGGTAAGATAACGAAGAAGCACCAGAAGAGCGCTTCATGATCGCCACGATGTGTGGGGGTTAAGGTGATCAGTTCGCGTAATGCAAGCCATGAGATAATGGTAAATAGGACGACAGATCCAATCGCCCCAATTCCTATGGCAACACCCGCGATAATACACATTACCCACCATGCGTTGATCCTTGAATTAAGATTCGTGATAGTGGAGGTTGGGCCTTTTATGGCTGCTAAAATAGCACCAATAATGCTGGCAATAATTAAAAAAGAGAAGAGCCCGATAAAGATCCATAGGACTTCATTATTAATACGTTCCATTGTGTAGCTCCTCTAACGCACTTTTCGCTCTTACCAGAAACTCTTGTTTACTTTCATTTTCATGAGTGGAGCCAATAGGGGCACCAAAAATCGCACTGCAAATAACAGGAACAACTAAGCGAGAACCTTTAGGAAGGACTCTATTTAAGTTTTCCAGATAAATAGGGACTAATTGCACATTTGGATTTTTACGAGAGAGATGCCAAAGACCCGCTTTAAAATCTTGAATAGATTCGCCGTTACCTCGAGTACCCTCAGGAAAAATAATTAAAGAATCACCTTGGTCTAAAATTTCTTGCATCAGAGCAAGTGCATTGACTTTATTGGGTGTCGATGATGCCGAGTCATTAGTGGGTTGTTCTACGATCTCTTCGCAAGAATTTTCTTCTTGTGGAAAATTCATTTTGGCAGCATGACGAGGGATAAGAATAGCTCTAAAGATACGACGAGATAAATAACGGCGTAAGCGGTTTTTATTCCAATAATCTTCAGCGGCAACCGGATGAACATAAGGGCGAATATTGGGTGAAAGACAAGACCAAATAACTAAGCCATCAAGATGACTAGAGTGGTTAGCGTAATAAATACAAGGCGTATCTTTCGCAATAGGAGAGGTTTGTTTCGCGCGAATACCTGTTAAGAATCGACAAATAGAGACTAAGACGGATGATACCACTTTTGCATCTAAAGCAAGTTTTCCATTTTTCATTAATCAGGCACCTTGTGCTAAATCCCGTAAAATTCGACGGGTTCTGAAAATTGTGGTCAGCGTTGAACCTAAAATAATAATCCATAATGAAATAAAAAAGAGCCATATTCCCCAAAGACTAGGAATAAATGCAGCAATAACGGCAACAGAGGTTAATAATGCCATTCGGTGTTGTTTTGCCATTGGGCCTGTAAATTGTTGATCTAATCCACAAGCACCGCCTAAGACACGAACATAAGCGGTCATTACCGCAAAAAAAGCGCCCACCCAACTTAATGTAATGGCCATAGAAAAGTCAGAAGAAAGCCCATAACCGACACCCAAAATAATTAAAGTATCGGCAATTCTGTCAGGTAATTCATTATAGACAGCACCTACTGGGCTTTTCATGCCCCCTTCGACGGCAACCATACCATCTAATAAATTACAAATTAGGCGACCTTGGATCATGATAGCTCCAAGGATCAATAAAATTGAGCGTAATAATCCAGATGTGTAAAAGAGAGCACAAAAGAGTGATAAGCCTGCAAGTAATGCAAATACGACGCTAAACACAGAAATACCATTAGGGGTTGCCCCTTTTTGTTGTAAATAGCGACTGCACTTTGTGGCCCAGTTTGTTTGCCTTGCTTTTATAGGACGACGGTTTTTATCTTGAGCGTTCATTTTTCTTTGTAAAAGGCGAGTTAGGAGGGGATAGCATAAGGGCATTTGTGCAAAGTGAGAATAAGAATAAACGTATAAATTTATCTTATATTTTTTTTATAACGATTGATTCCTTTTTTTTATGCTCATATTAAGACTATAAATCAATCATTAATAATTATTTACTTTTCTAGGTGTTAATACTTATTCTTGGCTAGTGTATTTTACTTACATAAAAAGATCATTTTATGACGCTCTTTATTTGAGTGTTATTAAGTAGAGATGTTAAATGATGTATTACATTAATTAAACTATAAAGAGAATAAATTTCTTAAGTAAAAGGGAGTATAAAGGGAAATACTTATTATTATTTCTTATTTTACTGTTTAAATAATCGCAATTAAAACACTTCGATTAGAATATTCTTATAAAGAATTTTTTGTTTAAATCAAAAATCAAAACGCATAAACAGTCTATAAATGGGCATAAAAAAAAGAGACAAGAATTTCTTTTGTATTATTTTTTAATCGCTAATAATTTTCTTCGTGAAATAAGAATAAAGAAAATGAGAAATTAAAAATGAGAATATTCATCTTTATAATAAGTAAAAAATGATTTATATCAAATGAAGAGCTTCATCTTTTCTTATATTGCTATTGTTAATAAAAAATAATCATAATAATTATTAATAATAGCGATTATGAAAATAATATATACAAGTGTTTTTGATTGAGATTAAACGAACACTAATGAAAGGGTGGCATCAAAATAAGTTGCCTCCCTTTCTATCGTAGAATGGTGTTTAACGTATTAATTATTCCCATATTAGGTGTAATTCATCCAAAATAGAATATTTTTAGAAGTACAGCTTTCTCTCATTAATAAAATATAATGAAATTAAACAGGTCATATCGTTATATCGTTAGATAATACAACCCATTGATAAATAGAAATCACGTTTTAAATTAACTTGCTCTTAAGTCATATTTCTTAAAGAAATCATATTCTTGAACTAATTGTGGTAGTGATCTTATTTTCAATTTTGTATACATATTTGAACGATGTACTTCAACAGTACGAGGCGATAGAGAAAGTTTTTCTGCTGCTTCTTTGCTCGTATTTCCCTCAAGGATCATCTCCATAACTTCTTTTTCTCTATTAGATAACTTACTAAATTTATCTTTTAGAGATATATATGTTCGGAATTGCTCAACTTCACTTTCATAATGTAAGAAAGATTCCGAGACAATATTAAGAAGTTCATTTACATTTAGAGGGCGAGTTAAATATTCAAAGGCCCCTGATTTAAATGCGTTACGGCAACTCTCAATGGAACTATCCCCTGAAATAATAATAACAGGGATGATGTTTTTCAATTTGTTGAGTTCTTTAATCAGTGCGATTGATGGCGCCGCACTGCTTTTTGTATTAATTATGATGCACTCTTTATGAGCTCCTTTTGTTGATGAAAAATAGTATTTCAAGAAAGCCTGTTCATTTGAATAGGTTTTCACGTTAGCAGCTAAAGAAGAAAGAACTGCTTTAAGTTGAACTTTTGTACTGTCATCTTCAAAAGTGATTAAGTGGATTATTGATTCCATATGTTGCTCCTGGTTTTACTCTGCTCTTTCACTAAAAGTGAATGAGTAACGAAATTTGACTAATTTATAAGTTTTTTTGTGTAGGGTGACATTCACGCAACGGAGCCATATTCAGAATATATCAAATTAAAAATGATTAATACTTCTGTATTATATTATAGATAAAATATCAGAACTTTGTTTTGTTTCAATATTTGTATTTTATAGATAAGAATAATTTATTTCTATAATGAAGAAAGGAGATAACTATTATTAATTGTAACTAAGTTTTTTCTCGTAAGTGATTTTAACTATATTAAACTCATTTAATAAGTAAAAAAATAATATATTTAGGTGTCTTTTTATGAGGAAATTAATAGTCGTATTTAGTTACAATACAATTCCCTTTGTGGCTTTTTGACTTTACTTCTTGTAAAATAGCACTTTATTTCTATTGATCCTTTTTAATAAACCAATCGAGCCAATGCTATGGCGTCACTGAAAGATGTAGCTCGACTTGCATCCGTTTCTTTGATGACAGTCTCAAGAGCGATTAATAACCCTGAGTTATTAAAACCAGAAACACTGAAACAAGTCCAAAATGCGATTGATCAACTTAACTATGTTCCAGATTATTCTGCACGAAAAATTCGTGGGCAAGGAACAAAAGTATCATCAATTGGTGTTCTGGCAATTGATACCGCTACGACACCATTTTCTGTGGAAATGATTTTATCGATAGAACAAACTGCAAGAGAATTTGGCTGGAGTTCATTTGTTGTCAATTTGACTGCACAAGATTGTTATGAAAATGCCATTTGGCAACTTTTGGCTCAACGTCCAGATGGTATTATTTATACCACGATGGGGTTGCGTGAAATCACTGTGCATGAAAAGTTGCTTGATAAGAATTTAGTGTTAGCAAACTGCTTGGATAAAACGTGCGCTTTTCCAACTTATATTCCTGATGATTATCATGGGCAGTATTTTGCGATGAAAAAAGTCATCGAAAAAGGGTATCGCCGCCCTTTATGCTTCTATATACCTGAAGAGTCTGTAGCAGGCCCTATTCGTCGTAAAGCTGTTGAAGATGCTTGGCAAGAGGCTGGGCTACCATTGGCGGATCTACAACAATATACGATGATGTTAGGAGATGAACATTATCGTGATGTGATTGAAATATTGAAAAAGCATTGTATTCAGCAAAAAGCAGATTTTGATATTCTCATTTGTGGTAATGACCGTATTGCATTTCTAGCGTATCAAGTTTTACTTTCTATGGGGTTACGCATTCCAGAGCAAGTGGCTGTTTTGGGATACGACAATATGATTGGTACAGGAGAGTTGTTTTATCCACCATTAACAACGGTACAATTGCCTCATTATGAATTAGGTAAAGAAGCAACGTTGCATATCATTCAAGAACGGAAACATAGAGATACGATACACGTACCTTGCCAATTAGTTGAACGTGAGTCTATTTAAAGACTCACGTCTTACTTATCTTATCAATATCAGTAAATACTATTTAACTGCCAATATTCACCATTAATCAGTGTTGCATCACCATTAATGGCGAAAAGACGTAAAGTTTGAATATCTTGTTGATCATAATATCGGCTGCTAAAGGTGAATTCACCTTTGTTTACAAAGATTTCAATTGATGAGCGATCAATGAAAATGCGTAAATTCAATTCACAACCTTCAGGTAATGGAATACTTCGAGCACCACTTATATTGTGCTGAGGATAATGACGATTAAGAACTAAACGGTGTGATTGATTATCAACAAAGAGCTCAAGCCCTTCACCTAGCCATAAGCCAAATTTTTCAGCGTGGCTGTCTAAAGATAATGTTAAGTCAAGTTCGATCGCAGGAGTATTATTGATTAGCTCTATGGATTGATTACTGAGTGTTAATGGCTGGATAGTCTGTTTTTCTTGGCGTAATGATTCGACTTCTTTAACGGGGATCATGCGTAAGCGATTTTTGGATTTATCAAAAGTGATTTCACGAGGGAGTGTAAAACAGCCAGACCAAAATTCAGATTTTGAAGGCATGGGCGAATTCCACATATCCATCCATCCCATAGAAACGCGACGGCCATCAGGTGTTATAAATGATTGTGGCGCATAATAGTCATGGCCATTATCAAGTTCAATAAAATGCCCTTGTGGTTTAAAGAGTTGGTTTGGCGCCCACTGGCCAATTAACGCACCTGATTGAAAGAGATTGCGATATTGATATCCTTCGGCTCGTTTTCCTTGTGGTGAGAAGACGATTGCAAATTCGTTTTCTTGGCTAATAGGGAAGAAATCAGGGCACTCCCACATATAGACATTTTTATCATCCGTTTTTCCTAAAACAGTGTAATCGTTGTTCCACTGCTGACCTTCCACAAATAAGGTGTCACTAGAGAAGAGTAGAACTTGTCCTTGATCTTTTTCATCACGAGCACCGACAACCATCCACCATTTGCCTTCTTGATACCAAACTTTAGGATCACGAAAATGCATATAACCTTTAGGGGGTTCTAAAACGATCCCTTTTTTCTCAAAATGAATGCCATCTTCACTGATAGCAACACATTGCGCTTCATAGATTTGGCTATCATCACCTTCGTCTGCTAACCAGTTGTGTCCTGTATAGAAAAGATAGAGTTTGCCTTCATGACTAATTGCTGATCCTGAGAAACAACCACTTTTGTCGTAGTCATCTCCTGGGGCTAACGCAATAGGTTGGTGTTGCCAGTGGATCATATCTGTACTTGTAGCATGCCCCCAATGCATTGGCCCCCAATCTTGAGAATAAGGATGATGCTGATAAAAGGCATGATATAAACCATCATGATAAATAAGACCATTAGGATCATTCAACCAACCCGCAGGTGCAGCCAAATGAAACTGGGGATAAAATTTATTGCCTCGTTTTTCAATCAAAGTACTTAAGGCTTTTGTTGATTGTTCTAAGCGGTGTTTCATATCATTATCCTTATTATATATCAGAGTTATTAGTGTGTTTTTAAGAGCATAGAAAGGGTAAAGAACAGATGTAATCACACTATTACTCTTATTGTTAACGATAACATTCTGAGTGAAAAAATACGATGTATGAGATTGACTTTATCATATTACCTAGTTATGTTAACGTTATCAGTGTGGATTTACGAGCAATATCTTTATTTATTCGTTATGAATAACCATAAAAACAGAATATAGTTAAGAAAAATAATTGCTTATCTTCAGGAGAGATTATGAAAGTCTGGTCTTTAGGTGACGCTGTTGTTGACTTGATCCCATTGCAAAACATGCAATATGAAGCATGTGCTGGTGGTGCGCCAGTCAATGTTGCTGCTGGCGTTGCCAGGCTTGGTCAACAAAGTGGTTTTATTGGGCGTGTAGGTGAAGATGCGTTTGGCCATTTTATGCAAAAAACACTGTTTGATCTGGGTGTCGATACTCATGCAATGGAATTTGATGAGTTTCACCGTACCAGTACTGTTCTTGTCTCTTTACAAGAAAATGGTGAGCGTGATTTTACTTTCTTAGTTGCTGAGTCTGCTGATCAATTTTTAACAGAAAAATCTTTACCTGCATTCGAAAAAGATATTTTGCATTTTTGCTCTTTAGCATTGGTGAATCCTATTTGTCGCTCGACCTTAGATTGTGCAATCAAAAGCATTAAAGAAAGTGGTTCACTATTGAGTTTTGATATTAATTTACGACCCCAAATGTGGCGTGATCATGAAGAAATGCGTGAAATTATCGATAATTATGCGCATAAAGCAGACATATTAAAATTATCAGAAGATGAGCTCACGTGGATGACACAAGAAGTGACATTGAATAATGCACTTAAAAAATTAGAAAATTATCCCGCTCGTTTAAAAGTGATCACTCAAGGCTCTAAAGGCTGTTTAGTTTTAACACCAAATACTCAAGTTGCATTTAGTGCCTTTACTGTTGAATGCATTGATACAACAGGTGCTGGTGATGCCTTTATGTCCGGTTTGTTAGCCGCGCTTGCTGAATATGGTTTTGCTGAAGATGAACAATACCTATCAAAAATAGTGACGCAAGCAGCTGCTTGTGGTGCTTTAGCTACCACTCAAAAAGGGGCGATAGCTGCAGCACCAAGTCGTAAAAAATTACATGATTTTGTTCAGCAACAGCCACCTTTGCATGTTAGGGAGATTTTCTAACAACTCATCTATTTTTCTGGTTGTGGTTTTTACCACGGTTTTCCCTTAATGGTATTTTCCTATTCTCCATTTATAACTACTTTTCTCGGAGTGGTTATTTATGGAGATTTTTTTATCTCGTCTATTCGGCTATATTGGTGTTTGATCAATCAATCAGCGATGCTGATCATATTGTTCTATCTGTTTTAAGCGTATGATATTAAATCTTATTGACTTTTATTGATGGAACATTAAATGTGGGCTCAATCGGGCGCGGTATTAGCCATTTTTTCTTATATTCTTTGGGGAATAACCCCTCTGTTTTATCGGCTGTTACCAGGAGCACAACCATTAGAGATGTTGGCTCAGCGTTTGATCTGGTCTATCCCTCTTTTATTACTCGTACGACTTTTTATTAAAAATAGAACACGATGGCGCGCGGTTTTACAAGATAAGCGCTCTGTTTTTATGTGCCTGTTTAGTTCAATGGCTATGGCTGTTTCTTGGTGTACGTTTACTTATGCGTTAACACATCAACAAGTATTAGAAGCGAGCTTGGGGTATTTTATTAATCCGCTTTTCTCTATTTTATTAGGTGTGATATTTCTTAAAGAAAAGCTTAATTCAGCAGAAAAATGGGCTGTTGCCTTAATTTGTGCGGGTGTGGGCTATCAATTGTGGATGTACGGTGAATTACCTGTATTGGCTATCATGATGGGGGGCGCATTTGCTGTATATGGCTTAATCCGTAAGTTTATTCGTTTTGATGTGATCACCTCTTTATTTATGGAAACACTTTGGTTAATGCCATTAGCCATTGGCGCCACTATTTGGTTGTTTTTAACAGAGAAAAGCGCACTACCTTCTGCGGATAATCTGACTCGTTTTTATTATATTCTCACTGCACCAGTCACTATACTGCCGTTGTTGTTTTTTACCGCAGCCGTCAAACGAACCACATTAACTGTAATTGGATTAGCACAATATATTGAGCCTACTATTCAATTTTTACTGGCTGTTTTCTTATTCCATGAAGTTTTTGATGAAGTAAAAGGCGTGAGTTTCTCTCTAATTTGGTTAGGGCTTTTATGCTGTATCTTAGCTCTTATCCGAAAACGCCTGAATTATCTAAAAATTCAAAAAGGAAAACGCAGCCAAACGGTGTAATTGTATTATTTCCCTGTTTGATTATTTTTTTGTCTGGCTATTTTTCTATCAAGCTAAATCCGTTATGCTATATGAAAAGCAATCGTTTGCGTGATTGTGGTTTTTATTAATGGTGAGGATAAAAAATGACTGTGCTGGGTACGGCTCTTACGGCAAATGCAACAAAAGTGATGTTATTAGGTGCTGGTGAATTAGGCAAAGAAGTCGCAATTGAATGCCAACGCTTAGGCATTGAAGTGATTGCTGTTGATCGCTATCTGAATGCTCCTGCTATGCATGTTGCTCATCGCCATCATGTTGTAAATATGCTTGATAGTGATGCATTAAAGCAAGTTATTGAACAAGAGCGACCTGATTTTATCGTTCCAGAAATTGAAGCTATTGCAACAACATTACTGGTTGAATTAGAGCAGACGGGGCAAAACATTGTTCCTTGCGCCCGTGCGGTAAAGCTGACTATGGATAGAGAAGGGATCCGTCGATTAGCCTCAGAAACATTACATTTACCTACGTCAAACTATCAATTTGTTGATGATGAAGTGAGTTTTAAAAAAGCCGCTTTAGAAATAGGCTTCCCTTGTATTGTAAAACCCGTCATGAGTTCATCCGGAAAAGGGCAAAGTGTTATTCGTAATGAAAATGATTTGGCTCAGGCTTGGACTTACTCGCAAGAGGGAGGGAGAGCAGGAAAAGGACGCGTTATTGTTGAAAAAATGATCCCGTTTGATTTTGAGATCACTTTGCTGACTATTCATGCTGTTGATGGTATCCATTTTTGTGCCCCTATTGGTCATCGACAAGAAAAAGGGGATTACCGAAGTTCGTGGCAGCCTCAAAAAATGAGTGATATCGCACTTGCTAAAGCAGAACATATTGCGAGTAAAGTGGTTGAGAACTTAGGGGGCTATGGCTTATTTGGTGTTGAGTTATTTGTTCAAGGTGATGAGGTATTCTTTAATGAAGTCTCTCCTCGTCCTCATGATACAGGGCTCGTAACATTAATCTCTCAAGACTTATCAGAGTTCGCGCTTCATGTCCGTGCTTTTTTAGGTTATCCCATTGGTGGTATTCGCCAATTAGGCCCTTGTGCATCAGCTGTTATTTTACCTGAGCTTTATAGTACAAATATCGTTTATTCTGGTATTGAAAAAGCGTTGAAGGCGGATCGCCAAATTCGCCTTTTTGCTAAACCTGAAATTGCTGGCACTCGCCGTTTAGGTGTTGTACTTGCTCATGCTGATACAATAAAACATGCATTAGATGAAGCAAACGCAGGTGCTAACGCTATCATTGTAAATGATGCCAGAAAATAGCCGATATAACATAAGGTTACTTACCGCTAAGATGGGAACTTAGCGGTAAAAATCCAGATTTAATAAAATACGTCTTAGCATAAGGAGATAATATCTCCTGATATAAACTATAAGCCTGAGAATGAATAAGCGTCGCACAATAGTGCGCGATAACATTAAAGGGTTTTGGAATATCGAAGATCTTTAATTCAGGAAATTTGCTTAATTGTGTTTGGTAATGCTGGTAACCAATAAACGCGTCTGCTTGGTGTGTGGCAATTAAATAATGTGCTGCCATTCTACCTTGAGGAATAGTAAGTGAATGCTCACCCCCAACCAAAGAAAGTGCTCGTATTTTTAATGCCTGACTTAACTTTGGGTCAATCTGCGCGATATTATCAAATAGTTGCCAACTATAATCCCCTGAGGGATCTGTTTTTGGTGTGGATATCCCTAATTTTAATGCAGTATTTGATAATACGCTAAGCCAGTTATCTTCTTCATTTACATCATTACGACGAGCTGTAATACAAAGCTGATTGGCAATAAAAGGAGCATATTGTAGTGCAAAACCTTTATCAATTAATTGCTTTGCATTATTTTCATCAGCAGAAAGAAACAAATGACAGGTTTCCCCTTGTTCAATACGTTGGCGCAAAAGCCCGGCAGGTCCAAATGTAAGTGTCCACTTCTCGCCTGTTTTTTGCTGATGATGCTCAATAAAAGCAGGTAGTGTAGTTTTTAAACTACCTGCTGCAAAAAGGGAAAATGTCATGGTGTTATATCCTACTCTTTTCCTTGATACTGAGTACGATAGAATTTTTTATACCAATCATTAGCTGCTTTTTGCATATCGATATCGCTAAATTTTTCAGGATATATTTTTTTTGCCATCCACAATTCACCTATTGCCATAGCTTCAGGCATTGGGTATCCCCATGCTTTCGCATACTCAGGCATTAAGTAAATTCGGTTATTTTTAACAGCGCTAATGACTTGCCAACGTGCATCTTGTTTGATTTCATCGACAACTTGAGGATATCTGTCTTGAATAAAAATGACTTCTGGATCCCATGCAATAACTTGTTCTAGCGAGACTTGCTTATAACCTTTAACGGTTGATGCGGCGACATTAAATGCACCTGCATGTTCCATCATTAACCCAGTATATTTTCCTGAGCCATATGTTGTTAAGTCTGGATTCGCCATATAAGCCCGCACTCGTTGCTCTTTAGGAACATTTTGTAAGCGCTGACTAACTTGTTCACGTTGTTTAAAGGTATCGTTAACTAATGCTTGTGCATTTTCTGATTTATTGACGATATCACCAATCAGCAAAATACCTTCTTTTAACCCTTCGTTATAGGCTTGCTCTTCATTTTGTAATGTTGGATTCAGTGTTGATTTATCATCATTAACTTCTTTACGTAATGAAATCGCCACAACAGGAATACCAAGAGCAGAGATCTTATCAATCATCTCTTTAGGGGCATAATTAGTAACAAAAACGACTTGAGGTTGCAGCTTGACTAAGCTTTCAGCATCAAAACTGGTGAGATCGCCGACTTTAGGTGTTTTTTCTAGAGATGGTGCTAGTTGTGCATATCCATCGCCAAGTTGTTGCTTCCAATTGGACATCACACCAACAATTTTATCTGTGGCATCTAGTTGAACTAATAAGTTCAAAGTTTGGTGTTGTAAAACCACCGTTCTTTCTACTTTGTCTGGAATGGTAACAGTGCGACCAATTTGGTCTACGATTTGTCTATCTGCATAAGAGAAAGAAGAGAGGGAGAGTAAGCCAATACCTAGTAAACAGTGTTGTAATAAAGCTTTCATAGTCATAAACCCAAGTTAATATCGCTGTATAATAAAATATACAACTAAAATATACAGCAAGTATTATTTTGGCTCAAACTTTAATCATATAAGGAGCTTAATCACTTTTATTCGCTTAATTTTTTACTCGACCCTTGAAACTTGCTTAACTATCCCCACTTTTTACTCATATTGATTTTTTTCGCCAAATTAGGATTAATTGAGGTAAAAATGAGTATGAAAGGTCAGGAAACAAGAGGATTTCAGTCAGAAGTTAAACAACTTCTCCAATTAATGATCCATTCTCTTTACTCCAATAAAGAAATTTTCCTTCGCGAATTGATTTCGAACGCATCAGATGCGGCTGATAAATTGCGTTTCCGTGCATTATCAGATGCAGCACTTTATGAAAATAATGGTGAGTTGCATGTGCGCATTTCCACTGATAAAGAAGCTCGTACTCTGACTATCAGTGATAATGGTATTGGTATGACTCGCGATGAAGTCATTGATAATCTGGGTACTATTGCAAAATCAGGCACTAAATCATTCTTAGAATCTATCGGACAAGATCAAGCTAAAGATAGCCAATTAATTGGTCAGTTTGGTGTCGGATTCTATTCTGCGTTTATCGTTGCAGATAAAGTGACAGTACGCACTCGTGCAGCTGGCGAAAGTGCAGATAAAGGTGTTTTTTGGGAGTCTGAAGGCGAGGGTGATTACACCGTTGCTGATATTGAAAAAGCAGATCGCGGGACTGAAATTACGCTTCATTTACGTGAAGGTGAAGATGAGTATCTAGACGATTGGCGTCTGCGTAGCATTATTAGTAAATATTCTGACCATATTTCTCTGCCTGTTGAAATTGAAACAAAAAATGAAGAAGATGGCACAGTAACATGGGAAAAAATTAATAAAGCACAAGCCCTTTGGACTCGTAACAAATCTGAAGTAAGTGATGAAGAGTATAAAGAGTTTTATAAGCATATCTCACATGACTTTGCCGACCCATTAAGCTGGGTACATAACCGTGTAGAAGGTAAGCAAGAGTATACAAGCTTATTATATGTGCCTTCAAAAGCGCCTTGGGATTTATGGAATCGTGAACAACGTCACGGTTTAAAACTGTATGTCCAGCGCGTCTTTATTATGGATGAAGCTGAGCAGTTTATGCCTAATTACCTGCGTTTTATTCGTGGGTTAGTGGATTCTAATGATTTACCGCTAAACGTTTCACGTGAAATTTTACAAGACAGCTCAGTTACACGTAACTTACGTAGTGCATTAACTAAACGTGCATTACAGATGTTACAAAAACTGGCAGAAAACAAGCCGGAAGAGTATCAAGCATTCTGGAAAGAGTTTGGTTTAGTCTTAAAAGAAGGCCCTGCAGAAGACTCATCTAACATTGAAACAATTGCTAAATTACTACGTTTTGCATCAACGCATAACGATAGTGATGCTCAAACAGTTTCTCTGGAAGATTATGTTGGCCGTATGGTCGATGGTCAGGAAAAAATCTACTACATCACCGCAGATAGCTATGCCGCGGCAAAAAACAGTCCTCATTTAGAGCTGTTCCGCAAAAAAGGTATCGAGGTACTGCTGTTATCTGATCGTATAGATGAGTGGATGATGAATTACCTGACTGAGTTTGATGGCAAATCATTCCAGTCTGTCAGTAAAGCGGATGAATCTCTTGATAAACTTGCAGATGAAGAGAAGCAGGCTGAGCAAGAAGAAACAGATAAACAATTAGCACCGTTCGTCGAACGTATTAAAACCTTGCTAGGAGATAAAGTTAAAGATGTAAAATTAACGCATCGTTTAACAGATACTCCAGCAATCGTGACAACCAGTGCTGATGAAATGACAACACAAATGGCTAAATTGTTTGCAGCAGCAGGACAAGAAGTGCCAGAAGTGAAATACAACTTTGAGCTGAATCCAAATCACCCATTAGTGAAGCAAACAGCCGAGCTAACGGATGAAGCATTATTTGCGGATTGGGTAAATTTATTACTCGATCAGGCATTATTTGCTGAAAGAGGCTCTTTAGAAGATCCAAACCAGTTTATTCGCTTAGTGAATCAACTTTTAGTTCAAAAAGCGTAACTGTTTTCGTTTTCAAATATTTAAACCACGTTTATCTGAAAAGAGAGCGTGGTTTTTTCTTTTTCGATAAAAAATAAAATGCAATCGCTACTGTGATTTCTTGAGCGATGACCTCACAAAATGGTATGGTAATGCGTTTTCGAGTTTAAATATAAAAAATTAAATGCAAGGGGATTTACGCGATGCGTATCATTCTGCTAGGCGCTCCAGGCGCTGGTAAAGGCACTCAGGCTCAATTCATTAAAGAAAACTATGGTATCCCACAGATTTCAACTGGTGATATGTTACGTGCGGCAGTAAGTGCAGGTACAGAACTAGGACTGAAAGCAAAAGCACTGATGGACAATGGTCAGTTAGTTACTGATGAATTAGTTATTGCGTTAGTTAAAGAGCGCATCAAACAAGACGATTGCCGTAATGGTTTCTTGTTGGATGGGTTCCCAAGAACAATTCCACAAGCTGATGCAATGAAAGAAGCGGGTATCAACGTGGATTTCGTACTGGAATTCGCTGTACCTGATGAAATCATTGTTGAACGTATTATTGGCCGTCGTGTTCATGCACCATCAGGTCGTGTTTATCATGTGAAATTTAATCCACCTAAAGTGGAAAATCGTGATGACGTGACAGGTGAAGAATTAACAACACGTAAAGATGACCAAGAAGAAACTGTTCGTAAACGTTTAGTTGAGTACCATACTCAAACTGCACCGTTAGTTTCTTATTACCAAAATGAAGCTAAAGCAAACAATGCGAAATACTTCAAAGTTGATGGTACACAAAAAGTAAGCGAAATTAACGCTGAACTGAAAAGTATCCTTGGCTAATTTCGTCATTGTGATGACTAATCCCGGTTGAGCCGGGATTTTTTTTATCTAAATAAAATAGGGGAAAAGAACAATCCAATAAATTGACAAGCACAATCTATTATTTTCCTTTATGCTTCTACTCTTTGGTTATCCTAATAAAATAACTCTAAGGAGTCATAGTATGAATGATGCTAAGTATGGTGTTCTTTTGGTTAATCTTGGCACACCTGATGAGCCGACAACGGGTGCTGTTCGACGTTATTTAGCACAATTTCTTAGCGATCCTCGTGTTGTTGATGTTTCTCCTTTGATTTGGAAACCAATATTACAAGGGGCGATATTACCGTTTCGCTCACCTAAAGTGGCTAAGTTATACCAACAGATTTGGATGGATGAAGGATCACCACTTTTAGTTTACAGCCGAGCGCAACAACGTGCTGTCGCTGAGCGATTACCTAATATCCCCGTAGAGTTAGGGATGTGTTATGGCAATCCATCGCTAAATGAAGGGGTTGAAAAGTTATTACAACAAGGTGTTGAAAAGATTATTTTGTTACCGCTGTATCCTCAATACTCTTGCTCCACTTCTGCTGCGGTATTTGATGGTGTTAGTCGCATTTTTAAAGATATGCGCACAATACCTTCTCTTCACTTTATTCGCAGTTATCCTACTCATCCGCTTTATATCAAAGCGCTTGTCACCTCTATTGAGAAAAGTTTTCAGCAATATGGCAAACCCGATCGTTTAATTCTCTCTTTTCATGGTATTCCTGAGCGCTTTATCAAAACGGGCGATATTTATTATGATGAGTGTTGCCTCACAACAGAAAAACTAAAACAGCAATTAGAAGAACAGTTAGGTTATCCTAAAGAGCAAGTCATGCTGACATTCCAGTCACGCTTTGGTCGTGAACCTTGGTTATCGCCTTATACGGATAAAACGATGGAAAAGCTGGGAAGTGAGGGGGTTGAACATGTGCAGGTTGTATGCCCAGGATTTTCATCTGATTGCTTGGAAACATTAGAAGAAATTAATGAACAGAACCGAGAATTCTTTATTCATGGTGGTGGCAAACAGTACGAATATATTCCGGCATTAAATGATGATCCAGAGCATATTGACTTGCTAGAAGCGATGATCCGTGAGGTATGCGAAAAATAATTACTGAATTCTATAAATAAAATTATCGGATTTGATGATATATTAATTTGAACATATTTCAGTTATATATAAACTTATCTTTTCTCATTTTTTAAGTCTTTTAGTGGAAATCACTAAAAGTGCTGATAAACGGACACTGCATTACATAAATTTAGGCAGGAAAATGAATAGTAAGCTTTCAAAACCACAATCTTCAGAAGTTGATAAAGGGAATTTTGATGACTTTTATCTAAAACAGAACGATGAAATCGATCTTTTTGAATTATTTTCTGTTATTTATAAATCAAAATTTGTCATTATTGGTATCACGTTATTATTTGCTATCGTTGGCTTTACTGTTGCAAGCTTTTTACCACAAAAATGGACGAGTCAAGCTGCAATTACCAAGCCAATGCTTGATGAAATGAAGCAATTAAGAGCGACATTGACTGAACTTAGCTTAGTGGATGTTGATACGGGTGTTAATGGTTCTTCCGTTTATCAAAAATTTATCAATAACTATAACTCTCGTGTTTTGCGTGAAGAGTATTTGATCAGTACGGATTATTACAAAAATTTGCTGGCTAAAATGGAAGATCCAACACCACTGGATAAACGTAAATTAATTGAAGAAATCGTAACGAAAGATATTAATTTAAAAGCTTCAGATGACAAAAAGAATGAAGAAGAGTTTAGTGGTGAAATTAATTTAAGCTTTACAGCGCCAACCCCTGAAGAAGCTTACGATTTACTTTCTGGTTATATTCGCTTTATCTCTACCAAAGTACGTGTAGAAGTAAAAGACGAAATTGATGATCAAATTGAGCGTAAATTAAGTTTCGCGCAAAAAGCCTATGAAATGGATTTAGAGCGTATCGCTAATGCGCGTAATGTTAATGTGCAACGCTTAAAATATGCGTTGGAGATTGCTAATGCGGCAGGAGTAAAAAAACCAATTTCCAGTGAAGGCGCACAAATTAAAGATGATCCTGATTACTCTATTGCCATGGGTTCTGATGCGTTAAGTAGTAAATTGGCTATTACAGAAGCTATTGTTGATCCAACAACAGTAAGTACTGATCTGAAAAACCGTTTATACAATATGAAGCAACTAGAAAAAGTAAAATTAGATGATCTTCAATTTGTGCCGTTCAAATATATGTTGAAACCTTACGAACCGACTAAAAAAGATGCACCTAAACGCGCTCTGATTTTAGTTGGCACCGCTTTTGTTGGTTTCATTCTTTCTGTTATGGGCGTCTTACTGAGCTACATGGCAAGAAGTCGTCGTAAAACTGCATAAAAATATCTTTAAATAAGTAGGTGTACTGACGTACACCTACTGTCTCTCCTATAATATTGTGTTAACATTGCGCATCTTTTTTAGCTGTGTAGCATCGTTCACAATGAAATTCCCTGGCAAACGAAAATCCAAACACTATTTTCCCGTTAGTTTACGAGATCCTCTATTACAACCCATCATCAATATGACGGAGAGCGAATCCTCTCGCGCTTATATCGTGGGTATTGACCAAACATTGGTTGATATTGAAGCGAAAGTTGATGAGGAGTTTATTAACCGTTATAACTTGAGTCAGGGACACTCTCTTGTTATTGAAGATGATGTCGCAGAGGCACTTTATCGTGAATTAACAGACAATAATCTGATAACACACGAATTTGCTGGTGGCACCATTGGCAATACGCTACATAACTACTCTGTATTGGCTGACGACCGCTCTGTGTTATTAGGTACTATGTGTAATAACATTCAGATTGGTAGCTATGCTTATCGTTATTTATGTAATACCTCTAGCCGTACTGACCTTAATTACCTCCAGGGTGTTGATGGCGCCATTGGGCGCTGTTTTACGCTGATCACGGAAAATGGTGAACGCACATTTGCTATTAGCCCCGGTCAAATGAATCAGCTTAAACCTGAAAGTATTCCGGAAGAGGTGATCGCTGAAGCTTCTGCATTGGTATTAACAGCTTATTTAGTTCGCTGTAAACCCGGTGAACCGATGCCGTTGGCAACCATGAAAGCAATTGAATACGCGAAAAAATATGATGTGCCAGTTGTTCTCACCCTTGGTACAAAATACGTTATTGCAGATGATCCACAATGGTGGCGTGATTTCCTAAAAGAGCATGTGTCTGTTGTGGCAATGAATGAAGATGAAGCGTTTGAGTTAACAGGGCATTCTGATCCTCTGTTAGCCTCTGATGTTGCTTTAGAGTGGGTAGATTTAGTGCTTTGTACCGCTGGGCCTGCAGGGCTTTATATGGGCGGTTATACAGAACATAGCTTTAAGCGCCAAACCACACATCCTTTATTACCGGGAGCGATTGCTGAATTTAATCGCTATGAATTTAGTCGTGCTATGCGCCGTAAAGATTGTGATGAGCCAGAAAAAGTCTATTCTCATATTGAGCCTTATATGGGTGGCCCAGAAAAAATCATGAATACAAATGGTGCGGGTGACGCAGCATTGTCAGCATTACTACATGATATTACAGCGAATAGCTATCATCGTATTAATGTGCCAAATTCAAGTAAGCATCCTCGGACTTATTTAACTTATTCATCGTTAGCGCAAGTGTGTAAATATGCTAACCGAGTGAGTTATCAAGTGCTAAGCCAGCATTCTCCACGCTTGACGCGCGGTTTACCTGAAAAAGAAGACAGCTTGGAAGAAGCTTATTGGGAACGTTGAGTTTATATTGTTTCTAAGTCTTGTTTTATCCGAGTGAAATAAAAAAAACCTATCAACATTTATTGATAGGTTTTTTTATTGACTTAAATTTTATGGGGCTAAGTGGTTATTTGTGTTTGATTATTGCGCTGCACTAGGTGCAATGATTTGTTGGCCATTTTCAGGTGTATCATCAATAGCACAACCAAACTCAACTTCTTTAATTAGCATATCTGCCATTGCAGTTGCAGTTTGATCTTCATCGATAATGACGTGATTTGCCCCTTTCTCAAGGATAAAAGAAGCTTCTTCATCGTAGTTAGCGCGCACGATAATATCGTCAAAATGAGCACGAACAATGATATTTAAATCAGGGTTCATACTTCTTGCTGTTTCCGCGATATCGGCTGCTTCATAACCATTAGGTATCGTCAGTAATAAAGATTTAGCACAATCAATTCGGGCTAAAGCAAGAGACTCTTTAGTTGATGCATTACCCAGTACTGTGTTTAAGCTTTTCTCTTTTAATTCAGCGAATTTATTACGGCTATTTTCGATAATAACTAATGGAATAGATTGAGCTAATAATTTCTCCGAAAGCATGCTTCCTGCACGTCCATAACCGACGATAATGGCGTGGCCACAAATATCAACAGGGACTGGCATCTCTTCTTCAAGCTCTTCTTGTTGTAGTTGCTCCACTTCTTCTTTGGTCTCTGTTTTTGCCAGATAACGGTCTAATAAAGAGAACAATACAGGGTTTAGCATAATAGAGACTAAAGCACCGGCTAAAACAAGGTTGCGCGCATCGGGTTCTAAAACGTTCAGTGCCACACCAAGACCAGCAAGAATAAAGGCAAACTCACCAATTTGAGCAAGGCTGGCTGAAATGGTTAAGGCAGTGCGTCTGGAATGTCCAAACATTCGCACAAGGACCAATGCCGCGGCTGATTTACCAATAATAATGATAGCCAGTGTCGCTAAGATACCTAGTGGATGCTCAATTAATACCATTGGATCAAATAGCATACCGACAGAAACAAAGAACAGTACAGCAAAAGCATCACGCAGCGGTAAAGTATCTTGAGCCGCTCTGTGGCTTAACTCAGACTCATTAAGAACCATACCGGCAAAGAATGCGCCTAATGCGAAGGAAGCATCAAATAAGGTTACAGCGCCATAAGCGATACCTAAAGCAAGAGCGAGTACACTCAGTGTAAATAGCTCACGAGAGCCCGTTGCCGCGGTTTTAGCTAAAATCCAAGGAATAAGTTTACGACCAACAACCATCATGATTAAGATAAAGGCAACAACTTTACCGATTGTAATACCTAAATTGATCATGAGTTCAGAAATACTGGTTTGATCGCTACTTTCCAGCATATTGGCAACAGCGGGAAGTAGTACAAGGGCTAACACCATGGCTAAGTCTTCAACAATCAACCAACCAATAGCAATTTGACCTCGTTGGCTATCAATCAAGCCTCTTTCTTCAAGTGCTCGTAAAAGCACAACGGTACTTGCTGTTGATAGACACAAGCCGAATACTATGCCACTAAATAAACCCCAGCCAAAAAATGCCGATAATCCCAGTCCTAATAATGTTGCGACTGCAATTTGAGCAATAGCACCTGGAATAGCGATGGCTTTTACCGCCATCAGATCTTTTAACGAAAAGTGTAAACCCACGCCAAACATTAGCAGAATAACGCCAATTTCAGCGAGTTCAGGAGCGAGAGAGGTATCAGCAACAAAGCCGGGAGTAAATGGACCAGCGAGTACACCCGCAGCAAGATATCCTACTAAAGGTGAGATTTTTAGCCGTTGAGCGATCATGCCTAAAATATAAGCAAGTGCTAATCCACCAACAATGGTGGTAATGAGGGGTGTTGAATGCGGCATCAATTCTCCTTCTTTTTATAAAACTACATGTATCGGGGGGCGAGTATATAGCAGGCTGATAGTTTAACGTATTCATGCAATAAATTCGCTAAAAATTATTGATTATTTATAAAAATAGCAAGTTGATTGAGTTTTTTGATGCAAATGCATTTTTTTATGTTATTTTAATCAATCTTACCTTTTAAAGTAAGAATTACCCTGTTACTGGTTCATTTAGATAACAGGGATAATTACAAGTTACTCGGTTTTATCTACCCCAATGTTAGGGAGAAGAATGGTGAAAATGCCTAATAGTGGTAAATAAGCACAAATATGATAAACATATTCAATACTCTTCTGATCTGCAATATAGCCTAAGACAGCGGCACCAATACCTCCCATCCCAAAAGCAAGCCCGAAGAAAAGCCCTGAAACCATGCCTGTTTTACCCGGTATTAACTCTTGAGCATAAACTAAGATAGCAGAAAATGCTGAAGCTAAAATCACACCAATGAATACAGTAAGTACGCCAGTCCAGTACAAGCTGGCATAAGGGAGTATCAGTGTAAAAGGTGCAACTCCTAGAATAGATCCCCAAATAACGTATTTTCTACCAATTTTATCGCCTACAGGGCCACCAATCATGGTGCCAGCAGCAACAGCAAAGAGAAAAACAAATAGGTGAATTTGTGCATTTTGTACTGAAACGCCAAATTTATGTATTAAATAGAAAGTATAGTAGCTACTGATGCTTGCAAGATAAAAATACTTAGAAAAAATCAGAATAAGTAAAATGGCTAAAGAGCCCAAAAGGGTTTTACGTGGCAATACGGCTTTGTTATTTAGTGCTTTAGGTTTTTTTTTCTGAGCTTCTTGTTGAATTTTATACCAACGGCTAACTTGTAATAGCACTACAATAGCCAATAAAGCAGCAAGGGAGAACCAACCGACATTTCCTTTGCCATAAGGCGCAATCAATAAAGCCGCCAAAAGAGGGCCTAAAGAGCTACCTAAATTACCCCCGACTTGAAAGAGTGATTGTGCAAGTCCGTGTCTTCCTCCTGATGCCATTCTAGCAACACGAGATGATTCAGGATGGAAAACAGACGAGCCAGTACCAACTAATCCCGCAGCAAGTAATAACATTGGGAATGTATCTGCAAAGGCGAGGAGAATAAGCCCTGTCAGCGTAAAACCCATACCAATAGGTAATGAGTAAGGCTTAGGATATTTATCAGTATAGAGGCCAATAAAAGGCTGTAATAAAGATGCTGTAATTTGATAGGTCAACGTTATCATCCCTATTTGCACAAAACTGAGTGAAAACTCTGATTGCAACATAGGGTAAATAGCTAATATCAATGATTGGATCATATCATTGAGAAGATGCGAAAAACTGATAGCAGTTAAAATACTAAAAACGGTATTACGCTTATTGGCTTTTCGTTGTAAAACATCGGTTTCTTCTATGGGAAGCGTTGGATCGGCATTGCTCATTTTAGTTCCCTGTCACATTATTTTGTTAATAAATTGTTTCTATTTTTATTGGTCTAGTTTACATCTATTTAGAGTTGAGTGCTTTTGTGAGAAATAGAGTTTGATTCATGTCTCAAAAAAACTATCGGATCAATGAAATAATAAAAAAATTATATAACCTACGTCATAAAATACAGCAAAAGTATTTAACTTCTGTCTTCTTTTTCTACAGTAGAACCATGGCAGAACCTTCTCAATAAATAATATACATGGGGATATACCATGAGCTTATCTTTTAAATTATCAGCATGCGCATTAACAGTTTCTTTAGCGATGGCGCCTGCGATGTCTCAGGCATGGGAAAAGGATAAAACCTACGAAATTACTATTTTGCATACCAATGATCACCATGGCCATTTCTGGCATAACGATCGTGGCGAATATGGTTTAGCGGCACAAAAAACGGTTGTTGATGACATTCGTAATGAAGTGGCTAAAAAAGGCGGTAGCGTACTGCTGTTATCTGGCGGCGATATTAATACTGGTGTACCAGAATCTGATTTACAAGATGCAGAGCCTGATTTTAAAGGTATGAATCTTGTAGGTTACGATGCAATGGCACTGGGTAACCATGAATTCGACAATCCATTAGATGTTTTACGCCAACAAGAGAAATGGGCAACATTCCCATTCTTATCTGCAAATATTTATCAAAAAAGTACGGGTGAGCGTTTATTCAAGCCTTACACCATTTTTGATAAGCAAGGTGTCAAAATTGCAGTATTAGGTTTAACAACGGATGATACCGTACGTATTGGTAACCCAGCGAACTTTCCTGATACCGAATTCCGCAAACCTTCTGATGAAGCTAAAAAAGTGGTAGAAGAGCTGCGTACAACGGAAAAGCCAGACATTATTATTGCAGCAACTCATATGGGTCACTACGATGATGGTAATCACGGTTCTAACGCACCTGGCGATGTAGAAATGGCGCGAGCCTTACCAAAAGGCTACCTTGATATGATTGTGGGTGGTCACTCACAAGATCCAGTTTGTATGTCTCAAGAGAACAAAAACTACAAACAAGCTGATTATGTGCCAGGAACACCTTGTGCACCAGATAACCAAAATGGTACATGGATTGTTCAGGCTCATGAATGGGGTAAATATGTTGGTCGTGCAGACTTCGAATTCCGTAATGGTGAATTCACGTTAAAACATTACCAATTAATCCCAATCAACTTAAATCAAAAAGTGAAGAAAGACGACGGTACAACTGAGCTTGTTTACTATACAAAAGAAATTCCTCATAACCCTGAAATGATGAAACTGCTGACGCCTTACCAAGAAAAAGGTGGCGAGCAATTGAATGTTAAAGTGGGTGAGGTTGTTGGTAAATTAGAGGGTGATCGTAGTAAAGTTCGCTTTGTTCAAACCAATATGGCACGCCTATTATTATCAGCTCAAGCTGAACGTGCAAATGCAGACTTTGCCATTATGAGTGGTGGTGGTGTCCGTGATTCTATTGAATCTGGTGATATTACTTATAAAGATGTACTGAAAGTACAACCATTTGCGAACGAACTGGTTTATGTTGATTTTAAAGGTGAAGAAGTCGAGCCTTATCTGTCAGCTGTCGCATGTATGAAAGTAGACTCTGGTGCTTACGCACAATTCTACAATGTTAGCTTAACTGTAGATGCAGACTGCAAAGTTAGCGATGTTAAAATTGCTGGTAAACCATTAGATAAAACTAAGACTTACCGCATGGCGACATTAAACTTTAACGGTATTGGTGGTGATGGTTATCCTAAGATTGATGTTCATCCTGCATATGTAAATACTGGTTTTGTTGATGCTGAAGTATTAAAAGGTTATATCGAAGCACACTCTCCATTGAAAGCTGCTGATTTCGAACCTAAAGGTGAGATCGTTTATAAAAAATAAGCTCAGAAAATCATGATGATATAGATAAAAGGCGACATTAATGTCGCCTTTTATTTTAAGTCTAAATTACGTTAATTTCTTATTTTGAGGATGCGCCTTAAAATAAAAAATCATTAATGATTATGACGCTTTACGAATAAGTGCAAATTGAGCACCTAATACAGAACCTAAATCTTTTGCTGATAATTCAATATCTAAACCACGTTTGCCACCAGAAACAAAGATAGTGTCAAATTCAAGGGCTTGTTCATCAATTACTGTCGGTAGGCGTTTTTTCTGACCCAATGGGCTTATTCCACCCACTAAATAACCCGTTACCTTTTGTGCAATCTGTGGATCTGCCATATCTGCTTTTTTTGCCTTAAAGCACTTAGCAACGAGTTTTAAATCTAACTGACCAGAAACCGGTGTTACTGCAACAGCAAGATTCTTAGCATCACCATTTAAAGAAACTAACAGTGTTTTGAATACTTGGCGATTATCCAAACCTAATTTTTCAACGGCTTCATCACCAAAATTATGGACATTCGCATCATGCTCATAAGGATGAAGGATAAATTTGATTTTTTGTTTTTCCAGTAAATTTACAGCGGGAGTCATAGCTATTCCTACTTATAAGATTAGAACTATATTTTTATTCTTGGTGCGTTAATAAATCGATCAAATTCTCTTCACCAAATAAATGAAGGGCACCTACAGTCACTACATAACGACCAGCCGGTAATTTTGATAATATACTTACCCATTTTTGGTTACGGCTTTCCATTAAAATATCAAATACAGCTTTACTAAAAGTATTCGGTAAAGGTGGCTGTTTCTCTCTACTATTATAATTTAACCACCAATTGATCATGATTTGCAATGTACGCGCGTTCTCGTGCCAATTTTTTAATGTGTCTTCGAGCAATTGCTGACCATCCTCAGGAAAATTCAATAATAGTGCGACTTGATCCTCAATGCCTTCGAGTTCAATAATCCTTTTTTTGTATTCATTAGCATGTTGGATAACTTGATAATCAATGCCGTATTGCGGTTGTAATCCAAGTTGGATCGCTTGGGTAGATTGTAAAATCAACGCAATTTGCCAAAGAGGCTTATTCTCAAGTTGATAAAGCGAGAGGGAGAGATCTTCACAATGACGTGTCACTTGAGAAAAAAGAGGTGTATTTAAGCGCGTTTCTAGTGACTCTCTAAAAAGAGATGCTTGCTTAAAAGGTTGAACGTCAGTTGAAATATCAGCTTCAACAATAATAGCATCTGAATTTTTTATTTCATTGATAAGCACGTTGGAGAGTGGTGACATTGTAGGAACACCCATATGGATACTACCCACAAGGTGTAAAGAGACATTATTAGGCAACGTAATATCAACAGCGGGATAAGGGTAATGGACCGTATTTTTTATTCCTACCCAATGTTTGATTTTCTGAAAAATACCCGTCATTGATATGCTCCTTTGAGTATAGAATCGCAAAGTTTTAGCATAACGGATTTGAACTGGAATGAAACAACGAAAACTAAGCTTTACTTAGCTTTCGCTGTTTTTACGTTATTTACCAGCTTATGCCAACACCACCTGCTGAGACCCAATTTGATTCATTCCATGCGGTAGAGGCTCTCACTTTAATATTTTCGTTAATACGGTATTGCATACCCCAAGCAAGCGCTGTTGCATTACGATAATTACCAATGCCAATAGCAGTACTAAATGTGGCGGAATCAGTAAAAGGTAAATTACTCATTGCGGCTACAGAAGCAATACCTTGATTGGCACGTTTCTCAACTTTATAAAAGCGGTTTTGAGTATCTGATTTAAAATGTTCAAAATTAGTTTTTAGATCTTTAAATTCATTTCTTGCTACTGATTGCTCAATATAAAGAGTAGAAAAATGATTTTTTAATGAAAGATTACTCCCATTAATATTTAGATTATCAATATATTTTTCTTTAATATTATCAATACCTTTTTTGTTGGTTTCGATATTTTCTTTATTAGCTTTGATATCGCTCGAGTTGGTGTTTATTTTGTTTCTATTGCTGGTAATATTATCTTTGTTAATGCCAATGTCAGTTTTGTTGGTAATAATGTCATTTTTATTAGTGGCAATATTGTTTTTATTGATGCTGATATTGCTTTTGTTAGTGTCGATTTGGGTTTTATTGTTTTCAATATTACTTTGAATAGTATTATTTTTAGTCTCTATTCTATTTTTGTTATCATTGATTTCATTTGCATGTTGATCTAGTTTAGCTATTGTATGATGTATTTTTTCATTTAATTCATTATCAGTTTTTTGTCTTTCTCGATTGTCTTCGGTTCTTTTTTTCTCAACATTTGCAAACTTTTCTATGACACTCTCTTCTAGTTTGAAAATTATTTCTTTTGAATGAGGTGGAACTTTCATTCCTCTTTCTATATTTGCATTTAGCTCACTAAGTTTCGAGCTTGGTTGGTAATGTCTTTGGATTTCAATAGGTTTTTTAATGATGCCATCTATTTTATTTTTATTAAAAGAAATCGTTTCTTTTAGTCCGGAATATATATTTTCTTTTTGTTCTGAAAAGTTAGAAAGATAATTCAATATCGCTGTTTTAAAATCAGGTGGCATACTATCTAACTTTAGTGAGTTATTACCTCTTTGGTTATCTGTGATGAGAACTTTCTCTATATTTATATTTGTATTTTCTTGAGATACGTTTTTTTTTATTTCTTCATTCATCATCTTTATTATTTCATCTGTGATTTTGATGACTTCAATATGTTTTTTTGAAGATGCTTCGACATCATGATAGATATATATATCACTTACAAATTCATCAAAAATAGGTCTGGTAATGTCATTTTTCATGGGATGTGAGTTTAGATATGTAGAATTAGAATCGGTGTTGTTAGGGTGACTATTTGCAAGATGGCTGTTTTCAAGTAAAATAATGTTTTTATCGGTTGTTGTTTCTGAAACAGAAAAAGCATTTATAGAATAAATTAAAGATAAGCAAAATAGGGTGGTGTTTTTTAATTTCATGATTAATTCCTTTTGATATATATTCCTTTGTTACTTTTTAATTTTAAATTCAGAAAAACACACTGGCAATAATAATATCTTTTAAAATATTTTTATGGCTATTTTATATAAATATTTAATTTTATATATGAATAATAAAGTTAATGAAAAAATTATAATATATTGCTATTCTAGCGCTAAGAGGGCGGAGTGATGACTCTCTTGTATAATGAGAAATTCCTCTTTGACTGGCCGATAGTAATATCGGCTTTTTTTTTAACCTTTTGATAAAGTTAAAAATCATTAAATAAGAAGTCAAAAATAAGATAATAAAAAACCTCTTTAACTAATAAGCAAAAGAGGTTTCAGGGAAATGCTTAATATATTATTAAGTATTATTGCTTGGGTTTGAATCGTAACAAGCGATTCGCATTACTCACAACGGTAATTGAAGACAATGCCATTGCTGCACCTGCAACAACTGGATTTAACAGTGTGCCGGTGAAGGGATAGAGAACGCCCGCTGCAATAGGAATACCTAAGCTATTATAGACAAAGGCACCAAAAAGGTTTTGTTTCATATTACGTAGTGTACCTTTTGAAATTTCAACAGCATCAGCAACACCATGTAAACTGTGACGCATCAACGTGATTGCTGCTGTTTCAATGGCAATATCACTACCACCTCCCATTGCAATACCGACATCCGCTTTGGCTAATGCTGGGGCATCGTTAATACCATCTCCAACCATTGCAACACGACGTCCTTCAGCTTGAAGCTCAGTAATCGCTTGAGCTTTACCTTCTGGCATCACTCCCGCAATAACCTGATCAATACCCGCTTCTTTTGCAATTGCATTGGCAGTAATTGGATTATCTCCCGTTAACATCACGAGTCGATAACCTTGATTATGTAAACGCTGTAATGCACTTACGGTATCATCTCTAAGAGGATCACGAATAGAAAGTAATGCCGCAATTTTGCCATCTAGTGCTAATAAAACCGGTGTAACACCTTTAGCTGCTTGTGTATCAATCAGAGAATTAACTTCATTAATATTAACACCTGATTCGAGCATCAATTTAGGGTTACCTAAAAGTACTGTTTTACCCTTGATTTCACCACTTAATCCCATACCAGCTAATGTACGGAAATTGTTTACTTCTGGTAAATCAATACCTTCAGCGCGCGTTAAAATGGCTTTAGCTAATGGGTGATTAGAACCATTTTCCAGTGATGCCGCCAATGCAAGTGCTTGAGTGTCATCTACTTGATTGAAAGTATGAATTTCAGTGACCTGAGGCATACCTTCTGTCAGTGTTCCTGTTTTATCAAAGACTAAAGTATCTAGATTACTGGCTTGTTGTAGTGCATCTGCATCACGAACTAACACACCATATTCAGCAGCACGACCGACACCCGAAATAATGGACATAGGCGTCGCTAGACCTAAAGCACAAGGGCAAGCGATGATAAGAACAGTTGTGATAATCACAAGTGCATAGGTAATTTGTGGAGAAGGGCCAAAGAAATACCAAATAGCTCCTGCAACAAGCGCAATAGCGACAACGACAGGTACAAATACACCCGAGATTTTATCCGCTAATTGACCTATTTCAGGTTTACTGCTTTGCGCTTGACGAACTAATTTAATAATACGAGCCAGTGTTGTTTTACTTCCCACTGCTGCAGCTTTAAAAAGAACAGAGCCATCTTGGACGGTTGTTCCGGCATGAATAGTGTCACCCACTGTTTTTTGCTGTGGAATTGGCTCGCCTGTTAGCATAGCCTCATCCATCCACACTTCACCTTGGATAATTTCACCATCAACGGGTACTTTATCACCTGTTGCTAAACGTAAAGTCATTCCTTGTTTAACATCAGCCAATGGCATTTCGACTTCACCGTTTTCAGTTATCACTCTTGCTGTTGGTGGAGTTAAATCTAATAGTCGTTCTAGCGCTTTAGATGAACGCTGGCGCGCTCTTTGCTCAAGCATATGTCCCAGATTGATTAACCCGATAATCATCGCACTAGCTTCATAATAGAGATGTCGAGCTTGAGCCGGGAACACTTCTGGCCATAGGTTTACGGTAATGGAATAGAGCCAGGCTGTTCCTGTTCCTAATGCAACGAGAGTATCCATTGTTGCACTGCGGTTTTTTAAACTCTGCCATGCGCTACGATAGAAATGACCACCAGCAACAACCATAACAAACAGTGTCGCAATACCAATACCTAACCAGATGCTGTGATTGGCCTCTGTTAGCATCATATTATCGCCGATCATTCCCCAAATCATGACAGGAATACCAACCGCTAAGGCCAACGCAGCTTGCCAGCGAAAACGCTTCATATTAGCAACAGCAACTTCTTGCTGACGTTCTCTGCGTTTTACATCGTCTTGAATAATTTCAGCGCCATAACCTGCTTTTTCAATGGCAGTCACAAGTGCATCATGGTCGATGTCACCCGTTACTAATGCACTACGTTCAGCTAGATTCACTCGCACATTTTCAACGCCATCAACGGATTGTAATGCTTTATGAACCTTGTTTACGCAACTCGCACAAGTCATACCATCAATTAAAAGCTGAACACTGTCGTCATCGTTAGTATCGATTTCAACGTTATTATCAATATCAGCATTCTCAACTGGAATATCACAAACAGCCGCTGACGATGCTTCCAGTTGTGCATGCGTTTGCGTCAGCGGCTCAGTTTTTGGGAAATCAGTACCAGCTAGTTGAGCTTCAAAACCCGCTTCTGTAATAGCGGTAATTAAGGTTTCAGCGGTTGCAGAACCAGTCACTTTAGCATGTGTTAATTCAACTTCAGCTGTTTCAACACCCGCAGTATTTTCTAGTACTTTTTTAACTGAACCGACACAGTGACCACAATTTAAGCCCGATAGAGTTAAGTGAATTATGTTATCAGCAGGCGCTAAACTTGCTTGAAAACCTTCAGCCGTAATCGCTGAAATTAAAGTATCCGCATCTGCGTCACCAAAGATTTCAGCTGACTCTTTTGTTACATTAACGGCTGCAACACCTTCAACAGCTAATAATGCTTTTTCAGTTTTACCAACACACTTCATGCAGTTAAGTCCGCTTAGGCTTAATTTTACATCAGGTTGTGTTGCAACACTTGCTTCATATCCTGCATCTTCAATTGTTTTGATTAAGCTTTCAGCAGTTGCATCGCTGTCAATTTTAGCGTATTGAATAGTCACAATTGCCTGCTCTATGTCATTGCGAGCATCAAGTGCTTTTTTTACACTGTTGACACAGTGAGAGCATGAAAGTCCTTTCAATGAGAGTATTATAGTTTTTGCCATGTTAATTATCTCCGTCATAAAAGCGTTACCTCTATTATTGCGCAATATTCGGTAACTTGCTTTCTTTAAAGGTTTTTTCTTATCAGAGATAAAGGCTAAACCTTTCCGCAAGGGGAAGGTCAAGGGGGAATTTTGAATATTAGTGAAATCGCAAGTAAAACAGGATTAACGGCTAAAGCTATTCGGTTTTATGAAGAAAAAGACTTGATAACACCACCAGGAAGAGGTGAAAACGGCTATCGTTATTATCAGGTTCAACATATTGAAGAATTAACTTTATTGCGCCAAGCAAGAGAAGTTGGCTTTAGTTTAGAAGAGTGCCGAGCTTTATTAATGTTGCTAAGAAATCCTTCTCGTCATAGTTCAGACGTGAAAGAAGCCACCTTAAAAAAAGTGGCTGAAATTGAGAAAACAATTAATGAGCTTAATGCCATTCGCCAGCGATTACTTTTGTTGGCCAGCGAATGTCCCGGTGATGACGGAGCAGATTGCCCGATCATCAATCATTTGTCGGGGGGATGTCATCACCAGAAACAGCCGGTTTAAGTGCAATCACTCGTAAGGTAATACCATCAATCTCGGTTACTGTTACCTTATCGCCTGCAAGTAATGGCGTGTCTGAATAAACACGCCAACTACCATCAGCTAATTTAACGCGACTAAAACCGTTTTCCGTATCTGATAATAAAACAGCATGAACACCAATTAGTTGATGACTTTTCTGATTTAAGTTCTCGGCTTCTTTTGATTGTTTTCTGCGTTTAAGCCAAAGGTGCCAAAAAATAGCACTAATAACTGTTAATATCGCAAATAAAACACCTTGAATAGGCCAGCTAATAGGCAATATCCATGTGATCAACGATACACATAGAGCAGCCATTCCTGACCATAAAAGGTATCCTGCTGTTCCTAACATTTCTGTAATTAACAGCAAACCACCAAGACAAAGCCAGAAAAGTGCAGGTTGAGCACTAATCCATTCAATCATAATTAATTGCTCTTGTTGCCTGAGTCACTTTTTTTGGTATTGAGTAATTCAGAAATACCGCCAATAGCACCCATAAGATTACTTGCTTCTAGTGGCATCATAATAACTTTACTGTTATTAGCTGAACCAATTTGAGACAGCGCATCAGTATATTTTTGAGCAACAAAGTAGTTAATTGCTTGCATATCACCTTTTGCGATGGCCTCAGATACCATTTGTGTTGCCTTAGCTTCAGCTTCTGCTGCACGTTCACGGGCTTCTGCTTGTAAGAATGCAGATTGACGCTCACCTTCAGCCTTCAGAATTTGCCCTTGTTTCTCACCTTCAGCTTTCAAGATAGCAGCTTGACGAATACCTTCAGCTTCAAGAATGTCGGCACGTTTAGTTCGCTCAGCTTTCATCTGCGCATTCATTGCAGAAATCAATTCTTTTGGTGGGCGGACATCACGAATTTCGATACGGGTAATTTTGATACCCCAAGGGTTTGTTGCATCATCGACAATCAGTAACAGGCGACTATTGATTTGGTCACGCTGAGAAAGAATTTCATCAAGCTCCATTGAACCTAACACTGTACGAATATTAGTGAGTGTTAAATTAATAATGGCAAGCTCAAGATTATTGACTTCATAAGCAGCTTTTACAGGGTCGATCACTTGAATAAAGCAGACGGCATCGATGCTGACGTTGGCGTTATCACGAGAAATGACTTCTTGAGAAGGAATATCAAGCACTTGCTCCATCATGTTGATACGGCGCCCAATACGATCGACAAAAGGTATAAGGATTTGAAGACCAGGGGCCAGAGTACGAGTGTAACGACCAAAACGTTCGACAGTCCACTGATAACCCTGTGGAACGGTTTTAACACCACATAAAACTAAAATAATAGCGAATAAGATGATAATACCAATGCCTATTTCCATATACCTGTCCTAAATCTGCTCTAATAAGAAAATAAAATTAATAAAGTAAAGAATACACCATGCGACGATATTTAGACGCCAAATTATCATTAGTACCTAATGCTGATAAAATATCCATCAGGGTTTTCTTAACTTGTCCGTCACCTGCATTTAGATCTTTTTTGATAAAGCTAAATAGCAATTCTAACGCTTCTTCATTACGAGCAACTTCATGTAATTTTAGTGCAAGCTGAATAGCAAGATCGGTATTTTCAGGCTGTTGATTAAAATCGTTTTGTAACTGTTGAATTTCAGGCGTATCAGCAGCCTGTTTTTGTAATTCAATTTGCGCTAACAAACTGTGGTAGTAACTATCTTGATCTTGTAATGGGATAGTCATTAACAAGGTTTGAGCTTCTTCATTTTTATTTAAAGAAATTAAAGCACCTGCTAGCGCAAGCGTAATTTCACTATTTTTAGGTGCGAGTTGATGCGCTTCTTTTAGCAGAGGTAAAGCATCTTCTGCTTTTCCTTCAGAAAGTAATTGTGCGGCTTGTGCCGCTTTCAACTCTTCTGGTTTAGGTAATACATTGGCTAAAACTTGGCGAATTGCTTCTTCAGGTTGAGGGCCTTGGAAACCATCAACTGGGCGACCTTCTTGCAATATATAAACTGTTGGAATAGCACGTAGACCAAACTGTGAGGCAATCATTTGTTCAACATCACAATCCAATTTTGCCAAAATAAATTGATCAGCAAATTCGGCTGCCAGTTTATCTAATGTTGCGCCAAGCTCTGCACAATGAGGGCTACGTTCTGAATAGAAGTACATCATGACCGGTTTCGTCATGGATTGTTCTATAATTTGTTGAATATTTGATTCATTTACATCAACAATATGTGCAGTTGCTAACATTAGCTTGTCCCTTTTTGAGAGTTTTAAATATAGATGCGATTTATAAAGCTATTTTATTAATAAGTAAGGGTGGATACTGAAAAATCAAGCCTTGCCACTTTGGCGACTGAGAATTGTATCCATTAAAATATCAGGTAGAAAGCGCTTTAGTATTCTGACAGCGTAAGTTAATAAGGTTACGGGATAACGTATCTTAGGTTTTGGGCTTTCTAAAGCATGAATGAGCTTTTTCACGACATCTTCAGGCGTTAATGTGAAACGACTCGCAATCCCCGGATTTTTTACAGGTTTATCTTTTTCAGCTTGAGCGACATTCTCAGTGAAACAAGTTCGTATTGGGCCTGGCTCTATTAAACTCACCTTAACTCCAGTATGCGCTATTTCCATTCTTAGCGCATCAGACCATGCTTCTACAGCATATTTACTGGCTGCATAAGCACCTCGACCTGGCGTTGAGATAATCCCCATTACAGAACTCGTTTGAATAATACGTCCTTCTCCATGAGGTAACATTGCAGGTAGAAGTAATGTAGTAAGCTGATGTAAACCAAAAAAGTTAGTCGAAAACTGTTTTTCCATTTGTTGGCGAGTAATGGCATCTAATGGGCCATAAACACCAAATCCGCCATTATTAAATAATCCATATAAACGACCGTTTGTCAGGCGAATAACTTCTAGTGCTGCATTTTTAACACTTTTTGGATCATCAAGGTCAAGATGAATAGGTTCTAATCCCAGTGTTTCCATGCGTTCAAGGTCTTCACCTTTACGGCAAGCAGCAAGAACTCGATAGCCTCTTTTCTGTAGTGCTTTTGCTGCACAGAGTCCTATTCCACTGGAACTTCCTGTAATCAATACCGTTTTTTGCATAATTTTACAATTAATCTCGTTTAATCTACGTCAACTACTGTCAGAATAGTCTAACGTGTTAGGTAAGGGGATAATGTTTCATCCATCCACTGCGTAATAAAAGGCTGAGCATCTTCATTGGGGTGTATGCTGTCATTTTGCATCCACTCAGGCTTATCAGCGATTTTCTCCATATAAAAAGGAAGCAGAGGAAGCGCATTATCTTCAGCGAGTTTTGGATAGATAGCTGAAAATGATTGTGTATAACGTTTACCGTAATTAGGTGAAATCATTATTTGCATAAAAAGTGGCGTTGCACCGGCATCTTTCACTTGTGTAATGATGTTTTGTAATGCCTCTTTTGTTTGTGCAACAGGGTATCCCTGTAAACCATCATTTGCACCTAATTCAATTAAAACCCAGCGTGGTTGATGCTGTTTTAATAAATCAGGAAGCCTATTTTGTCCCTGAAAGGCTGTTTCACCACTAATGCTTGCATTAACAACATTAATATCAGGGTAGGTTGTTTTCCATTTATCAGCAAGGCGTTGTGGCCATGCGCTTTCAATTGGAAGACGGTATCCTGCACTCAAGCTGTCACCAAAGATCAAAAAGGTATCAGCAGCAATTGCCTTAAAGCTAAACATCATCATAACGATAAGGAAAAATGTATGTCGACGGAAAAGGTTCTTGAAGTTCATCAGTTAACCAAACAAGTAGGACAAGGTGATAGTCAGATCTCTATATTGCAGGGTGTTGAGCTAGTTGTCGAGCCTGCACAAACAATTGCGTTAATTGGTGAGTCAGGATCGGGTAAATCGACCCTGTTAGGGATCATCGCGGGGTTAGATGATGGCACCTCTGGCAATGTGCATTTGATGGGGGAAGATCTCACAAAAATGAATGAAGAAGAGCGTGCCAAGTTGCGTGCTGAACATGTTGGTTTTGTTTTTCAATCATTTATGTTGATCCCAACATTGAATGCACTTGAAAATGTGCAGTTGCCCGCATTATTAAAAGGTGAGTCAGAAAAGCACAGCCATGCGCGTGCAGTTGATTTACTTAAGCTGTTAGGGTTAGGTGAACGTTTATACCATATGCCAGCACAGCTTTCTGGCGGTGAGCAACAGCGCGTTGCATTAGCAAGAGCATTTTGCACTCAACCTGCCATTCTTTTTGCGGATGAACCAACAGGGAACCTTGATCGTAAAACTGGCGATAAAATTGCTGACTTGTTGTTCTCTCTTAACCGAGATTATGCAACAACCTTGATTTTAGTGACTCATGACAATGAGCTAGCTGCTCGTTGTCAAAGACGATTACGATTAGTTGATGGACAACTTAAGGAGGAGTCATGATTTGGCGTTGGTTTTGGCGTGAATGGCGTTCTCCTGCATTATTAATTGTTTGGCTTTCTTTAGCGCTGGCAGTTGCTTGTGTGCTCGCTTTAGGGCGGATAGGTGATCGCATCGATAAAAGCATTTATGCTCAAAGCCGCGATTTGATCGCTGGTGATTTAGTCTTACGTGCATCTTATCCTGTTGATGAAAACTGGCTTGCTGAGGCGAAGAAGGAAGGGTTAACCCTCAGCCGTCAAATGCAATTTACTACCATGTCTTATGCGCCTGAAGGTGATACACCTCAGCTTGCGTTGGTGAAAGGCGCAGATAATTTATATCCATTGTATGGTGAGTTAGAAACAGAGCCAGCAGGCTTAAAGCCTGAAAAAGGGACGGCCCTTGTTGGTGCTAGATTACTTGAATTACTTGATATAAAAGTCGGCGATAATATTGATGTAGGCGATGCTTCATTTACTATCAGTGGTGTATTAATTCAAGAGCCAGACAGTGGGTTTAATCCTTTTCAAATCGCCCCCCGTATTTTAATTAATCTTGATGATGTGGAAGCAACTGGAGCTGTGCAACCCGGAAGCCGCCTGACTTATCGCTATATGTTTGCGGGCGATGAAGCGGTGATTGATAGTTATCAGCAACGCTTCGACCCACTATTAAAGCCAGATCAGCGTTGGAATAGTTTAAAACAAGATAGCGGGGCACTTTCACAATCAATGGAGCGTGCAAAAAACTTTCTTTTGCTATCAGCTCTATTGACATTATTGCTTGCTATATCAGCGGTTGCTGTTTCAATGGCTCATTATTGCCGGACTCGTCATACCTTAATCGCGGTATTAAAAACACTAGGTGCAGATAAACGGGCATTGAGAAAGTGGATCGTTGGGCAGTGGGGGGTGATCTTAATTGGTGCTATTGTTGTAGGCTCATTAGTCGGGCTTGTTTTTGAGGCAATATTGCTACAAATTTTAGCACCAGTGTTACCTAAAAGTTTACCTGAAGCGAGTTTCTTACCATGGGTATGGTCAGTGGGTTCCTTGTTGTTAATAGCTTTATTAACAGGATTAAGACCTTATTATCAACTAATGGCGACACAACCTTCTCGTGTATTAAGAAGTGATACCACGGCACCTATCTGGCCTCTTCGTTACTATTTACCGATTGTAGGCTTAATTATTGTTGGTGCTTTGACGCTTTTTGCGGGGACGGGCGTTTTACTCTGGTCAATTCTATTTGGTGTTGTTGTTATTGCTTTTTTATTGGGGGGGATTGGTTGGCTTGGATTGTGGGTGTTAAAGCAGTTTAAATTTCGCCAACTCAGTGCGCGCTTAGCAGTAACTCGCTTGTTGCGACAGCCTTTTCAGACCATGACTCAATTGGCTGCTTTTGCACTTTCATTTATGTTGTTAACACTATTGGTGCTGATCCAAGGTGATTTATTAGATAAATGGCAAAAACAGTTACCCGAAGATAGCCCTAATTACTTTCTGATCAATATGTCTGCACCTCAAGTTCAAGAAGTTAATACCTTGTTGGCAAAGTATAACGTTGAACCAACGGATGCATTTCCTGTGGTATTAGCGCGCTTAACGCAGATTAATGAGAATAATGCTAAAGAGTGGGCAGATAAACGTGATGCTGGTAATAACACTGTTCGTCGAGAGCTTAACTTAACGTGGCATAGCGAGTTGCCAAAAGATAACGTGATTGTTGAGGGAACATGGCCTCCAGTGGGAAATGGTGTTTCTCTTGATCAAGGTGTTGCTGAACAACTCGAAATTAAATTGGGTGATGAATTAACATTTGTTGGTGATACTCGTGAATTTAAGTCGATTGTTACTAGCATTCGCCATGTTGATTGGGAAAATATGCGTCCTAACTTCTTCTTTATCTTCTCTGAAGAAGGGTTAAGTAATCAGCCAGAAAAATGGATGAGTAGTTTTTATTACAATGGTGAAGGGACGTTAATTACGGCACTTAATCGGCAATTTCCAACTGTAAGCGTATTAGATACAGGCGCATTAATTCAGCAAGTTCAACAAATCTTACAGCAAGTCAGTCGAGCATTGGAGATTATGGTTGGATTGGTAATGATCTGTGGTGCGTTATTGTTAGTTGCCCAAATTCAGGTAGGAATGACACAGCGACGTATTGAGCTAGTGGTATATCGAACATTAGGCGCAGGTAATTCATTATTAAGACAGACTCTTTGGGCTGAATTTGCATTATTAGGTTTAATGGCGGGATTAGCTGCGGCGATTGGTGCGGAGGTTGCATTAAGTTTATTACAAATATCGGTGTTTAATTTCCCTTGGCAACCGCAATGGGGAATGTGGATCATTGTACCTATTGTTGCTGCACTATTACTTTCATTATGTGGCAGTATCTTAGGGATCAGATTGTTGCAAGATAAAGGGCAGTATCGACGAATTCAAGGCGAATAGTTGAAATAAGTTGGGCTTATAAATAGAGTTAAATAAAAATGCTGATGTTATTAAATATCAGCATTTTTTATGGGGAAGGATTAGACAATTATTCTTTTATAACATAAGCATAAATGCGCTTGCTGCCATCATCTTCATCATAAATATAAACTCCTTGAAGTTCAGTTGAAAAACCTGGTAGTTGATTAATCGTGACTTCAAGTGCCTGAAAATAGCGTAAAACAGCACCATCCCAAATTTCACCGGGGACAGCACATAAAACACCTGGTGGATAAGGTAAAGCACCTTCTGCGGCAATTCTGCCTGCTAATTTATTTAAAGGTAAAAACTCAATATTACCACGAACAAACTCAATATTAGCTTGTTGCGGACTTAGTGCTCGCTTAGGAAAATGACTTTTTCTAAACATCTGTTTTTGTAGCAACTTGATATTATATGTGACACAAATATCATGCATTTCCTGACAGAGTTGACGCAATGTATAGCCCTGATAACGAGATTGATAGCGACGATAAACAGAAGGCAATATATTTTCTAATGGCACATCTTCAACTAAGTACTTTTCAAATTGAACAATCAAAGAGGTTAAGCGATCAAATTTCGCTTGATCCTCTGCGGGAGTCAGCAAAAATAAGATTGAATTAAGGTCGCTTTTTTCAGGAATAACACCGTGCTCACGTAGATAATTTGCCAAAATAGATGCTGGTACACCAAAGGATTCATATTCCCCTGTATGAGGATCGATCCCCGGCGTTGTAAGCATTAATTTGCAAGGATCAACAAAGTATTGATTGGTGGCGTAACCTTCAAATGAGTGCCAATTATCATTAGGAATAAAATTGAAAAAACGTTGATCGTGAGCGATTTCATCGGTGTCGTGATCTTGCCAAGCAAGTCCATCAACTACTTCAGGAATAAATGGCTTAATAAACTGACACTGTTTTAGTAATGATTTACGAGCTTCGATGCCTTGTTTTACGCAACTCATCCACATTGCTTCACCACTTTTACCCGAATGCATTTTTGCATTGACATCAAGAGCCGCAAAAAGGGGATAAAATGGGCTGGTGGACGCATGGATCATAAAAGCATTATTCATACGTTTATGATTAACATAACGTGATTGCCCTTTAAGGTGCGCATCTTTTTTATGTATCTGTGAGGTTTGTGAAAAGCCCGCTAATTGCTTATGAACTGATTGAGTAACCAGAATACCGGGATCGTCTTTATTAAGCGTTAGTAATAAAGGGGAACACTGTTTCATCATCGGAATGAATTGTTCATAACCAACCCATGCAGAATCAAATAAAATGTAATCACAAAGATGACCAATTTTATCGACAACTTGTCTTGCGTTGTAAATCGTACCGTCATAAGTACCCAGTTGAATAACGGCTAAGCGAAAAGGGCGTTTATCGAATTGGCGTTCTGGCGTAATTTCTGCGATTTGTTGGCGTAAATAGCTCTCTTCAAAGCAATGTGCATCTATACCTCCGATAAAGCCAAAGGGATTACGAGCGGTTTCTAAATAAATAGGTGTCGCTCCGGCTTGAAGTAACGCGCCATGATGATTGGATTTATGGTTATTTCTATCAAATAGCACTAAATCATTCGGTGCCAATAAGGCATTTAAGGCAACTTTATTAGAAGAGGATGTTCCATTTAAAACAAAATAGGTTTTATCGGCATTAAACACTTGCGCTGCGAAAGTTTGGGCCTCATAAGGCGCACCTTCATGAATAAGTAAATCACCCATTTCCACATCAGCATTACAGAGATCAGAGCGAAATAGATTCTCACCAAAATATTGATAAAACTGTTCCCCTGCGGGATGACGACGAAAGAACTCCCCGCCTTGATGACCGGGACAATCAAAAGCAACGTTCTTTTCGGCAACATAATTCACTAAGCGTGAAAAAAATGGTGTTGTCAGACTCTTTTCATATTGCTGTGCAGCTTCATTAATCAACGTACTATTTTTTTGATGTGCGCTTTTATCTGTAATCACAATCCCTGAAACTTGATTAAGTAATTCAGCACTGACTGTATCATTAAGATTAACTGCAATAAATACGGGGAGTTGAAAGCCTGTTTGATGAATGCGATATAGTTCGCCAGACTCAATATCTGACAATGACAAAACTACTGCTGACACTTGCGTTAAATTTGCATCAACAATATCAACAATCGGACGTTCACAATAAAAATAGTGTGAAAGAGTAGGGTGACACGCCAACTTCATTTTTTTCATTATACTCGCGTTTTTATCAATAGAAGAATTGGCGAACAATATACTTGGTTGTGAATGTGATTGAAATAAATTAAAAGATAAATTAGGTGGTTTTATGCATTTGAAACGCATAATTCACCACTTTGGCAAGTGGGTGAATGGATAAGTTTATGAGAAAATAAACTTATCCATTTTGTATTATTGGGTAATTGGAGAAGGTTTTTCGATATAGACCGTTTGAGATGGAAAAGCAAAATCAGCGCCATGTTTATGCACAATCTCAATTATCTTTAAATAGACTTCTTGCTGAGCTTCAAGCCACTGCGCCCATACTGTTGTTTTAGTAAAACAATACACCATGATATTGAGTGAAGAGTCTGCAAATTGATTAAAATAGACTAACAAAGTTTGTTGTGTATCGATTTTGTCATTTTGCATCAGCATGGTGCGAATATCTTCAACGATCACGCCAATTTTATCTGAATCTTCGTAACGTAAACCGAGTTCAGTTTCAATACGTCGATTAGTCATTCTTCCCGGGTTTTCCACACTAATAGAGGAAAAAATTGAGTTAGGAATATAAAGTGGTCGATGATCAAACGTGATAATTTTGGTAATACGCCATCCAATTTCAACTACTGTTCCTTCAATATTACGATCAGGAGATCGAACCCAATCACCAATATTAAAAGGACGATCGAAATAGAGCATGACCCCTGAGAAAAGATTACTTAATACATCTTTACTTGCCATGCCAATGGCGATACCACCTAATCCGCCAAATGTCATTAAGCCGGATAAGCTCATACCAAAATGCTCACCGAACAATAAAATGATAATGACAAATAGAGTGATTTTAAATATGCGAGAAATAATACGAGCAGAAGTAGGGTCACTACCTTTTTTAATTTGAACTTTTTCTAATCGATTAATTAGTAAGAAAAACTTTCTCATTAAAATTAATGCAATGCCGACATAGGTGAAAAAATTAATCATCCTAAAGGAGATAAAGTGGAGATTAAAATCGACCACGGCCATTTCACAATATTGGCTTAAGATAAGCACTAAACTACAAAGCAAGATAGCTTGGCTGATATGAATAATAATATTTCTGCGGCGTTTTTTCTTTTTGTCATGAAAAAAAGATACGGCGACAAAACCAACAAAACAGGCTAAAGCTATGCCAACACCTATTGAGTATTTTATTATTAATGCATCATTCATCAGCTTAATGTCTCCTTAGAAAATGCGTTCTTATAATACGAAACTCACTATCTTGCTTATTTAATGGTTACTTTTCTTGTTCACTTGCATGCTGAAATTTAGGATAGACTGGTGGTTTCATAAACAGTGTTATCGCTAAAATCAGTAAAACAGGGATGGTTAAAATCAAGAATGCAGGTGTAAAACTACCTGAAATATCTTTGATTGCTCCAGCAAAGAAAGGTGCTAAACAAGCCAGTGTTGAAATTAAATTCATCACTGAAAATAGCTCAAGGTAAGGAGAGCGGCCAAAATAATTAGCAAGTAAAATACTTGATGCTAAGAATGTCATGCCATAACCGATACCGACACAAACCGTAAATAAGATTAGGTAAATCCAAGAATTAGCCATACTTAGTGAGAGCAACCCAATGATAATAATACTTAAACTTGCGATAAGTAATTTTTTAGGTTCTAACCATTCACCAATAGCCCCACCAGCTAGGCGTGAGAAAGCATTAATAAATGCCATACTACTCAATAGTGTTGCGGCAATAGTTTCACCAAAACCATTTTCAATAATATGTGCAACAGCAAAACTATTGACCGTGATCCCACACCATAAAAAGGCCGTATAAGTCGCAGCAATAACATAAAATTGCCATGTTCTTAAAGCATGACGAGCCGTCCAAATCTCTTTAGTTTGATAGATACGTTTTGTGGTTTGAAGTTGGCTAATTTTTTTTGCGTGCTCTTGTTCTTTAGTGCCTTCGCGTAAAAATAAAATAGTGAGAAGAGTAACAAGAGTAAGTGTGATCGCTGAAATAAGCCAGTGCATTCGCCATGTATGCCATAAATGGGTTGCTAAAAAATAGATCCAAGGCCCAGCAACACCACCTAACCCACCAATGGTAAAATAAACACCAAAGGCAAAGGACTGTTTTTCAAATAAGCGGGAAATAACATAAGTACCGGGTACAGTAGCCAGTAGCGTAAAACCAATACCTAACAGCGCAGTACCGAGAAAATAACGTGCAATGGTGTATGTTTCATAAAGAAAATAGAAACCACTGACAAAAATGATTAATCCGATAAGTAGTGTAAGGCGAACACTTAATTTACGGATCAGCAATGTAGGTAAAAAACTCGCAAGACCGCAGGTTAATCCTAATAACGTAAAGCCAAGGCCTGCTTGAGTCCAGTTCCACTCTAGCTCGTTTATCATACTAGGAAGAACAACGCCTAAAGAAGTAAATGTGGTTGCGGTAGCTAAAAAATACACAAAGCCCAATAATATCAGCATACTCCACTGATAAGCGGGCCCAAAAGTCTGTTGCGTGGCTTGCATCCTGACTCCATCAAATGGGTGCAGTAACCTGAATAATCAGGAGAAAATAGCGAATAACAGACCTCTTTATCTAAGGCCTGTTCGTTTAAAGGCTATTATTCTCTAACTTTATGAGTCGGACTGCTAGCTTAATTTTTCTAAAGCCCATTTGATAGGGTACTGATAAGCATCATCAAGCATCAAGCTTAATGATTTGAGTGTCTCTTTCAGTGGTTGATTATCGCGATGTACAAGATTGAGATGGCCCACTTTGCGGACAGGGCGAACTTCTTTTTCATACCAATGTAAATGAACTAATGGTAATGAAAGCCATTGAGGGTTGACATCAGTACCAATCAAATTAACCATTACTGCCGGTTGGCAAACCTCAGGTTTTGGCATAGGTAAATCCAAAATTGCACGTAGATGTAACTCAAACTGGCTAATTGAGGCACCATTTTGTGTCCAATGACCACTGTTATGAACTCGAGGGGCTAATTCGTTAATAAGTAATTTATCACCAACGATAAAGCACTCCATCGCCATTACACCCACATAATTGAGCTTATTAAGGATGGGGGTCAGCATTTTTTCCGCTGATTGTTGTAGTTTTGACGCAGGTGTTGGTAAGGCAACACTCATGCGTAAAATGCCATCTTGATGCAGGTTGTGAGTCAAAGGGTAGAAAACACAATTTCCGTTACTATCTCTTGCACCTACTAATGACACTTCACCTGAAAAAGGAATACCTTGCTCAACAATACACTCACCATAAATTTCAGCAGGTAATTGTTGTTCTTCACCGGGATGAATTCGCCATTGACCACGACCGTCATACCCACCAACACGGCGCTTCACAATAATAAAATCACCCAATTGAGCGAAGATATCAGGCCATTGTGTTGGTGATGTTAATGGTTGCCAAGGTGCTGTTGCTAAACCTAGCTCATCAAGGAGTTGTTTTTGAGGTAATCTATCGGCAAGCAATGGGAAAATGTCACGGTTTACAAAATTAGTATGACGTTCTAATTCTTTGGTGAGTGCAGTTTCAGGCCAGCGTTCAATTTCAGCTGTGATGATGCTTTTTTGATAAGGAACTGCTTCAGGTTCTGCATCTAATCCCACTGGATAAACTGCAATTCCTAAAGGTTCACCGGCTTGTCTTAGCATTCGCCCTAGTTGGCCATTTCCAAGAACACAAACTGGCTTCATAGTGCCTCCCTTGGATCAGGGTTATTTAAGACATCATCAGTTTGTGCAGTACGCCATGCTGTTAGTGCTTCAAAAATAGTAGGGGAGTGTAATGCTAAAATTTGAGCGGCTAATAAAGCGGCATTGGCGGCACCAGCTTTACCAATCGCTAAGGTTCCCACAGGAATTCCTTTCGGCATTTGTACAATAGAGTAAAGGCTATCAACACCGCTTAATGCTGCACTTTGAACAGGAACACCTAATACAGGGACGAGTGTTTTTGCTGCGAGCATACCCGGTAAATGGGCAGCACCGCCTGCTCCGGCAATAATGACATCAAAGCCATTACTTTTGGCTTGTTCTGCAAAGCTAAATAGCTTATCAGGGGTACGGTGTGCAGAGACAATCTCAACATGATAAGGAAGTTGTAGTGCGTCTAGTACATCAGTGGCATGAGACATTGTTGCCCAGTCACTTTTAGAGCCCATTACAATAGCGATACGAGCGGAAGAGGTATTTAGACCAACTTGAGAAGACATTACTTAACTGCTCCTGTAAGCATAAACGGATATAGCCTAATAAACTGAGCATGATAGTATCACGCTAATACGCATAGGAAAACGTTTGCGTAAAGAAAAAATAGCCTTTTTATGTAGAAAATAAGCAAAACAACTTAGAAGGGAAAATGAATAAGTTCTATTTTTTCAGCCGTTACTTTAAACATAGAACCTTCAGTATGCCAAGCACCTAATACACCACGATAATGTATTTTATCATCAATATTAACAGTATGAATTGCTGGACGATGAGTATGACCATGGATCATCCATTCTGTATTGAAATGCTTAAAAGTATCAATCACTGCCTGCGGATTAACATCCATAATAGCATCAGACTTATACTGATTTTCGTGCTGGCTACGTGAACGCATTTTGTCAGCGATACGCAGTCGAATAAATAGAGGCAGTTGTAAGAATAAGCGCTGAATAAATTTATTATGCACTTTTTTACGGTAACGTTGATACGCTTCATCATCTGTACAAAGTGTATCACCATGCAAAATTAGGATGCGATGCTTCTCAATTTCGAGTACTTTTTCTTGTGGAAGTAAGGTGATACCACTCTCTTTTGCAAAACGAGAGCCAATTAAAAAATCACGATTTCCATGAATAAAATAACAAGGTACTCCTGCATTTTTTAGCGTCATCAGAGCTTGAGCAATTTGTTGATGCAAAGGATTAGGATCATCGTCACCTATCCAAAAATCAAAAAAATCACCTAGGATATAAAGAGCTTTTGCATGAATAGCTTGTTCTTTTAAAAAGCGAAGAAAACCGGCAGTGGTTGCCGGTTCATGTTCACTTAAATGCAGGTCTGCAATAAAAAGCGTACACATAAAAAGTGAGGCTTATTCGCTAACCGTTACACTTTTAATGACGATATCTTCACGAGGAACATCTTGGTGGAAACCGCTACGACCTGTGGAAACAGCTTTAATTTTATCAACAACGTCCATGCCTTCAACAACTTCAGCAAAGACACAATATCCCCAACCATTTGCGTTTTCAGCACGGAAGTTTAAGAAATCGTTGTCTGCAACGTTGATAAAGAATTGAGCAGTAGCAGAATGTGGATCGTTCGTACGAGCCATTGCTAATGTACCGCGGTTGTTTGCTAGGCCATTGTTTGCTTCGTTTCTTACAGGCGCTTTGGTCGCTTTTTGGTTCATACCTGGTTCAAAGCCACCACCTTGGATCATAAAACCATTGATGACACGGTGGAAAATAGTGTTATCGTAGAATCCTTCTTTACAGTAGTCTAAAAAATTTTCTACGGTTGCAGGTGCTTTGTCTGCAAATGTATTAATCACGATATCGCCGTAATTGGTATGAAAAGTAACCATATTCAGATCCTAATATAATTTTAGCTTTACCCAGATTTGGGCATAAACAACAGTCCCGTTTTTATATCACAGTTGCCTAATTTAGTCAGTATGCATCTTTTTCTCGTTCTGATTTTTCTTGCTAAATAAATCAGTAATAGAGAAAAAAACACTTTTCGCTAAAATTTAGCCACATAACAGAAGTTTGATTGTTCACTATCAACGATTGAACAGTGAAAATAAGTGTTAAGCGGAGTAAGATAAAGGTACTAATCTTGAGTTTGCTTTGTCTTCAAGATCCAATATCCTAATAAACATTCATGTTATAGTAATTGTTATTTTCTTTTATATAAAAACGTAATAAACACGTACAGTTGAAAACGGGAACGTCCACTGATGCTAAAGATTTTTAATACTCTCACTCGCCAAAAAGAAGAATTTAAACCTATCCATGCAGGAAAAATAGGTATGTACGTGTGTGGCATCACTATTTATGACTTATGCCATATTGGTCATGGACGTACATTTGTGGCTTTTGACGCCATAACCCGTTATCTGCGTTACTTAGGATACGATGTTAACTATGTTCGTAACGTAACGGATGTGGATGATAAAATCATCAAACGTGCGATTGAAAATAATGAAACATGTGAGCAATTAACGACTCGTATGTTAGCTGAAATGCATAAAGATTTTGATGCATTAAATATTGCTCGCCCTGATTCAGAGCCGCGTGCAACACACCATATTGCTGAAATTATAGAATTAACAGAAGCGTTAATTAAACGTGGACATGCTTACGTTGCCGACAATGGCGATGTGATGTTTGCGATTGATACTGATCCTGATTATGGTTTACTTTCTCGCCAAGATTTAGAGCAACTACAAGCCGGTGCTCGTGTTGAAGTGGCTAACGTAAAACGCAATCCAATGGATTTCGTCTTATGGAAAATGTCTAAACCGGGTGAACCAAGCTGGGAGTCTCCATGGGGAGAAGGCCGCCCGGGTTGGCATATCGAATGTTCTGCGATGAATGGTAAAGAATTAGGACATCATTTTGATATTCATGGTGGTGGTTCAGACTTAATGTTCCCTCATCACGAAAATGAGATTGCACAATCAACTTGTGCCCATGATGGCCCTTACGTTAATTACTGGATGCATTCTGGTATGGTGATGGTAGACAAAGAAAAAATGTCTAAATCACTTAATAACTTTTTTACTATTCGTGATGTATTGGCTTATTACGATGCTGAAACTGTGCGTTATTTCTTATTATCAGGCCATTATCGTAGTCAACTTAACTACACTGAAGAAAACTTAAAACAGGCTCGTACTGCATTAGAACGCCTCTATACTTCATTACGTGGCACTGATGCAGATGCACAACCTGTGGGTGGTGAAACGTTTGAAGCACAATTTATTGACGCAATGAACGATGATTTTAATACACCAGAAGCTTATTCAGTTTTGTTTGATTTAGCTCGTGAAGTGAATCGCCTAAAATCAGTTGATATGAATGCAGCGAATGGCTTAGCCGCGGTATTACGTAAACTTGCTAAGGTATTAGGTTTATTAGAGCAAGAGCCTGAATTCTTCTTACAAAGTGGCGCTAAAGCAGATGATGCTGGTGAAGTTGAAAAAATTGAATCGTTAATTCAACAGCGTAATGATGCTCGTAAAAATAAAGATTGGGCTGCTGCTGATGTTGCTCGTGACGCATTAACAGCGATGGGGATTGTTTTAGAAGATGGTCCTCAAGGAACAGTTTGGCGTCGTAATAATTAATACAATGATTGAGTAGTTACACTTAATACATGTTTAATATAAAAATATCGGATATTTAATATCCGATATTTTTTGTCTGATGATTAATTTATTGACTAATAATACTAGTTTTTCTTTCGTTATCTTTTTGTTTATCTTCAAAATAAGAAATCACATTTTCAGAGAAAAAAAGCCGATGTGTTAAGATAACGATAATAGAAAAAACAACAAAGCCAATCTCTGACATATTTGTTAATGACATCGAAATACTAAGCATAAAAAAGAGCGAAATAGATAAACATACCCATGAAATTTTCAAAAAAGAGTAAGCATTTCTACTATTTCTAGCTAGTTTTATCCATGCTGTAACTTGCATTATCATTGTTATAATTAGACACAGCATGATGAAAAAACCCACTAGCATTGTTTGGCCGCCACCCATTGCCATTGCTAATAAATAAATTGGTGCCCCGGCAACTAATATAAATAAACTTACACCTAAAAATAATACCGAAATAACTTGGATCCATAAAAGTACTATGGGCCTTTCCATAACTTCTCCTAAAAACAGAAATAAGTTTTTATTGGCTTTAGAATATCTTTATCAAATTTTATTAAAGTGAAGTTTATCGAATAAATAGAAAAAATAAAGTTTGATTTAATAATAAATAAATATTAATCAATTTAAGAGATTCTATTTTAGAGCTTTATAACATAGCGTTAATATATTTAATGAAGGCAGTGGTAATTCTACTTAATATTATTCAACTTACCACCGAATGTTATTACTTATAATTTTAGAGGAGTTAATTCTACTTCTGCCATCATTTTTGCTAATTGTTCACGATCGTGAATACCAACATTGGTTTGGCTTACAGCAAGCGCAGAAACAGCAGTAGCTAGACGTAAGGTGTGCTCACTGGTTTGTCGCATCATTAAACCATAAATTAAACCACCCACCATTGAATCTCCAGCACCAACTGTACTTACAACATCACATTTAGGTGGTTTTGCCATCCATGCACCTGATGCATTTACCCACATAGCACCTTGTTCACCTAATGAAATAACAACATGGGCAATACCTTGCTGACGTAATGTTTGTGCCGCTTGTACAACATCAGAAAGTTCAGGTAAAGGTCTGCCTGCCCAAATCTCTAATTCATGATGATTAGGTTTAACTAACCAAGGAGAGGCTTTTAATCCTGCGACAAAAGCATCTCTGCTACTGTCGAAGATCAAGCACATACATTCGCGACGTAAGCGTGTCATCCACGCAGTGAAATCATTGAGATCAACACTCGGGGGAACACTACCGCTGACACAAATCATATCAAATTGACCCGCCCAACTTAGCGTGTCGTTAACAAAGCGAGTCCAGTCTTGTTTTGTGATTTCAAAACCTGAAAAATTGAAGTCAGTCACTTTGCCATTAGGCTCTGTGAGTTTGACATTAATACGAGTACGGCCTTCAACCATTTGAAAACGGTTAGCGATACCGGAGTCACTGAACTCTTTTTGGAATCCATCTTGGTTTTCTTTGCCTAAAAAACCGCCAACAGTAACATCAACGCCAAGGCTTTTTAAAACCTTAGCCACATTGATGCCTTTACCAGCAGCATGGAAGCCAGCCGTTTTAACACGATTAACTTCACCAAGTTCAATGGGATTACTTAAACCAACAAGATCATATGCAGGGTTAAGTGTGATGGTTGCTACTCTGCGTTTCATGCTAGTTCCTTACCTTAAATAAAAGAACAGGCATCGGTTTTTGCTGCAATTTAGCAAAGACAGAGATACCTTGAGTGGGTAAGTCGAGCATAAAATCTCCTGTTAGATAAAGGGCAAGAAAGACTTAAATATCACAAAATAACAACTAAAATAGTGCTGTTAGGCTGAATCGTTTCAAATTATAACCTGTAATTTAGTACAAACAATGTTCTTTTGCCTAATGAAAGTAGAAATAAATTAGATCTAAATCACATTTAAGGGCATTTAAACATGAATAAACGGATAAAAATATCAATAAAAAGGGTTGTTGCTGAAGTTTTACAGTAATGGTTAAAAAGTGTTATCCATATATAAAATAATAACTTATAGCATTTCTTTTTATCTGTTTTTTTATAAAATGTACAATTTGCTGAACTGCGAAAGGAGATTATAACCATAGATCGGCTTAAAAATGATGATCTAAATTTAAATAAATTAAATTAAATTTTATTATTTTATTTTAATTCAATTGGTTATATTGATTTTTCTTTTTGGAATATGACTAAATAAGAAAAAAGAGGGAGAAAATGCGAATTAAAGGCAAAAAAGGATTAAAAAGAAAAAAGCGAGGCTAAGATAGCGACGCTTTTTCAATATTAATTAATTTGCTGATTATTTGCTGACGCTAACGGAAAACTCACCAAAGGTGACCACTTTTCCTGCAACAATTTTACAGCGTTTACGGGTTTCAACTTCGCCGTCAACACTCACTAAACCTTCAGCAATGACACTTTTAGCAGCAGCTCCGCTTTCAGTCCAACCTTGAAGTTTTAATAAATCACAAAGCTCGACATAGTCATGCCCATCTAATTGAAATGTTTCCATCGATTAATTATTTCCTGTTTCAGGGTCGTGATACTCTTCGCATGCTTGCAAAGTATTTTGAATAAGTGTGGCTACTGTCATTGGACCTACACCACCAGGGACAGGAGAAATCCAGCCCGCACGTTGAGATGCTGCCTCAAAATCAACATCCCCGACAACTTTACCACTTTCAAGACGGTTTATACCGACATCAATCACGATTGCACCCGGTTTAATCCACTCACCAGGAATAAAGTTAGGCTTACCTACCGCCACAACAACTAAATCCGCGTGCTCAACATGAAAGCGCAGATCTTTAGTAAAACGGTGAGTAACCGTTGTTGTACAACCCGCAAGTAATAGTTCTAAGCTCATCGGGCGACCAACAATATTTGATGCACCAATAATAACGGCATTTAAGCCATTCATAGGAATATTACAACGCTCTAGTAGTGTGACAATACCACGAGGTGTGCAAGGGCGTAATTTAGGTGCTCGCTGGCATAGGCGACCGATATTGTAAGGGTGAAAGCCATCCACATCCTTATCAGGATGAATGCGTTCTAAAACCTTAACATTATCAATTCCGGCAGGTAAAGGGAGCTGAACGAGGATACCATCGATGGTGTTGTCTGCATTAAGCTGGTCGATAAGATTTAATAAATCAGCTTCACTGGTAGTATCTGGTAAATCATAGGAGTGAGAAATAAAGCCTACTTCTTCACAAGCGCGACGTTTACTTCCAACATAAATCTGTGATGCTGGGTTATCACCCACTAAAATAACAGCTAAACCAGGCGCTCGTTTTCCTGTATTAATACGTTGTTTTACTTTTTCTGCAACTTCACTTCTGATGGTCTGCGCAATCGATTTCCCATCTATAATTCTTGCTGACATCTATACATCCAAATTATTCAATTACGGTATTGGTCTATTTTGTCAGATCAAGAGCAATCTGTCAGTCGAATACTTGCCATATTTTGACCATATAGTTTGATATCGTTGAAAAAGCGTTGACTCTCAGAATGTTGAACGTATAATTCACACCCGTTATCAGCAGTGATTGCTGACGTCTAAGTTCCTCTAGGCGCCCTTAGCTCAGTTGGATAGAGCAACGGCCTTCTAAGCCGTAGGTCACAGGTTCGAATCCTGTAGGGCGTACCATTTAAAATCAATGAGTTACAAGATTTTAAAAAGAAACCCGCAAGAGATGCGGGTCAAGTAACGGGTCAAGTTAGCATTACAGTTTTTCACTTCTAACCCACTCTTCATAGACATGTTCTGGCCAGCCTAAAAACGTACCACCTTTTGTTTTTTGTGGTTTTGGGAATTCCTTTCTCTTTGCATACATTCTCCATAACGTAGTTTTGCTTTTCCCTGTCAATTGAACCATTTCTTTCATTTTTATATATTTTATTAGTGCTGACATATTTTCTCTCCACACTGTCCGTACACAGTTTTAATAGATATTAATTAATGCGGTGAGCAATTGATTATTTAGTTATAATATTTTTTATTAATATTACTTCTTGTGATAGTTCATTTAATGAACTACTTATTCTATTATATATTTCTTCCCTCTCTTTTTTCTCTCTTTTTTCTCTTTCTTCCCTCAGTTTTTTCTTTCTTTGTACTTCACGTTTTTTTATTTTATTTTGATTTATATAGTAAAAAAATGTATTAACAAAAAATAGAAATGAGAAAAATATAGTGTTCTCAAAATAATAAATTTTAAAAAAATCACTTACTATATTATTAGTTCCTTTATAAATTAACACCCCAGATATGATTATTATTGCTAGAGTTAATGCCCTTAAAATCACTTGAGATACGTAGTTAGTACGCCATATTGAAATATAATATATCAACATAGATGCGAGAAATATTGATAGGTTTATTATATCCACTTTATCAGAATACATAGCGTATATAATGAAAGTTGATATAAATAAAGCAAGCATAGTATCTATGAATTTATTGAATAATATAAGTGTTTTGTTAATCATATGTGATTCCAGAATAAATGTTAGCTATTATAGATGGTTGGATAGTGTATATTATCAAATGTTAATAATATTGCTCTTCTTTTTAAATTCAACAACTCATACACATGTTTTATTTTAATATTAGCGGATCGCCACCAATAAGATGGCGATTAATTAATAATTAAGCTGAAAATTTGCCAATGAATGTTTCGATTTCACTTTCATCGAATTCATCACAAAGCAGATTGCGAAACTCTTGAGCGATTTGCTCTTCAAGGTTTTCAAGTTGAACAATACGGAGCACTAAGGTAGGAACATCACCGCCAGTAAGTACGCTATAACGCAATTTAATGTTACGTTCTTTTAACTCGTCATACGGAGTGCAGGTGAACTGGAATGCTGTTGGCATAACATCTTTGCTTCTTGCTTCAACATTTTCTAATACTGAACGTTTGGCACTAAAATCGTGATCTTCATGTTCAGCAGAGCGTGTTGATTCAATCGTAATACGGCGAACAGCAGAAATAGCTTGTTTGATATCTAGAACATTACCGTTAGCATCGAACGCCATTAAATAATCACGCCAGTCTTCTAACCATTCCGCTAATTCTTTTTGACGATGTTTAACACCATCAATTTTTAATAGTGCTGCGAATGGGGCTGTTTGTTTTAATTTCACAAGAGCCGTATTATCAGCATGACCAGGCTCACCAATTGTGCCGATATTGAAAATAGTTTTGGCACTCATTTCATTGGCATCAATAAAGCAGCTAACACCTTCATCAATTGCATTCTTGATTGAGTATTTAACAAAATCACTGATGCTTGTTGTTTTCATTTCACCACGGAAACGGAAGCGACCTTCTTGTAAGTTTTCTAAACTACTTACTTTAAAGTCATTAGGAAGGACAATGGCAGGGCAAAGAGACTTCTCTATTGCATCGAGACTTAATGAAGCCACCGCCATATTTTGAATTTGCGAAATAGCATTACCGTCTAATTGAGACATGAATAAACTCCTACTTATTTAAAAGCATTAAATTAAATGGATAGGTTTAATTAAAAATAAGGAAACTAATTAACGGATTTTAATTTCCCGTCGGGCTGACCTTGCAAAGAAAATAATTGACCTTGGTCTTCTTGCATAATAGTCAACTTACCACCTTTACCCACGTACATTGGTGTTTTTGTGGTGTCTTCTTCAGCCCGTTTTCCGCGTGGTGTTGGTGCAGAGAATTTAAGTTTATGAGTTATTTCAACTCGTTTTTCTTCCATTGAATTACTAAGGCGAGCAATATCTAATTCAATAGTGACTTTGCCTTTTCCACCATTATTTAAAACGCCTAAAGCCACATCATTTAAAACAGCAGAGACTTTATTTTCAAAAACGCCAGCGTCCAATTCGGAAAGAAAGTCGGGAACATTTGTCTTACGATCTTCTTGGCTCATTTCTATAACCTCACGTTATCACTTCACACAATAAGAAAGGGCACTAGCTACAGTAGATACCTGATATGGACTGTCATGGATGAATGCCAGTACCCTTGTTTATTGAGTTAGTTTTAGTGATTGGTGGTAGGTGCTTATCTCCTACTTGTATGACTGGAATCGAACCAGCGACACATGATTTTTTCACCGCTCTACCATCTGAGCTACATACTCACAATCGGTACACCCAGCCTAGGAACCTGGTCACCCTCATGCCTAGCACATCAGCCTGTGCATTCACCAATCCTAAAACTAACTCTATAAAAATGGCTGACTGGGCAGAACATTATCACCGCACCCCCGTTAATGGTTTAAGACTCAGCCAGTCATTGTTTCTCTTCACACTTTAAATATTGTGCCTGATTATTTTCCCACCTCAGGCGGTGGTGGTTTCCTCTATTCCCCAACAGAAGGAAGCTTGCTATATTTCCTTTACCCCAACATTAAAAGGAAATACCTATGTCTATTTATTCAAATTTATGGGCCGATTTAAGTGATTCACTTTGTAATGCTCACAAACTAGAACCTTGTTATTTTAAAGATAACGATCCAAGATCACATTCTGTACGCAAGAAAGCCTATCTTTTATTTCTTATTGAAGTCGTTACTTACGAATATCGAAAAAATGAAATAAATATTTGGTTTAAACAGTCATTCACTAATACTTTAAAATCATTTATTTATAATAAAACTACATTACCACCTGACCAATTTTCTAAACTTACTGATAGCGAAAAAATTATAGTTTTGCAGGAACATCTCCTTGCATACCCTCTACCTGAAAAGGCTCGAAGTTTTCTAGAAAACCTAAAATCTCCTTTATCTTCTGATGATTTTGAAGTAGATCTCTCTCTAGGTTGGACCCTCGGTAGTGGATGGAAATATTTAAAGCATCAGTAGCTGCTTTGTTTGCTTCATCTGTAACATGGTAAAGTTCAGCTAATTGGAAGCTTACTAGATTCAGTCTATCTTTAAGCCGAACAAAGGGATAAAAGCCTTTAGATAAAATCTCGTGTAATTCAGCACCAGTAAAGTTGGCAGGATCAATATGAATTAAGCTTACATTGATTTTGCCACTGTCATTTTTACTCATTGAGTTATTCACGCCAATTTCTCCCCACACAATTGTTTCTCTTCACACGTTCTCTTCACACGTTCTCTTCACACATAAAAATCATTTTCTTTGGGTCTGAATAGCACTTTTATTTGCGTACTCTGCTATTTCAGCATCCAGTTTTGCTAGTTTATCCACCAGCTCTTCACGTCTTGCGTTTAACTCACCGATGACTTTGATAGACGATAGTTTCTCTTTCATCCAATCAACAACATCTGCATCAGTGAAATTGGCTGGCGGTATAATTACTGGTTCAGTTGTCATAAGTATTCTCTTCACACACTTTATTTCGCTTTAGAAATAGAATGCAACTAAAAGTAGATATTGTCAACAACTAAAAGTAGAAAGCAGGGGCGTAAAAAAACCAACTTTTAGTTGGTTTTAATGTTTATGCGAATTGTTTAAATGACATTGGTAGGCTTCTTATAAGCTTTCCATGAAAATAAACTTCATGTATTTCATGATCATCAATAAAAAATGGAGGGTAAAAATCATTATCTGATATTACAGCTAACTTCCTACCTTTAACGCGTTGCAATCGTTTAATAAAGGTAGAATCTTCAAAGTTAAAGATATAAATACCATCACCATTGAACTGATTTATTTTGGTATCTATAAAAAGTAAGTCTTTAGGGTTCAGTGTGGGAGTCATGCTATCACCATCCACATTGATGATCATTACGCCGTCTAGATTACTACGACCAAATAACTCATAAATACGTTCTTGTGGTATTTCTATTGATCTAACTACTTCTGGGAATGGATTATTAATATAGCCATTTCCTGCTGACGCAAAAGCCTCGATTTGTCTAACTGTGGCTGTATCTTTATTAAATTCGTTTTGAGGATCAGATTGTAGACCTACACCATAGTCAAGATATGCGGGGGTTGAAAAAACGGTTTTAGCAACTAATTCCATCTTATCATCTCTAGGTTTGGCTGTGCCTAATGTATATCGACGTGCCATTTCATAAGACACACCAACTTGTTCGGACAATTGCCGAATATCTACATTAACCTCTTTCATTCGCTGGGTTAGTCGTTTAGCGAAACTATCGTATTTATTATTTTCTACCATAAGTAGAATTCTATCCACCAATCTCACCCTTGTCATTTCTATTTTAAGTTGTTTTATTTGTCTACTTTAAGTAGTATTGGTGTATTACTTAAGGAGAGGCATCTATGCACCAAGAAAATTATACAGAAAAAGCAATTAGAACAATCGGAGTGCCATCTGCTGTATCTCGAATGTTTGGCTTTAATTCCCCTCAGTCAGTTTTTAACTGGATTAAAAATAACAAAGTACCAGCAGAGCGAGTGATTCAACTATGTGAATTAGGTGGTTGGGTTGTATCACCGCATCAACTACGACCTGATCTCTACCCAAATAAAACCGATGGTCTACCAAAACAATAACAAAACCGTTTAAAGCAGTTAACTACAAGAATTTATCAATGGTGGTAGGAAATGAGTAACCAATCAATAAAACAGGTAGTGAAAGAAATGTGTGAGGCAACAGCTGGTGGGCGTGAGGCAATGGCTGGTGCGCTTGGTCTGTCTTTAACATCGTTCAACAACAAGCTTTATGAGAAAAACGGTTGTCGTTCGTTTGATTTAAACGAGCTGTTAGCAATGCAGGATATCTCTAAAACCGTTTTGTTTGCTGAGTTTGTTGCTCGTGAATCAAATCGCTTGTTGGTGGATAGAGTCAATCCAGCTGAACTAGATACAACCGAGTTATTCACATTACGAAGCAATGTTGACGAAATGCAAGGGCGTTTAGCCTTATTGATGAAAGATAGTTTAGCTGATGGCGTTATTGATGGTGATGAAGAGCAAAAGATAAAAATGATGTTGGATGGATTAATTTCACAGACCCGCACATTTATGAATGCGTTTGTTTCGTTACATCAAAAGAGAAATTAAAGATGGCTATATCCAGAAAGGGTGAAGCCAAAGGTGTACGGCCTCTGGCTTCGGTTTGCAAATTTCAATTGTGTGAAGAGAAATTAGCATGAGTAGATTAGCGCATTTAATACCTAAAAAGCAATTTCGTTGTTTACCTGTCTCGGGTAGTCAGTCATTTCGCTATGTAGAAATCATAGCCTCTGACGAACAACCAGACAACTACAAGAAACCGGCACATTTGGTAGATAGACAATCGCTTAAAAAGGCATGGGCTGATTTTTATTTTTCAAGTGGAGAGCGGGGCAATGAACAATGAGAACCCAAACAAACTTGATCGCTACTACAAAAATCACAGGGGTATCGTTGTTCATGTTGTTCGTTATGACAGAG